>DBZZ01000020.1:0-166 GCA_002311315.1 Methylococcaceae bacterium UBA1147 | reverse complement strand
ATTGCGGGACCGTGGCGGTTCCGGATGACCAACTGCCCGTTGAACTGCCCGGCGATGTGAACCTCGACGGCAGCGGATCGCCTTTGTCGAAAATGGAATCCTTTATCAACACGCGGTGTCCAGGTTGCGGAGAGCCCGCGCGTCGGGAAACGGATACCTTCGACAC
>DBZZ01000010.1:23090-23293 GCA_002311315.1 Methylococcaceae bacterium UBA1147 | reverse complement strand
TGATATATCTGAACTAACTGTTACAAGAATGCTTAGAAAAAACTTCTATGAAAAGATTATTCGGAGGCGTAGGCTCAGAGTTGACGAACGTAATTTAACCGACTTCTGACCTCCGGATCTGGTGTTGCGTTCTTCATCTCGACGACCCTGTCTTGGGCCGCCAAATCGATACCTCTGCTTAGGTGAATTAGGACGCCAAAAGG
>DBZZ01000010.1:20764-22764 GCA_002311315.1 Methylococcaceae bacterium UBA1147 | reverse complement strand
AGGGAAGGTTCGAATCGGCGATAAATTATTTGTGGAGAGCCTTACTGCCTGAAGCGCCAGATGATTTTCGAACTACGGTTATCTCTACCCATGTTGTCATCTTGCCCCTGACTAAGGCATCTCCCGAAAAGCCCGGAATTATGCACCGCTAGAGTACATGGCAACACTTTGTCAGGTAGGCATTGCGGAAAGGTAAGAGGCCCCTAATGATGACCTTTAAGTCATTGATTCATAGCTATGATCCGGTGCTGTCTAAAAATTGTCCAATCCAACAACAAAGCAACAAAAATAGTCTCTGGAGCTTCTTTCAAGGAACAATGCACTAGGTTATCCACCGCAATTGTGGGCAACCCCATTTTTCCCTAAGGCAATATAGACTTAGCGTCTTTCTGATAACCCGACCAAACCGTCTCTGTTTCGGAACAGGAGTCGCACGGTCGGAGCAATTCAGCAGCCCAATTTCATAACGAGGTGGGAAAGAGAAATGGGTGGTCTCTGCAGTATCGGAATGATCCGCCCGATGCAGAAGCTGCGGGTACTAGCCTTGAGGGCAAAGTGCATATGCTAGGGGTACTAGCTAGTCAGTGAATATCCTCCACGAAGTGGGACCCAAGCCTTTAAGGAGGGTGCATATGCTCTGGGTACTAGTCAGTATGCGTACGGTTTCCACGACGCCAGAATCACCAACCACCAACACGGAACTGAATCCCATCATTTAGAAGCTTATAGCCCAATGATCGAGATAAACGTGTTTATTTGGATCTCATCGATGTCGATAGCGTACACAACGGCGTTTAATCCATAGCTTTCTGAAGGGCCACACTAGCGTGTTGAGTGGCCTGTGGGGCTGTTCAATACTAAAATGCTTCAACCGCGAGGTATCTGCCGTCCCCCGGTCACACCGCCATCCTTAGGAGGGGGCTGTATGCGCTTGTTAGGAGTTCTTGATTATCTTTTCGATGCATCTAATAAAAGATTCTTATTAATTGGAATGTATTTTGATGCTGAACTAATTAGTGAAGTAGATGTAAACTTAGGTACACCGTAGACTTCTACTATCGCATTTAAATCTTTACGGATTTTTTCAACCAGCAAATCAAAATCCCCATCACCTGATGCTAACACGACCACATCTGCATTTTTGGCGTACTCTATAGCGTCGAGAGTTATGCCCACATCCCAATCGCCTTTTGCTGACCCATCAACCCTTTGGATAAATGGCTTAAGTTTTACCTCAAAACCGATCGCTCTAAGTATATTTTGAAACTGTCTTTGTTTGTCATCATCGCGATTTATGGCGTAAGCAATCGCTTTTATTACCTTCCTATTTGAAGTGACTTTCGCCCAAAACTTATTGTAATCAAAATTACAATTATAAGATTGCTTTGTCGTGTAATAAATATTCTGCACATCAACGAGTACAACTAATCTTTCCATAGACTGGGGAGCTCGAGTTCCTAACGTTAGGTTAATTTGCGCCGCTTTTAGGCGTCAAATTGAACGCCTTGTTATAGGGAAACATGTAATACTCTGAATCTTCGTGATATGTATAGTATGTGCCAATAACAGACATTAATGCACATGACGACCAGCTGATCCTATCAATTGATCGCCCATAGGGCCATACTGATAGTGTTACGCATCGACTTCGCTGCTTGAATGGAGGTCGTTGAGTAACCACAGTCCTTAGGTTGGCTCAAACTGACTTTAGGTTTAAGAGGTTACCTCAAGAGGAAAGTATCATGAGTAAAGGACAAGACAGTAAAAAGAATGTCAAAAAGAAACCGCTTTTAACGGCAAAAGAGAAGAAAGCCGCAAAGGCAGCCAAGAAATCCACAGCCAATCTTTTTAATTAAGCACGGGATGGCCATTGAGTTTTTTCGACGGCCTTTATTTTGTGAGTCAAAATAGCGCCAAAATCACTTTAGTCAAATAGCAATCCCCACCAAGGCAATAGACGGAATCAGCAACAAAGTGGCATTTCCTTGTTAATGGAAAAA
>DBZZ01000010.1:2619-20653 GCA_002311315.1 Methylococcaceae bacterium UBA1147 | reverse complement strand
GACTTTAAGCCGCCCTATAACGTTTGAGCTAACTTGATCGGTGCGTATTATGCGCCGGTCAAGTTAAGCGACTTGTTATGTGTTTTTTACTAAATTGCTACAACTTTGTTAGCACAAGGACCTTTCTGGCCTTGGCCTACTTCATATTCTACCGCTTGGCCGTCATTAAGAGATGCATAACCTCCACCACTTTGAATTTCTGAATGATGAACGAAAAGATCTTTACCACCATCTTCTGGAGTAATAAAACCATAACCTTTACTTGCATCGAACCACTTTACTGTCCCTTTACTCATAATATATTCTTTAATTAATTGGTGAAATATTAAACTTTACACATTCGAATTCACCAGGTCAAAAATAAAATTGTCTTTTTGAAAACACATAACGCCAACATAACCGGCGCGAGGCACGAGCGTCCGGCGCCATAGGCGCGAAGTTGATGTTTTTGTTAGGAGACATTGTTGCCTACCCTCCAAGCGGAAAGCAGTACATCAGGCCATGGTCAGAAAATGTGTTTAGCTCAAACGTTCTTGTTCTGTCGGATGGACAGTGTCTACCGTAACATTTAGATAGCCACCCGGTTCCTTCGCCTAGCCTAAGCTCACTTTTGCCTTTGAATCGGTACTGAATTTCGTGATTACCATTTTTAGCAACTAGATGGGGCCGTTTTTGAGGTTTACCAACACCCCGTTGATTGCTTTTTTTAATTAATTTTAATAAAAAGACTCCTGCTTTGAAACGACAGCTTCTCTGTTGTTTTAAACAACAAGATAAGGGGTGCTAGCGGTCACTGGTAGTCACAGTAAACGCTCTCGGCTGCTTTGTTTGAATGGTGTGATCGGGTGTTAATGATGTGGGGGGAATGGAGTTGAGGTGCTGGGTTCGGTTCGCGAGGGGCTAGGTGCTTTGTGCTGGCGGTGTATTAATGGAGTGGCCCAGAGAGGTCATAAAAGTGTATGAGATCCCGGGGACCCCCGCTACAGATTAGGGTAGAGCGATTCGAAGTCTGGACACAGCGAATCGGGATACCGGACATCTTTACCCCGGTGAGGTCGGTCTGCCTCAAGCTTGTGATTACCCCTGCGGCATCTTCGAGCAGGGCGGTAAGCGGATGGATCTCTATGTCATTGACCCTTTGGATCAGGGGCTGATCAAACGCATCGACATTCTGACCGTCGCACCTCGCCCATCAGAGGCAATGAAACTTTCAGAAAACTGGCTTCGTTCTTGGTATCAAACCCACTCGGGTTACAAGTGTAAGGTGGATTAATTGCGGACCCCAATACATGTCACTCGCTCGAGAACCTCAAGCTTTCGGCAGTCATTGCATCAACTGTACCTGGGCAGGCCCATGGGGTAAAAGCCCGTAGTGCTCGAAGGGCTATCGTGTTTCCCAGATAGCCCTGTCATGGGTAAATCCCGTCAGCTTCGGATCTGGCGGGGTTTTTCATCAAGGCTGCTTCTGAATGGGAGCAAAGTGATAGCACTGATAAGTTCGTATCGACCCGGCGTTGAATTCGCGCGTTCGGGGGATGTGATCGTATACTGCAGGTGGCCACAGTGGAAACATGAAGAATCAGTATAAGAAACTTTATATTCAAGGAGAAGATCTCATGAAACGGAGAGGTATGCGGTCGAAGGCGTTTACCCTCACGACAGCGGCGATGTTATCGGCGGCTAGCCTGATACAGGCAGAAGAAATTGGCGAAGTCAGCACCAAGTTTCGAATGGCTGGGCCGAATGACAAGATCGTTGTAGAGGCCTTTGATGATCCACGCATTCCTGGGGCAACCTGTTATTTGAGTCGCGCTAAGACCGGGGGTCTGTCTGGCGCCGTGGGTCTGGCGGAAGATACCGCCGATGCCTCGATTGCCTGTCGACAAACCGGGCCCATCAAATTGCCAGAAGACATCGCGAATGGGGGTGGTGACGGTGAAGAGGTGTTCAAGGAACGGGCGTCGATTCTTTTCAAGACCCTGCAGGTCGTGCGCTTTTATGACCCCAGACGTCGCGTGATCATTTATCTGACTTACAGCGACAGACTGGTGGATGGATCACCGAAAAATTCCATTTCAGTTGTACCAATACGAGACTACTAAATCTTGGAAACCAAGAATAGACGTCACATTCCCTATCGTACGCGAGGTATAACGACCTGGAGAAGGAGGGGCGACCCATACAATTCTAAGAGGTCATTACATCAACTGTATCTGGGTAGATCCATGGGGTAAAACCCGGCATTGCTCGAACGGCCCCTGTGTTTCCTAGGCGGCTCTTTAATGGATAGTAGAAACCCTGTCAGATTCGAGTCTGGCGGGGTTTTTAAGATTGCTTCTGGATTTGAAAATGAATGTGAGCTTATAGAGTTTAATTTAGCTATAGGCCCTAATATATTAAGCTCTAGCCAGTGTATGGAGGTACTGCCCTTAGCAGACAGTTCCACCTTGGATCAGCTAGGTTAACTTCTACACTTTAGCAAAACATTTTAAAGTCCTTTCTAAGCTTTCTAAGCTTGTAAGTGCATCCATGGCTTTGGTTACAATTTACTTTCGACCCATAAAAGAATTATGTTGGTCCCTTTGCGAAGCCTTCTGAATAATTTGGGTCATGGAAGCGGTGATTATCACGTGCGGTGGTCGGATCCCGGTGGAGTGTAGCCAACGCCCAGGTCGTTCCAACTGCCGCAACGGCATGACCCGTCTACATGGCCTGGCCATATTCATCCTGTAACTGCTCTATCAGCGAATCGCCCGTAATCTGGTGATCGCTCGCGTGTCGTCTTCTGCAATTCCAAATTCTTGTTGATACCTTGGGATGATCCAACACGGCCTTGGCGTTCCGGTTTACCGTTCCTGGCTTCATGGCCGATGTTGAATGTTGACCTGAATGTGCTTTCAATGGCATTGTTGGATTGAATCTAGGGTTGGCAAAAATTTTCTATTTGCGTGTCAGTAGATGTGGCATGAAAAACCCTGCCTCCACAATGATATGTTAAACAATACGTGATCGCGATGTTTTCGTTGGAAAGGCCATTCTGATCCGATACAACCCCGGTTGTTGGTCACAGAAAATTAAAAAAGATTCTCCTACAGAACAAAACCTCATCCAATCCTGTCTAATTCGAACATGCCGTGACGGGAAAAGGAGGAAATTATGCGAGTCATCAATTCAGTGTTCCTTATGGTGGCGATTATTGTATATTCAACCAGTGCTTATGCAGCGAAGTCACATTCCGATTGCTGGTCTGAGTTTTATGAGGGTCCCGATTACGGGGGCCCTGTAGTCCGTATCGAAGGGCCAGCTAAGTTGTCCAATCTCCGTAGGGTGCAAGGCGAGAACTGGGAAAGCCGAATAGACAGTATGGTAGTCGGACCCAACGCACAGACCCGGCTTTTCGAAAAAAGGAGGTTCACTCCGCCGTTGGCTGAATTATCTAGATACCCAGGATTGGCGAAATCCTTGGGTATTACCGATGAACAAATTCAGGAAGGGGGCGAACTTGTTTTCAATGCGAACGAAAAAGTTCACCATTTGGCCGAATTCGACTTTCACCAAAAGGCCAAATCGATGATTATTGAATGCATTGACTAGAGCGGGGACGCTCTAATGGGGTGATTCCGCATCTAGCGGTAACAAGGCTAGTGTGGATCAGTCGCCATAATCGATAAACAAAAGTGTGCCTTCGGCCACGTTTTCTTGGATCAGTCGGAAAGTACGGACAGGATTTTCCTGAGCTCTGAGGGTCGTTTCAAACAGTACCTGCCGCACCGTTATCAGTGACATGGATCCTCGATTTCGGCAAGATCGTCGTGTCGACTCCCGGGCGAGTGGTGCTGAAGGCAAACCATTAGTGGTGGCGCTGACAACAAAACGCGAGATCATGCCCTGTCTACATGGACCCACCACCCTGCTGATAGCATGTACCAGGTTTTTTTATTGCTCTCTGTTGCATTGTTGATGTCGAGTGGTGTCGCTCATGGACAGACAGATTTCCAGTCGGCGTTGGATATCTACAAGATAGACGCGGAGAGTTCCGACATCCGTTTTTTCATTTACCGGGCGGGAATGCTGGCACGATTCGGGCATAACCATGTGATCTCGGTTGGTCACTTCGAAGGCACCGTGCATTTGCACCCGAATGTCGAGCAGTCGAGCGTCGAACTGGCGATTCCGGTGGACCTGTTGATCGTTGATGATCCTGTACTGAGGAGCGAGGAAGGGAGGGGGTTTTCCAGTGAGCCCTCGGCGGATGATATCGATGGAACCCGCGCCAATATGCTGGGCAAAGGGCTCCTCAATGCCGAACAGTATCCGATTATCAGGGTCAAGGGCAGAAAGGGCTCCTCCGGCCAGGATCTGGAATCCGTGCTTAATCTATCTGTGGAATTCCTGGGTCGGGTTATTGAGCTGTCAATTCCAGTCGCTCTGCGATTGAAAGGCGATGAGCTGGAGGCGTCGGGCGTCTTCAGGTTAGCTCATAGCCAATTGGGCATAACGCCATTCAGGGTGATAATGGGAGTGCTGCAGGTTGCAGATGAAATGGATGTGAAATACCGGGTCCGAGCGGAACGCATAAAGAACTGAAGCCAACAAGTGATCGATCTAGAAGGCAATACTGTCATTGACTACATGAAAGAGACCAAGAGGATTGCCCCTTCTGAAGGCATTGGTATGATGAACAATCATGTGAGCGTAAGATATGAGAATGCCCTACGCGATCAAGTTGTTCAGGCAGGTCTTTCTTAGGGTTCAGAACGAAGGATAGGGGATGGTGAAATCGATAGGTAATCGATATGCGCATTGATGCGATAGTCGTGTTGGCGCTCGGCGCAATCAACTATTTGAAGTTCATGGTTGAGGTTTATGATGGCGTTGCTGTAGCGTTCTGTGTTTTTCTTACTTCAGGTTTTGTCGGCGTTTTGTTGGGACTTTCTTATGGCGAGTCCAGTGAAGACGAACATGGAGATCGCTAAGACTAGGAAAGGGGCAGTCTCGGGGGAATCCACAAAATGCTCACGATTGAGAAGGGCGGTGTCATCATTGACATTGAGGGTGCGTGTGGTGCTGGATGGATACGGATCATCTTAGTCCCCGCGGTAGTTGGCAAAGGAATATCCTTGGGGTGAATGCTAGTTAGAGGCGGAAATGGATAAAACCGGATACCAACAAAAATTCCTTGTTTTTCTGGTCATGGTGTTGATCGCACCGAGTGCCTGGAGTAATCGCTGTGCCGGGCGGGGTTGCAACCCGCCAGCCTTTAAGGACATGGTGCCTGCAGCAGGAAGTGCAGTATCTCGCGGTTCGGATTTCTCGTTCACGGCTTCGCCCAATACCAACCCACGCTCGATCAGGGTGATGGTCAAGGGACACGAGGTGGCCCTCGAGATTGAGCAACGAGGGCCTATCAGGGTGAGAGGGAAACTGCCGTCGGATATCCTCGGCGCCTATGCCCGGGTGAATATCACGGGCAGCAGTTCCCAGAGTTCCTGTGTGGGTAATGGCGGCTGGCTTTTGAAAATCGGCGACTAGAAACCAGCCGAGAGGTCGGAAGGTCCCGGCTCGGACGGGCGCTGATGCCAGCAATTGTCTTGGGGTGTCAGCGACGTTGCGCTGGTTATTGTGCGGACGATTTTTCCGTGTCACTCGGTCCGACGTTTCGCTTTTGTTCGGCAAGCTTTTTTAATCCTGCCGCCTCCTCGATCCCGTTAGCTTTGGCCATGGTTAGGAATAGAATGGCTTTCTCATAATCGGCGGGCACTTTTTCGCCTTCGTAATACAGCATTCCGAGCGCGATCTGAGCGCGCGGGTCTCCCTGCCAGGCGGCCCGAGTGTACCAGTGAACCGCTTTTTCGTAGTTCGGCGACAGGGTCCCCGTCCCTTCGTGGTACATCCAACCGAGCATATACTGGGCGAGCAGGCTTCCCTGTAGGGCAGCGCGAGTGTACCAGTAAATAGCCTTCTTTTCGTCCCGTGGAATTTTTTTTTCGAAGCCTGAAAAATAGAACCAGGCCAGGTTGAGCTGTGCGGAAATGTCGTTCTGTTCGGCTGCCTGAGCATACCAGTAAACGGCTTTTTCTGGGTTTCTTGTGCCGCTGTGTCCATCCTCGTACATGAAACCGAGGTTGTATTGGGCGAGTGCATCGCCTTTGTTGGCTTTGATGCGGCAATCGGAAAAGTGGCTTTTGAATCCAGCGTTCTGGTCAAAGCAGGGCTCTGCTGTATTGCCCGCGGAAAAGGGCAACCAGAAAGCCATTACGCTGATGGCTTTGGCCACCATGTGCATTCTTGGCCGTTCTTCCCGTCCGCAAAGCCTTTTCTTCTTCAACCGGTCGCCCAATCTGTTCCGCAGCGCGGCGGGATGGCAAAATCTTGGCTCGATGGAGGGGATATCGCTGGTCGTATATCGTCAGGAGATCGATCGGTGGCCATTTTCCCGGCTCAACTGAACAGCCGTCGAATTGCGGCCGCTGCGCCTGACCACAGCCGCCCACCGAACGTTTTCCGATGGACGTAGGCGACTTCGTATACGTCCGAGTTTTCCGCCGCCTGGTACAGGTAGTCATCGCTGGTGCAGAGTTGGTCCACCAGTTTCAGTTCCAGTGCTCGCGTGCCGTACCAGTGCTCGCCGGTGGCAATGTCTTCGATATCGACAACCCTGCGGTTGTTGGCTACGAAGGCCTTGAACAATTCGTGAGTTTCCTCGATGTTCTGCCGCGCCTTGTCGCGTCCCTTGTCGGTGTTTTCTCCAAACACCGAGAGCGTTCGCTTGAATTCCCCGGCGGTAATCTGTTCATAGTCGATATCGTGTTTTTTCAACAGGCGGTTAAAATTCGGCACCTGGCTGATGACTCCGATCGATCCGACAATTGCAAACGGTGCCGCAATAATGCGATCGGCTACACAGGCCATCATGTACCCACCACTGGCGGCAACCTTATCGATCGCAGTGGTTAACCGGATACCCTGATTACGGATTCGAAGCAGTTGCGATGCGGCAAACCCGTAGTCGTGAACGGTTCCCCCGGCGCTTTCCAGAACAAGAACGACTTCATCGCCGGTTTCGGCCAGGGTCAGGATTGCTGTGATGCTTTCGCGAAGAGACGCTGCAGCCCTTGCGCGGATATCGCCTAAGAATCTCAGGACGAAGATGCGTTTCCTTTCTTTCGGATCTGTTTTCTTCCGTTCCCTTTTTCGTTCTAGCTTGAACCTACGCAGTTCCTTCTTGAAGGCTTTTCTAGGTAGAACGGCCGACTGCAACATTAGGTTCATGTTTCGGTATTTGTCGTTGAGTTTCCGGATTTTGAGCCGCCCCTGGCCTTCGGCTCTAGATTTGGAACAAAGTCGGAAAAGCACCATTATGATGATTAAAAGGATGCCAAGTAGGGTCAGGAGCTTGGCCAGGAACATTCCGTACTCGGCAAGAAAGGTTGTCATGCTGTGCTCCTCGGTTGATTTGATGCACCAGTCCGGCGGTTTGCGCTTTCGTCAAAACCATTGTACCAGCCGACATGTCGTGCCCGATGGACAAGGCTGATGAGAGTCAGGCCTGTGAGGGTGACTTTAGGACCGAGCTGCTGCGGAAGACCCGTTTCTAGGCTAGTTTGATACGCCGCAATGCGGAGGAATGGATGCCGGCGCTTGCGAATTCAGGTGCAGAACCGGAGAGTTCCTCCGGTTAGATCAGGTCGCGTATTTTCGGGTGTCGCGTAGCCAGTTGTCGGCGAAATGCATCGATCTTGTCTGGTAGATGGCGATCGGCCCGAGGAATGTCAACCGGAATATCGGTGACTACCCGCATCGGTGGATTGGAAAGGAAAACCAGCCGGTCGGCCAGCCTGATGGCTTCTCGTAGATCGTGTGTGACGAAGATGACGGTGTGGGGCCTTTGGTGCCAGACTCTGGATAGCAGTGCATGGACGTTTCTTGCGGTTGGTGCATCCAGCGAGACGAACGGTTCGTCCATCAGTAACAGGTCTGGCTGGATTGCGAAAGCGCGTGCTAGTGCGACCCTGCGGCTCATTCCTAGTGACAGCCTTTCGGGATACACGTCTTGTACCTGGCCCAGTCCCATATTTTCCAACAGCCGGTCGACGTCTTCGTGGGGTCTGTTGGGCTTCAGAACGAGATCGATATTGTCCCTGACCGTTCTCCAGGGTAGCAGCCTCGGTTCCTGGAAGACGTAGCCAACCAGAGGTGGAACGTCTTGCTCGTTGAAACTTATGTTTCCATCGAATTGCTTGTCCAGGCCGGCGATGAGGTGCAGCAGGGTTGTTTTGCCGCATCCGGAAGGACCGACCAGGCAGAGGAATTCTCCGCTGCGTACGGAGAACTCGAGTTGCCGGATTACCAGTTGCTTCTGGCCGCCGTCGGTCCGGTGAAAGCTCTTCGAGCGAATGTGGATGTTGACAGCAGTCACCGACGCCACCGTTGGGCATGCTGGTCGATCGGTTTCAGGATCAGAAGTTCGATTAACTGGATGACCGCGATAAAAGCCACGGTATAAGCCAGGATGCCGGCTACGTCAAAGAGCTGAAAATAGAGATGTAGCTGGTAGCCCATTCCGTCGCTCCGACCGAGCATCTCGACAACCAGGATGATTTTCCAGATCAGGGCCAGACCGGTGCGGGCCGCGGTCATGAAGAATGGGTAGAGTTGCGGGCAGATCACGTCCGTGAATGTCTGCATACGGGGCAATTGGTAGACTTCGGCCAGTTCCAGTAGGTTCCGGTCCAGCACCCGGGTTCCCTCGCGCAGAGTCACGACAACGTTGGGTACCTTATTTACAACGACCGCAAGGATCGCTGCACTTTCGACTAGTCCGAACCACACGTAGCTCAGGATGATGGTAACCAGAGCGGGAATATTCAGCAGGATGATAATCCATCCGTCAAAGAACTGGTTCAGCCTGTTTCTGCGACCCAGCAGGATTCCGATTGCAGAACCCAACAGCATCGCGATAATGAAACTAATGGCGAGTCTTGTCAGGGTGACTCCCAGGTTGGAAAGCAGGGTGCCGTTGATGGTTTCTTCAATCAGCACCTGGATGACTCGTTCCGGCGAGGGTAATGAAGGCGAATCGATCACAACGGAAATGATTTCCCAGACGATGATCAGGGTTGCGAGTGAAATCAGGGGCAGGAATTTCGCTTGTGGCATTGGTGGCGGGCTAAATGGCGCTGGCTGGAGGGCGGTCGATTTCGGTGTTCGGGATCGTTTGCCGGCTCCAGAACGTTCCGGGCTGGAGCACGGGAGACCGGCCTGTCAAGCGAGGGCCTGCCGTTTCATGGAGGAGTTTGAAGACCTCGGCGATGGCCGATTTTTCTTTTTTGCCCCAGTTAGCGATTCGGCCGGCGCAGTAACTTTTTCTGAGTTGGTTCCGAACCTGTGATAACTCGGTTCGAGTCAATGGTTCGATCGCTTGCCATGCCGGGTCCGATTCGCAAAGAAGGTTTTTTGCCTCCACTGTTGCCGCCAGGAAACCATCGACAAGGGACCGGTTGTTTTCAGCCCAGTCCTCCCTGAACACGTAACCAATGGTTGGGATGGCCGGTTCAACTCCCAGTTTTTCGAGAATGACTTGTCCATTCATTAATTCTTGAAAACCAGTTGCTTCCAGGCGAGCGGCATAGTGCCAGTAGGTCAATAGTGCATCAAGATTGCCTTGTGTTAATTGCTGGTTCAATAGTGGAGGGGCGCCAAATATCTTTTCAACACTGATGTTCAGGTCGAGGTTTTCGTTGCGTTTCGCCAACGCGGTCAGGAGCAGCCAATTCTTGTCGAGCTCTCCACCGGCAATGCCGATGCGTTTTCCACTGAGGTCAGCCAATTCCTTGATGGAAGAGCCACGGGGAATCACCAGAGCTCCTGAGGTGGCGGAGTAAGGCCAGAAGGTGAAGTTGCGGCCGGCCGCTCTCTGCCGGGACACCCAGGTCCAGTCGGATATGATGACATCCGCCGCTTCGGACAGCAGGGCGATTTTACCCGCCTGGGGCGTTGCCAGTTTTCGCTGGGTGATCTGGAATCCATTCTTCTGGTCGAGTTGATGCTGTTTGATTGTTTCCAGCTCCCAGTTGAGCGTGCCGTAGGCAAGGACCCCGATGCGCAGGGTCGGCTCGGCCCAGACAGGCCCTACTAGGATGCCGAGAAGACAAAGAAGACCGGTTAGGCCTGTTTTTATTCGGCGTTCCATTCGGGGAGAATAATGTTTAATTCAGGAGGAAAAACCGTCGTGGATATAACGTTGAGCCTGCTGGGCAATGGGACAATGACGGAAACTTTGGTTAGAAATGCCAACCGATCAGGAGTTGTCATAGTCCACGGTTTATATTGGCTAATGGTTCGAATATGACTTCGTTCCGGCGGAGTCAGCTCGCCGGCGAAAACCGGGCGAACTTTACCAAATTCGATCGGTAAATGACACCTGGCAAGTTCAATCGCAAACCTGAATCAAGCCACCTGTTCGTCTGTAACCTTGATGCGGGTACCGGCAACTGATGGTTTCCGCCTACAGACTTTTTTAGCATCATATTCAGGGCAGGGGCGCGGGTCGGGTGAATACGTAATCGTTGTCCTTGACTCTCGTGTGACAAGCGAAACATTCGGAGCCATTGTCAGGATAAGGTTCCAGTTTCTGTCCTAGCCAGCGGGCGTAGCCCCAGCCTCCAGTCGATGCGAACTTCCGAGGATCCTTGAACATGAATTCGATATGAGACTGTTCTCCGGGGATGATTGCATCCGGCCATTGGGGGTGTTGCCTATCCTTCCACACAAGCTTGGCAAGGATCGTCCCTTTTGGCCAGTTCCATGTGCCCCCATTTCGGATTGCCCTGTGTGCAACAGCGTTGCCAAGAATTGCCCGCAGAGATTCATTGTCCTTGCGATGGGAAATGCCGACCAGCTTCCATTTTTTGTATCCCTTGGGTATCGTGAGCCCGTTGGGTGAGGGGCTGGTTAGTTCGGCCGCGAAAGCGTCAGAGGAAGCCGGAGCGATTACAACGAGTAGGGCTAGCATGACAGGAAAAACGGCATACATGGCAGTGTCTCCGGGTGTTGAGTGAATGAGGGGACGGAAAATTCCGCTAGCGGGTATTGTCAATCAAGTCTTCTGAAAACACCACGGTGATCGTTGATGAGCCGGGTCCAGGAAATTCGTATCAGGAGAACCACGTGGCGATTCTGCGGAAGAGCCTGCGGTACTGGACTGGGCAGGACCTGGTGGATTTAGGTGTCGATGGTCGGGACGCGGCTGAATTTCTCTATCACGCGCCGTTCGTCTTGTTGTCCCATGATAGCAGCGCGGACCCTGTTTTTACCTATGCGAATCGGGCCGGACAACGCCTGTTTGAAATGACCTGGGCCGATTTCCTGAAAACCCCGTCGCGTCATTCTGCTGAACCGGTCAACCGAGAGGAACGAGAACGTATTCTGCGGGAAGTTGCTTCCCGGGGTTTCATTGACCAATATCAAGGTGTCCGGATATCGAAAACTGGCAGACGATTCTTCATCAGCGAAGCCGTTGTCTGGAACCTTCTTAGTATGGATGAGAGGTTGTGTGGCCAGGCGGCGATGTTTGATCGATGGGAGTCAGTGGATGAAGAGAACACTTGAAAAAGAGCTGATGGAAGATGAAGAACAGGTCATCGCGTACGCGGCAGCGGATTTTGATGAACCTCATTCTCATTTCATTGAGCTGTTCCGGTCGCGATTCCCTGATCAACCGGTTCGAGGGTTGGCGCTAGATTTGGGTTGCGGCCCTGGTGATATTTCTTTTCGCTTTGCCGAGGCTTTTTCCGAATGCACGATTCACGCGGTCGACGGGTCGGCAACCATGCTTTCCTATGGCGAAACGCGTCTCGTTCGCCGGCCGGACCTTGTGGACCGGATCTGGTTCATTCAGGGCAGGCTTCCGGCTGCTGAACTGCCGGCAGAACAGTACGATTTGATCTTCAGCAATAGTTTGCTGCACCACCTGCCGGATTCCGCTGTGCTATGGTCAGTCATCAGGCGCTATTCGAAGCCCGGCTCGGTTGTTTTCGTCATGGATTTGTTTCGACCCGAGAGCAGGGAATCTGCCGCTGGAATGGTTGGCCGTTATGCCGAAAGGGAACCGGAAGTACTTCGAAGGGATTTTTTCAATTCGCTTCTGGCTGCCTTTACCCTTGACGAAATTTCGGGCCAATTGAAAGCATATGGCCTGGAATACCTGTCGCTGGAAGCCGTCAGCGACCGCCATTTCACCGTGTCGGGGATCATTCGCTAGCCGACACCATCGAGTAATGCGAGGTTTTGGGGAACCGGATGTCTGCCGTTTTAGAGCTGGTGGTCCTGTTTTCTGCGGATTTTAAGCCAGTAAATCGATGTAAGTACTGACAGCCAGGCAAAAACAAGAATGCCGGTAACTCCATCGTGGCTTCCTACGAGGAAACCGAACGGGGAATCGGCGGTTAGCTCGGTATAGCGTTTGGTCAGCTTGAGAACGAAAACCCATGCAGCGTGAAGTCCGATGCAATATCCGATTCCGTTCGGCCGTTCGATCAGAACGGTGGTTAGGAAAACGCTGACCGCGAAAAGTGCCAGGAAAGAGTCGAGATTGGAAGGGTCGAAGATCTGTAGCAGCGCTGCTGGTACCAACTGCAAGCCTGTCGCCCAGCCGATTTCGTTGGTCGGGACGGAGCCGCGGCCGCCAACGAAATGCAGTCCGGCATAGAAAAACGCCGTGATCAGAACTGCGCTGCGCAGGTTGCCCCAGCGGAAGAGTGAGCGAAAAAGTAATCCACGGAACAGGGTCTCTTCCAGGATGGAAACGATCAGGCCTGTCGCAATTGCAGAAGACAGGTTGTACAACAGTCTGTCGCGGGCGATCTCACTTTCCCGGATGACCCGAATGTCCAGCCAGAGCAGCACTAACGTGATCACGCCGAGGATCAGAAAGCCCAGCAGGAAGCCGCGGAAAAATTGTTTCAGTATGGTTGAAAAATCGGGAGCAAACCCCATTTCTAGCAGTGACAGGTTGATTTTTCCTGCCATCGGGATAATGGCTAGCATCAGTAGACCCAGTCCGAGCCGGTTGACCAGTCTCGGGAACGAGATGTTGAGATCAAGCAGTGTGTAGATCGGATACGCTAGCAATGCCGCAAAGAAAATGGCGGTCAAAAGGTAACTGAGAGGCAGGATGAACAGGGTGAGTGACGAGTATTTACTTGGCATCGTAAAATGGGTAAGAGACATTAAAACGGGATAGAAACTCGCCGTTGGGGATTGCTATCGGGAGTCTGCCGGTTTTCGTGGACAAGGCTATTTTGCCGGCGCATTCTTTGCCCGAAGTATACCTAAGTCGAGTATAATGTGGCTTAAAGTGCGCGAACGTGGCGGAATTGGTAGACGCGCTGGATTTAGGATCCAGTGGGGTAACCTGTGAGAGTTCGAGTCTCTCCGTTCGCACCAAGCGACATAAAGCGGCACCAGAACCGTATTGACGGAATGATGTTGTAGATCATAGTTGACGTCAATGGTCGTTGATCAGATATTCTGGATCATCGCGAAGGCAATGTTGGAATTTCCGGGAACCAAGTGGGTCCGGGATATCTCCTGGGCACGTGAAGGATTTACCAGCTTGGTCTTGTAGCCAGCGCCGCGTTACGGGGGACTGAAACTGCACGGAAAATACGCTTCCCTTTTTCGAATTCAATTAACCAAATTTTTGAGGAAAATACATGCAGGTTTCTGTTGACGAGACATCTGAACTTGGACGGAAGATCAAGGTGCAGGTGCCTGAAGACGAGATTCAATCAAAGATTGCCAAGCGTTTGCAGTCATTGAGTCAGTCGGCTCGCATTGATGGTTTTCGTCCCGGCAAGGTGCCGTCAAGCATCATCAGGAAGCGATACGGTGAGCCGGTCCGCAAGGAGGTCGTGGGTGAATTGATCCAGTCGTCGCTAAACGACGCGCTGCAGGAACGCGAACTGCGTCCAGTCGGTGTTCCCACGATCGATAAAACGTCAGCCGAATCGGGGCAGGGGCTGGAATTTGAAGCCACGATCGAAATATACCCCAACATCGAGCTCGCGCCAGCGGCAGAACTCGAGGTCGTACGACCGGTTTGCGAGATCAACGACGTGGATATCGATGCCAGGATTGTAAAACTTCGTGGCCAGCGGGCGAACTGGGAAGAAGTCGAACGCGAATCCGATACTGGTGACCGGCTGACGATTTCCTTTTCGGGAACCGTAGATAATGAGGATTTCACCAATGGAACCGTTGACGACTTTCAGACCGAAATCGGTGGGGGGCAAATGATCGAAGGCTTCGAGGATCAGCTGATCGGTCTGAAAGCTGGCGAAGACAAGGCATTTGATGTGACCTTTCCTGAGGGTTACCGGAACGAGAAACTGTCCGGGAAGTCTGCTGAGTTCAACATCTCGGTGAAGAAGGTCGAGCAACCGATCATTCCCGAAGTGGATGAGGAATTCGTCAAGAATTTTGGCATTGAAACGGGTGATCTTGACGACTTCCGGAGAGCGGTAAGGGCGAACCTGGAGAAGGAAAGGGATCGGGCAATTGGCGGTAAGACGAAAATAGCGGTGATGGCGGCGATGCTGGAGAACAATCCGATCAACCTTCCGCGAGCCCTGATCGACCAGGAAGTGGAACAGATCAAGAAGCAGCAAGCATCTTCCGCGGCAGATACAAGGCAGGAGCCAAGCGAAGAACAACTGGATTATTTTGAAACGGAAGCGTGTCGGCGGGTTGCGCTGGGCTTGCTTCTGATCGAAATCGTCGACAAGAACAATGTCAAGGTCGACGGCGTGCGCGTACGCAGCGCGATTGAAGAAATGTCCCAGAGTTACGAGTCGCCTGACAGCGTGGTTGATTGGTATTATTCTAATCCAAAAGAACTGGAGAAGATCGAAAACATGGTTCTTGAAGAGCAGGTTGTCGATTTGATCATGGAAGATGCCAAAGTGACTGACCAACCAATCGATTTCTCCGAGCTGGTTCCTTCTCATTGACTATCCGAAAAGAGATTCAAATGACAATGCATGATCCTGATTCTAGGTTCGAGACCCGAACATCCGGACTAGTTCCCATCGTTATCGAACAGACCGCGCGCGGGGAGCGTTCCTTCGATATCTACTCGCGCCTTCTCAAGGAACGAGTCATCTTCCTGGTTGGGCAGGTCGAAGATCACATGGCGAATCTCGTTGTTGCGCAGCTGCTTTTCTTGGAATCGGAAAACCCCGACAAGGATATTCATCTGTACATCAATTCCCCCGGGGGGTCGGTGACAGCCGGCCTTTCGATTTATGATACGATGCAGTTTATCAATTCAGATGTCAGTACCATGTGCCTGGGTCAGGCGGCGAGCATGGGAGCCCTGTTGCTGGCCGGCGGTGCGCCCGGAAAACGGTACTGTTTGCCACACTCTAGATTAATGATCCATCAACCGTTGGGCGGGTTCCATGGGCAGGCCAGCGATATCGATATTCATGCCAGGGAGATCCTGTTGGTCAAGGAACGGTTGAATAAGATCCTGTCCAAGCATACCGGTCAAGCTTTGGAGCAGATTCAAAATGATACGGACCGAGACAATTTCATGAGTGGTGACGATGCAAGGGAATACGGTTTGATCGACAAGATCCTCAAGCAACGTCAACCGGCAGACGGCGAGAAAGAATCGTCGGACCGATCTTGAAACGCCATGAATTTTTCAAGAATTTGGCAGGTAATTTTCCTTAACTGGGCCTAATCTATTTTTATGAAAGAGGATGGCACCCCTTGCAAAATTCTGCAGATCAATGCATGGTATTTGAGCAAAGAACTTGATTGGAATGGTAAAGAGGTTACGAATGAGTGGTAGTACATCAGGTAAGGGCGGTGAAGGAAAACTTCTTTACTGTTCGTTTTGCGGCAAAAGCCAGCATGAGGTAAGGAAACTTATTGCCGGCCCGTCCGTGTTCGTCTGTGATGAATGCGTCGAACTCTGCAACGATATCATCCGCGAGGAATTACAGGGAGATGAGCCCTCCGGTCTCGAAGAACTCCCCACTCCGAAGGATATCAAGACGGTGCTGGACGAATACGTGATCGGTCAAGACAAGGCAAAAAAGGCTCTTGCGGTCGCAGTGTACAACCATTACAAACGATTGCGTGCACAGTCGAAAAGTAATGACGTCGAACTGGCAAAAAGTAACATCCTCCTGATCGGCCCGACCGGTTCGGGAAAAACCCTTTTGGCCGAGACACTCGCGCGCCTGCTCGATGTACCGTTTACCATCGCGGACGCTACCACGCTGACCGAGGCGGGCTATGTCGGGGAAGACGTTGAGAACATCATCCAGAAGATCTTGCAAAAGTGCGACTACGATGTCGAAAAAGCTGAGTCAGGGATCGTTTACATTGATGAGATCGACAAGATTTCGCGTAAATCGGACAATCCTTCCATTACCAGGGATGTTTCCGGTGAAGGTGTACAGCAAGCACTTCTGAAACTGATCGAGGGAACCATTGCCTCGGTACCTCCACAGGGCGGACGCAAGCACCCGCAACAGGAGTTCTTGCAGGTCAATACTGCGAACATCCTGTTTATTGTCGGTGGAGCCTTTGCTGGTTTGGAGAAACTGATCCGTGACCGGTCGGAAAAAGGAGGCATCGGATTTTCTGCGGAAGTCAAAACCAAGAAACAGATGAAGAATCTTGGCCAGGTGTTGTCGGAAGTGGAAGCGGAAGACCTCATCAAGTACGGCCTGATACCCGAATTCGTAGGTCGTTTGCCGGTGATTGCAACCCTTGACGAACTGGATGAGAAAGCACTGGTCAAGATACTGACCGAACCGAAGAATGCTCTGCTCAAACAGTATGTCCGCCTGTTTGAAATGGAGAACAGCGAACTGGAACTGAGGGAAGATGCCTTGCAGGCAATCGCCAAAAAAGCGATGGAACGGGGAACCGGAGCCAGAGGGCTGAGAACGATTCTCGAGCACATTCTTCTTGAGTCCATGTACGAGTTGCCATCGCACAAGGACATTTGCAAGGTCGTTGTAGACGGGAGTGTGGTCAACGGAGAATCCGAACCCTACTTGATCTACGAAAATTACGATCAGTCCAGGGCTTCAGCCGAATAGTCGGGTTGCCTCGGGATTCGCTCCGTTGCTTGCTGGCGTGTTGGGTAAAGCTGTCCATTGCCGGCGAGACTGAGCAGGCTGCTATCAATCCTCTGGCTGTCGAAGCCATCTACAAGGATCCAGTGCTGGGTCATCTGGTCGGTGTATTGTCAGCCAGAGAACTACACTTTCAGGTGGTAAAAATCGTTGCGCTACGTCAGGCTCAAATCACCGTTTTTTCCGAATTCGGGTTTCACGTCTTTCATTAAAAACTTGAAAGACCGAATCAATACATTTAGGAAATCTGTTATGGAAACCAATCAGAACCCTGATCAAGAGTCCTCGGAGAGGGTTCCCGTTCTTCCGTTACGGGATGTTGTTGTTTATCCACACATGGTGATCCCGTTGTTTGTCGGCAGGGACAAGTCGGTCAAGGCGTTGGACGTTGCTATGCGTGACAACAAGCAGATCTTTCTTGTCGCGCAGAAAGATGCGGAAGTCGACGACCCGGGATTCGACGAGATGCATACGGTCGGCACACTGTCTAATATTCTGCAGTTGCTTAAGTTGCCGGATGGAACGGTCAAGGTTCTCGTTGAAGGCGTTGAGCGCTGCGTGGTTGATCGCTTCGATGAATCAGACGGATTCTACTCTGCGGAAGTTGCTGTGATGGATGACCAGGTCGAGCACGACGAGAAGGAAATGGAAGTGCTGGTGAGGACAGCAACGACCATGTTTGACCAGTATGTCAAGCTGAACAAGAAGGTCCCCCCGGAAGTGCTGAATTCCCTCGCTGGCATCGATGACAGTAGTCGCCTTGCAGATACCATTGCGGCCCACATGGCACTGAAGATTGACGATAAGCAGTCGGTCCTCGGCATGAATGATGTTGCCAAACGGCTTGAGACGCTGATGATGCTGATGGAAGGTGA
>DBZZ01000010.1:0-2471 GCA_002311315.1 Methylococcaceae bacterium UBA1147 | reverse complement strand
CTCAACGAACAGATGAAGGCCATCCAGAAGGAATTGGGCGAGATGGAGGATGTACCCAACGAACTGGAGGAACTGGCGCAGAAGATTGCCGATTCCGGGATGTCGAAAGAAGCCCGCAAAAAGGCTGACGGGGAACTAAACAAGCTCAAACTAATGTCACCGATGTCGGCTGAGGCAACGGTGGTCAGGAACTACATCGACTGGATGGTCGGCGTCCCCTGGAAAAAGAAAACCAAGGTGCGTCATGACCTGAAACAGGCAGAAACGGTTCTTGATGATGATCACTACGGAATGGAGAAGGTCAAGGAACGTATCCTCGAGTATCTTGCTGTCCAGCTAAGAGTCAGGAAACTCAAGGGCCCCATTCTGTGTCTCGTTGGTCCGCCGGGCGTCGGTAAAACCTCGCTTGGGCAATCGATTGCCCGGGCGACGAACCGGCGCTACATCCGCATGGCGCTGGGCGGGGTTCGGGACGAAGCTGAAATCAGGGGGCACCGGCGGACTTATATCGGTTCCTTGCCCGGGAAGATTCTTCAGAACCTTTCAAAGGTTGGCACCCGAAACCCGATGTTTCTGCTGGATGAAATTGATAAGATGGCCATGGACTTTAGGGGTGATCCGGCCTCAGCCTTGCTGGAAGTCCTTGATCCAGAGCAGAATCACACCTTCAACGATCATTACCTCGAAGTTGATTTTGATCTTTCCGACGTCATGTTCGTGGCGACAGCCAACACGCTAAATCTTCCTCCCGCGCTGTTGGATCGCATGGAGGTCATTCGGTTGGACGGTTACACGGAAGATGAAAAGGTCAATATTGCCATTCGTTACCTGCTTCCAAAACAGATCAAGAACAATGGTCTGAAGGTTTCCGAGGTTCGTCTCAGCCAATCGGCAATCAGGGACATCATCCGTTTTTATACCCGGGAAGCAGGGGTCCGTAATCTGGAACGTGAAATTTCAAAGATTTGTCGCAAGATCGTAAAGGACCTTCTTCTGGCCAAAGACAGATCCGGAAAGGTTTCGGTGACAACGCGGAACCTCGGAAAATACCTGGGCGTTAAGAAGTTCCGCTATGGCGAGGCGGAAGAAAATGACCGGATTGGCCAGGTAACCGGGCTCGCATGGACTGAAGTTGGCGGCGAACTGTTGACCATCGAGGTCGCGGTTGTTCCCGGAAAGGGTCGAATCCTGCGCACCGGAAAGCTGGGCGAAGTGATGAAGGAGTCTATCCAGGCTGCCGAAACCGTGGTTCGCAGTCGAGCCAATCTCCTGGGGATTGAATCGGAAGTATTTCAGAAGAAGGACATGCACTTCCATGTTCCCGAAGGAGCTACGCCAAAGGACGGACCTAGTGCGGGGATCGGGATGTGTACCGCACTGGTTTCTAGCCTGACGGGGATACCGGTTCGCGCGGATGTGGCGATGACTGGGGAAATTACGTTGAGGGGCGAGGTGCTTCCTATTGGTGGACTGAAGGAAAAGCTGCTGGCCGCGCACCGGGGAGGGATCAGTACGGTTCTGATTCCCGAAGAAAACAAAAAGGATCTGGCGGAGATGCCCCGGAATATCAAGCAGAACCTGGACATCCAATGCGTTCGCTGGATTGATCAGGTGCTTGAGTTAGCGCTTCAGTACCTGCCGACCCCGATCGAACCTGAAAAGGAATTAAATGACGAAGAAAAGAAGAAAGAGGCCAGCAAAAAACCGGGTAAAAGAAAAAGGGTTATAGCTCACTGAACTCATGATTATCCGTTGCGGTGTCGAATCCATGGATATCGGGTCAAGTGATTATCGGCCCTGATGTTCGTGTGTATCATTAGTAGCGAACTGGCACAGCCGAAATAATTGGTGTTCAGATTCTTTTTTCGGTTCCGTTTGCCATATAGTTTTGATAGGATTGGTTCAAGTTGTTATGGGCCTAGGGGCCAGATAATAAGAGGACTTGGGGATGTTGATTGCCTTTGGCGGAAAGAGAAGGAATAGATGCCTCTATAGCTTCGTCAAGCTGTGTGTTTCGGGAACAAAATTAGGATGAAAAGTCAGCAGGCTGTTTACAAATAAATGGAGGGGATCATTAATGAATAAGAATGAACTGATTAATGCAATAGCCGAAGAGTCCGGTCTGGTTAAAGCAGATGCGGGAAGGGCACTCGACGCGACGATATCGGTAGTAACTGAGGCTCTGAAAAGTGGCGGCAGTGTGTCGCTGATCGGTTTTGGCACTTTCAGTGTTAAACGGCGGGAAGCACGTACCGGTCGTAATCCGCAGACCGGAGAAACGATCAATATTGCGGCGGCAAACGTTCCCGGGTTTAAGGCTGGCAAAGGTCTTAAAGATGCTGTAAACTAATCGGCTCTTTGATGGGTGCTTAGCTCAGCTGGGAGAGCATCGCCCTTACAAGGCGAGGGTCGGGGGTTCGATCCCCTCAGCACCCACCACCACCTGGGGAGTGGTAGTTCAGTTGGTTAGA
>DBZZ01000009.1:35089-35292 GCA_002311315.1 Methylococcaceae bacterium UBA1147 | reverse complement strand
TGAAAACATAATGCGGTTAATGTTTGTTAACAATGTGTTTTTCGTTGTATCGGAAGGCGTTACATGATGATCCTCGGGGCAGGCGGTGGCGTTTAGGCAATCGGTTTAGACGGTTGAAATCAGGCTTGTTTGGAAAGAATTGTTGTACAATATTCCTTTACTCTAACTGCTTGGCTGCGTTTTGGTAACGCGGTTAACCACCG
>DBZZ01000009.1:30617-35029 GCA_002311315.1 Methylococcaceae bacterium UBA1147 | reverse complement strand
GTTTTGGTAACGCGGTTAACCACTGAGATGACTATGCACTGCCCGTTTTGTTCTGCCGTCGATACCAGAGTCATCGATTCTCGCCTAACCAGTGAAGGTGTCCAGGTCAGGCGTCGCCGCGAATGCATTGATTGCAAGGATCGTTTTACAACCTATGAAACGGCGGAACTCAGCCTTCCTAGAGTCATCAAGTCCGATGGAAGCCGGGAACCTTTCAGGGAGGAAAAACTACGTGCGGGAATGCTTCGGGCGTTGGAGAAAAGACCAGTGTCCAGCGACAAGATAGAGGCGTCCATCAACCAGGTAAAGAAAGAACTGCAGAGTCACGGCGAACGGGAAATTCCGTCCAGGAAGATCGGCGAAACACTGATGGGGGAATTGCAGAGACTCGATCATGTTGCTTATGTCCGTTTTGCTTCCGTGTACCGCAGGTTTGAGGATATCGACGAATTTCGTCAGGTAGTAGAGAGCCTAGAGGAACAGCCGGATTAGACCGCATCCACGGGTTAAATCGCTCTACTAGGATAGGATTCCGGTGTATTCGCAAACGGGAATGGATGAGACAGTGTCGGTCGATGATGAACGCTACATGGTTCGGGCGCTGGAACTGGCCCGCAAGGGTCTGCTGACGACGGATCCGAACCCCTGTGTGGGGTCAGTGGTGGTCAGGAACGATAGGATTGTTGGGCAAGGCTGGCATCGACGGGCCGGCGGTGCTCATGCCGAGATTGAAGCGCTGCAGGCGGCTGGTGATCAGGCCAGGGGTTCGACGGTTTACGTTACGCTGGAACCATGCTGCCATTTCGGCAAGACACCGCCATGCGTGCAGACCCTGATTGAGTCCGGGGTAAAACGCGTTGTGGCTGCAATGGAAGACCCCAATCCAAGGGTTGCGGGCCAGGGATTCAGAATTCTCCAAGACGCGGGCATCGAGATCCGCCAGGGTGTTCTTGCGGGCGATGCACAACTGCTGAATCGAGGGTTCTGCAGGCGAATGCGTACCGGCAGGCCTTACGTGTTGAGCAAGCTGGCCATGAGCCTCGACGGACGTACAGCCCTGGAGTCGGGAGAAAGCAAATGGATTACCGGAGAACAGGCGCGTCAAGATGTTCACAGGCTACGTGCTCGGAGTTCGGCGATTCTGACTGGCATTGAAACGGTCCTGGCTGATGACCCACTTCTCAACGTGCGGTTGGGGGCCGATTCAGATCAAATGGGCCAGCCCCTGCGAGTTATTCTCGATACCCGGTTGCGAGTTTCTGTAAACGCGCGTATTCGAAGCGAAGGGGAACCGCCCCTGGTTCTAACGGGCAGTGATGATCGGGCCAGAATATCGATTCTTTGCGATGCCGGATTCCGTGTATTTCGGCTGGAGAGGGGCGACGACGGGATGTTGGACTTGCTAGCCGTTATGGAATATCTTGGCAGTATTGGAATGAATCAGGTAATGGTAGAGGCGGGTGCAACACTCAATGGCGAATTGTTGGTTCAGGGCCTGGTCGATGAATGGATTGTCTACCAGTCGGCAAGCCTGCTGGGTCCGTCATCACGAAGCCTAGTGCAATTGCCTCAACTGGAACGAATGTCCGACCGGATAGATCTTCAATTACTGGATTTCAGACAGGTTGGCAAGGATTTGCGGTTGCGTTATCGGGTTGATTGCTCGACTGGAGCAAGGGGCGCGTGAACACGAGTCTGGCATCCGGATCCGTACGCCAGGCATTTTGACTGGTTAGGGTCGGTTGTATGTTCACAGGAATCGTACAGGCTCTTGGAGTTATCCGTTCCATCGAGCAACGAGGCTCTGATGTGCGTTTTGTCGTGGAGACAGGAAAGCTGGACAGCGACGAAATTGAGTTGGGTGATAGTGTATCCGTCAACGGCGTTTGCCTGACAGCGGTTGAATTGAGCGGCGGCGTGTTTGCGGCAGACGTTTCAAACGAGACGCTATCCTGCACCACGCTGAAGCAATTCCGGCCCGGCGTGCGGATAAATCTCGAGCTGGCGTTGACGCCGTCTACGCGGATGGGTGGACACATCGTCAGTGGCCATGTGGACGGGGTAGGCCGGATCGACGGAATCTACGAGGACGGCCGATCGGTGCGCCTTGATTTAGGAATGCCCAAAACATTGTCTCGGTACGTGGCGGTCAAGGGTTCGATATGCGTTGACGGCATCAGCCTGACTGTCAATGAGGTCAAAGAAGACGCGTTCAGTGTGAATATTGTTCCGCACACGTTGGCGGAGACGACACTGGGTACCGCGGGTGTCGGTCAGCCGGTTAACCTTGAAGTGGATCTTTTGGCACGTTACATGGAGCGGCTTCTGTCCGCAGGTCATTTGCCCAACGATCGCATCTGGATGAATACCCTGAAGAATGCCGGTTTCCTATAGGAATAGCCAGGGTCAGGAGGAGCGATGAATAGCACGAAAGAAATTGTTGATGAATTGCGCCAAGGGCGGATGGTCATCATCATGGACGATGAAGACCGCGAAAACGAGGGTGACCTGGTTATGGCGGCCTCGCTGGTCAAGCCGGAGGACATTAACTTCATGGCTCGTTACGGCCGAGGACTGATCTGTTTGACCTTAAGCCGTGAGCGCTGTCAGCAATTGAGATTGCCTCTGATGGTCAACGAAAACAAGACGGCGCATTCGACTAACTTTACGGTCTCGATCGAAGCTGCGGAAGGGGTGACCACTGGTATTTCGGCGGCAGATCGAGCAAGAACGATTCTCGCGGCGGTTGCCGTTGATGCGCAGCCGGAAGATCTGATTCAGCCGGGTCATATTTTCCCGCTGATGGCCCAACCCGGGGGCGTTCTTAACCGGGCGGGTCACACCGAAGCCGGCTGCGACCTGACTCGGCTCGCGGGCGTGGAAAGTGCCGCGGTTATTGTGGAGATCCTGAATGAAGATGGTTCCATGGCTCGGCGGCCGGATCTGGAAAAGTTCGCAGAACAGCATCAACTAAAGATCGGTACCATTACCGATCTGATCAATTACCGGATCCAGAACGAGCAGACGGTCGAACGGCTGAGCGAATGCAGTTTTCCTACCGAGTACGGTGATTTCAGGTTGCATGCCTACCAGGACAAGGTCGATGACAAACTGCATCTCGCCCTCACCATGGGCAAAGTATCCGGGCTCGAGCCGGTGCTGGTTCGGGTTCACGCCCGCAACCTGCTGTGCGACCTCTTTGGCTCGCGTCGAAGCGACTGTGGTTTTCCGCTCCGCCAGTCGATGGAAAGGATCGCAGAGGAGGGTCGTGGTGTGCTGGTGGTCATCCGACAGGAAGAGGACAACAAGTCATTGGTCGAACGTGTTCACCGGTATCAGATGGAGGACCACGGGGTTGAACTGGCGGACTGTGAAAACAGAATTGCCGACGAACGTACCACCGGTGCCGGAGCCCAGATCCTTGCGGACCTTGGTGTTCACAAGATGCGCGTGCTGGGCGAGCGTCGCAAATACCGGGGGATCTCGGGCTATGACCTGGAAATCGTGGAATACGTTTCGTGCAATCCCAATAACTTAAAACTGGCTGTAAAAGAATAGAGACGAACAGAATGGATTTGAAAACATTTGAAGGCGACCTGACGGCCAACGGGGCGCGGTTTTGCCTGGTTGCATCGAGGTTCAACGGTTTTATCGTGGAACAACTGGTGAAAGGCGCGGTAGATACGCTGCTTCGTCATGGTGCAAAGCGGGACAATATTGCTCTAGTGAGAGCCCCCGGTGCGTTCGAACTGCCGTTGGCAGCTAAGCGAATCGCTGACAGCGGTAGCTATGATGCCATTATCGCGCTCGGCGCGGTTATCCGCGGTGGCACTGCCCATTTCGAATACGTGGCGGGGGAGTGCGTCAAGGGGCTGTCATGTGTTTCTCTCGATCACGATATTCCGGTCAGCCTTGGTGTATTGACGGTGGATACGATCGAGCAGGCGATTGAGCGTGCCGGCACCAAGGCCGGAAACAAAGGTGCTGAAGCGGCCCTGTCCGCGATCGAGATGGTCAACTTGCTCAGGAACGTGGCGGATACATGAGTTCTTCTAGGACCAACGCGCGGCAGAGCGCGGTTCAGGCCCTGTACCAATGGCAGATTACCGGTCAGAATCTGAACGAAATCGAACAGCAATTCTATATCAACGAGAACTTCAAGAAGGTCAAGCGCAGTTATTTCAAGGAACTTTTGCATGGCGTTCCAGGCCAACTGAAGTCGCTGGACAATGCTCTGCTTGAATTCTCGGACCGGACGATCAACGAAATAGATCCGGTTGAGCGAGCCATCCTTAGAGTAGGCGTCTACGAACTGGTGAATCGCCCGGATGTACCCTACAAGGTAATCCTTAACGAAGGGGTTAATCTGGCGAAACGCTACGGTGCGACCGAGAGTTACAAGTACGTGAATA
>DBZZ01000009.1:29045-30528 GCA_002311315.1 Methylococcaceae bacterium UBA1147 | reverse complement strand
CAATGCCGGTTGCTGAATTCGGATTGATCGAGCGGTATTTCCGGGGGATTGGCCCAGCGCTCGATTCAACGGTTTCCGGAATCGGAGACGATTGCGCGGTATTGCAGCCGCCTAGGGGGCAGCAACTGCTGGTCACCACCGATACCTTGGTTGAAGAAACCCATTTTCTGTCGGGAACTGATCCTGAATCCTTGGGCCACAAGGTTCTCGCGGTGAGCCTCAGTGATCTAGCGGCAATGGGTGCCACGCCACGATGGGCGATGCTCGCTCTGAGTTTGCCTACAGTCAGCGAATCATGGCTGGAGGCGTTTTCCGCAGGTTTTTCTCTACTGGCTTCTCGCTACGAGGTTCAGTTGGTTGGAGGCGATACTACCCGCGGTCCGCTTTCGATTACCGTTCAGGGAATCGGAACGTCGCCCGCTGGCCAGGTGCTCTATAGGTCGAATGCGAAACCGGACGATGGCGTCTATGTCACTGGTTTTTTGGGGGATGCCGGGCTTGGACTGAAGGGTTGCCTTGGTAAAGCAGAATGCTCTTTCACCATGCGCCAACGTCTCGAGCGTCCGGAGCCGAGGGTGGATGTGGGAAAAACCCTGTGTGGGCTGGCATCTGCCTGTATTGATATCTCTGACGGTTTTGCCGCTGACCTGGGTCATGTTCTAGAGTCGAGCCAGGTTGGCGCTACCGTGGATTGGAACCTTCTTCCTCTATCAACGGAAGTTCGAGATTACCTGTTGCGTAGTGGAGATGTCCGGTTACCACTGTGTGCCGGCGACGACTACGAACTCTGTTTTACGGTGCCTCGCGAAAGAGAGAATGACCTGAAGAGCAGGCTGCGTTCACTGCCCTGTCCGGTCACTCGAGTCGGTACAATAGAGAGGTTGCCGGGTTTGCGCTTTGCAAATCTTGAATCTAGTTTGGATAGACCCCTGGGTGGATATGAACATTTTTCGTGATCCTGTGTTGTTGATTGCCTTCGGCTTCGGTTCCGGATTGTCGCCTAGGGCGCCGGGAACCTGTGGAACCTTGGTAGCGATTCCTCTTTTCCTTCTGCTTCAGCAATTAAGTCTTGTCCCATATCTCGCGATCGTCGGGGTAGCCGCCGTTGCCGGCGTCTGGATCTGTTCGCTGGCCTCGGCGAAACTGGGGGTTCACGATCACCAGGGAATTGTATGGGATGAAATCGTCGGGTATTGGATCACGATGGCGGGGATCGCCGTATCCGTCCAGACAGTCGTTGCTGGGTTCATCCTGTTTCGTTTTTTCGATGTTGTGAAGCCTTGGCCGATTCGCCAGATTGACAGATCTGTTGCTGGGGGTCTTGGAATCATGCTCGATGATGTCATTGCCGGAGTGTTTGCATGGGTTGTGTTAAACAGCCTCCTTCTGGCCGGCCTGGTCTAGATTCGGTGCGAATTTACGCCATTTCCCCACCGATCTAGGAAAATAGTTCATGCCCCGGTAAGAAAGCCGTAGTAGGAGA
>DBZZ01000009.1:8125-28932 GCA_002311315.1 Methylococcaceae bacterium UBA1147 | reverse complement strand
AGCTCGTCGGGCTCATAACCCGAAGGTCGTAGGTTCAAATCCTGCCCCCGCTACCAAATAAAAGAACGGTCCCTAGATGGGCGTTCGGTGGCTGGATTTTAAGAAGAAATGATGGATGGGCCTTAGGCCCTTTTTTTATTTCTGGAGAAAAAAGAAGCGATGAGGCGGGCACCTGATTACCTGACAAAGATGATCGAGCCGGTGGTCTCCGGGATGGGATACGAATGCGTCGGCGTCGAGTACATTTCCTCCGGGGTCCCGTCGGTGCTTCGGGTTTTTATCGATTCCGATGGCGGAATTCAAGTCAACGATTGTGCGAAAGTAAGCCATCAGTTGAGCGGGGTCCTTGATGTGGATGAGCCTCCTATTAAGGGTAATTATCAGCTCGAGGTCTCGTCTCCGGGTATCGAGCGACCACTGATCAAGGTGGACGATTTTGACCGCTTCAGCGGACAGTCCGTCGAAGTACAGCTGTTTAGCCCATTCGATGGGCAGCGGAAATTCAGGGGACTTCTCGAAGGAACTCAGGGAGAATCCGTGTGTGTGGTTGTGGACGGGAGACCCAACGAAATCCCGTTCAACCTGATCAAGAAAGCATTTTTGACCCCTGGATCCTCGGGGTTGGAGGAAGGGCAACGAAATGGAAAATAGCGAAATTTTGCTGGTTGTTGATGTCGTTTCCAACGAGAAGGAAATCGACAAGGAAATCATCTTCGAGGCTATTGAAGCTGCCATGGCGGCAGCGACTGCGAAACGGCATGAGGTCGGGGTTGATGTGAAAGTTCGAATTGATCGCACGACAGGTGACTATTTGACCTTTCGAACATGGACTGTTGTTGAATCGGATGAGGAATTTGAAGGCGGGCTCGAATTTTCGGCAAGTCAGATCCTGCTCGAGGACGCTCGCAAGATCCAGAGTGATATCGAAGTTGGTGGAATCATCGAAGAATCCATCGAGTCGATTGTATACGGACGTATCGCCGCACAGACAGCAAAGCAGGTTATCGTGCAGAAAGTGCGGGAGGCCGAGCGCCGCAAGGTGGTTGACGCCTACCAGGAGCGGATTGGCGAACTGGTTACGGGGATCGTGAAAAGAGCAGAGCGTGGTCAGGTAATCATGGATCTGGGAGGCAATGCTGAAGCGATTATTCCGAGGGACGACATGATCCCGCTAGAATCGATTCGTAGTGGGGACCGGATACGTGGTTATCTCTACGCAGTCCGACCCGAGGTCAAAGGGCCCCAGCTTTTCGTCAGCCGAACGATGCCGGAGTTGCTAACCGAACTGTTCAAGCTGGAAGTACCGGAAGTCAGCGAAGGGTTGATTGAAATCCTTAAGGCGGCCCGCGACCCAGGATCCCGGGCCAAGATTGCGGTCAGAAGCAATGACCCAAGGCTAGATCCTGTCGGCGCTTGCGTGGGGATGCGTGGCTCACGGGTACAGGCGGTCTCCAACGAACTCAATGGCGAGCGGGTGGATATTATCCTCTGGAATGAAAACGATGCCCAGTTCGTGATCAACGCAATGTCTCCAGCCGAAGTGGCATCGATCGTTGTTGATGAAGATTCGCACGGAATGGATATTGCGGTTTCCACTGACAATCTGTCACAGGCCATTGGCCGCGGTGGACAGAACGTGCGACTTGCGACCGAACTGACCGGTTGGAACCTGAATGTCATGGACATCACTGATGCGGAAGAAAAGGGCGAGCAAGAACGCAAAAAGATCATGGATTTATTCATGCAGGATCTCGATGTCGATGAGGACGTTGCGTCGATCCTTGTCCAGGAAGGCTTTGCCTCCGTTGATGAATTGGTTTATGTTCCGGCCAAAGAGCTTTTGCAGATAGAGGAATTTGATGAGGGGATTGTCGATGAACTGCGGAACCGGGCGCGAGACGCGCTTTTGCTCCAGGCCATTGTGTCAGAAGAAAAACTGGACCAGACGGTACCTTCGGAGGATCTGCTGAAGATGGAAGGGATTGATAAGGAGCTGGCATTCCAGTTGGCCAGCAAGGGGGTGGTTACTATGGAAGATCTTGCCGAATTGTCTGTTGACGAATTGTCGGAAATTGCAGGCCTGGATCCTGTCAAAGGCGGGGAACTGATCATGACTGCGCGAGCACCATGGTTTGAGGATGAGCATCCGAGCGAATAGGGCAGGGGAAATCAATGGCAGAACTGACGGTAAGAAGTCTTGCGGATAAGTTAAATATCTCTCTCGACAAACTGGTTACGCAACTAAAAGATGCGGGGCTCGGCGTTTCTGGGGCTGATGATGTACTCGACGATGAAGAGAAGCGGCGGCTGCTAAGTCATTTACGCAAGAGTCACGGCAGGGAACCCGATTCGGAGTTGGCGCCCAGCAAGGTGGTTCTGACCAGAAGGAAAACCCAGGTACTGCAACAGGGTAGAGTTCCTGGCCGCATTTCGAAGTCGGTTAACGTTGAAGTGCGTAAACGACGGATCTACGTCAAGCGATCGGAAAAGGTTGCCGAACAGGTGAGCGAGGAAATCGAGTCGATAAAAAAAGCTCTTGAAGAGCAACGAAACGAACAGCAGAAATCGATTCAGCAACAGGAAGATCAGATCAAACGCCGGCAGCAAGCCGCACAGAGAAAGGCCGAGGAAGAAGAGGAAAGCCAGAGAAAACGACAGGACGAAGACAAACGCCAGGAGGAAGAGCGTCTGCGGCAGAAGGTGGAGATGGAAGTCAAAAAGACAGTGGTTGGAAAGGAAAAGACCAGGAAAGAAGCAGAAAAGCGCGGAGAGGAACAACTGGCTAAACTGGATTCAGAAAAAAGCCGCAAGAAATCCATTAAGGCCTCAACCGGTTCAGGTGGTCGACTGCACGTTGATGCGGGTAAAAAGAGAAAAAAGAAAAAGTTCCGTCGGGCTGCTCCCATTGTTGTCGACCTGAGCGACCAGAAACACGGTTTCGAAAAACCAACGGCACCGGTGGTGAAAGAGGTCATAATTCCAGAATCCATTACCGTTTCCGACCTGGCTCAGAAGCTGTCGGTAAAGGGGGCAGAACTGATCAAGGCGTTAATGAGCATGGGAATCATGGTAACCATCAACCAGCCCTTGGATCAGGATACGGCCTTGGTGCTAGTGGAACAGATGGGACACAATGCAGTTCTGCAAAGCGATGATAGTCCGGAGGAGGAATGGCTGGACGATTCTGCCGACGATTCAGGAGTAGAGGTTGCCAGGGCGCCGGTGGTGACAATCATGGGTCACGTCGATCATGGCAAGACGTCCCTGTTGGATTACATCCGTAAAAGCCGTGTTGCGGCGAGCGAGGCAGGCGGTATCACCCAGCATATTGGTGCCTACCAAGTGGATACCGGACATGGGCCGATTACATTCCTAGATACTCCAGGACATGCTGCTTTTACGGCGATGCGTGCCCGAGGAGCCCAGGCGACTGATATGGTAATCCTCGTGGTTGCGGCGGATGACGGCGTGATGCCGCAAACCAAAGAAGCCGTCGAGCATTCCAAAGCTGCTGGCGTACCGATCATCGTGGCTGTGAATAAGATCGACAAGTCGGAAGCGGACCCTGATCGGGTCAAAAGTGAGCTGGCGGCGATAGATGTGGTTCCAGAAGACTGGGGCGGCGATACCCAGTTTGTCAACGTGTCCGCCCACACGGGTGAGGGAATTGACGCATTGCTGGAATCACTTCTGCTGCAGTCCGAACTGCTTGAAATCAAGGCGCGTGATCAAGGACGTGCGGCTGGTGTAGTGATCGAGGCGCGTTTGGACAGGGGGCGTGGCCCGGTGGCCACTGTGCTGGTGCAGAAGGGACTATTGAAAAAAGGTGACGTGATCCTGTGCGGCCACGAATTCGGCCGAGTGCGGGCTATGTTCAACGAAAACGGACGAAGCGTACAGCAGGCCGAGCCTTCAACCCCGGTCGAGATTTTGGGTTTGTCCGCAATACCCAATGCTGGCGACGAATTCCATATCGTTAAGGACGAACGCAAGGCACGCGAACTGGCAGAGCAACGCGAAGACAAGAAACGCACGATCAAGCTGGCCAACCAGCAGGCGACGAAACTCGACGACATTTTCTCCCGCATGGGTGCCGGAAATGTTGTGGAACTCAACCTGATTGTCAAGACTGATGTACATGGAAGCCTGGAAGCACTGCGCGAGGCATTGACGAGTCTTTCCAACGAAGAGGTCGTTGTCAAGGTAATCGCCGGGGGGGTCGGCGGCATCAACGAAGGGGATGCCAACTTGGCTTTGGCCTCCAGCGCGATCATTATCGGCTTTAATGTAAGAGCCGATACCGTAGCCCGGAGAATTATCGAAGGAAAGGCGCTTGATCTACATTATTTTAGCGTTATTTACGACGTCATCGATCAGGTTAGGACGTCGATCAACGGTCTGCTGGCCCCCGAGATCAAGGAACAGGTGATTGGGCTTGCAGCGGTCCGGGATGTGTTCCGTTCTCCCAAATTCGGCGCGGTTGCCGGATGCATGGTTTCCGAAGGACGAATGACCAGGAATCTGCCGATCAGGGTCCTGCGGGACAACGTGGTTATTTACGAAGGCCAGTTGGAATCCCTGAGGCGTTTCAAGGAAGACGTCAACGAAATCAAGGCCGGTATGGAATGCGGTATCGCGGTAAAGAACTACAATGATGTAAAGGTTGGCGATCTGATTGAAGTCTTTGAAAGAGTTGAGGTTGCGCGACAACTTTGACCGAGCCCCTCACTGGTTTGATGCCACTGAAATTGTTCCACGTACCTTTTGTGAAAATCGTCTGATATTTCTACGATATGCCCAGGGAATTTACTCGTAACCAGCGAGTCGCCTCGCAGATTCGGCGAGAACTTGCCTCCATCCTCCAGACCGAGCTGAAGGATCCGAGACTTGGGTTCATGACGGTCAGTGAGGTTGATTTGACAAGGGACCTTTCGGTCGCCAAAGTGTATTTCACAATACTTGGGAAGGGGCATGATCAGGTCGAAAAGAACCGCAACATTATAGACCAATCGATCCCTTTCATCCGTCGCCAGCTGGCTAAGCGGATGAGAATGCGGGTTCTTCCCGAATTGCGTTTTATCCACGATACCTCGATCGAAAAGGGAATGAGGATTGAACAATTGCTCAATGCTCACGAGACGGATTCAGCACAAAACGAGGGCGAAACGGAATGAGAAGGCGTAACCGCGGTCGGAAATTGGATGGATTTCTGTTACTAGATAAACGATCGGGGATATCATCCAATCAGGCGCTACAGGAAGTCAGAAGATTGTTCAATGCTGCCAAGGCGGGACATACGGGCAGCCTGGATCCGCTTGCTACCGGACTATTACCGATCTGTTTTGGCCAGGCCACGCGGCTTTCCGCCTTCTTGCTGGATACCAGCAAGGCTTATCAGGTGGATATCCGACTGGGCCGAACAACAACAACCGGTGATACAGAAGGTAAGATCCTCGAGCAAAAGCCGGTTCCCGTGCTGGACGAATCCGCTCTGAAGCCGGTGTTGTCAGCCCTAACCGGGAGCATCAGTCAGGTTCCGCCAATGTATTCGGCGTTGAAGCAAAACGGAGTTCGGCTTTACGAATTGGCGCGCAAGGGTATCGAAGTCGAACGGAAGCCGCGCACCATCACCATCTACGATCTTGAATTTCTCGCTTGTTCCGGGGATCTCCTGTCCTTGCGGGTTTCGTGCTCGAAGGGGACCTATATCCGGACCCTAGCAGAATCGATTGGTGAAGCCATCGGCTGCGGTGCCCATATCGACAGCCTGCGGCGCACCGGGGTCGGGCAGTTCCGGATAGAGAACTCCTGGACTATCCAGGGTCTCGAAACTATTGTTAGCGAAGACAGGGAATCCGTGTGTCTGTTGCCGATTGACCAGGCAGTGGGCGAGTGGCCGAGACTTGAATTGTCTGCAGAATCGGCATGGAGTGCCAGCCTGGGGCAGTCGGTCTTGGCTCCCGAGAAGTCAGTCCAGGGCTGGGTAAGGATGTATACCCCGGACAGTCATTTTCTGGGAATGGGAGAGGTGTTGCCGGACAACCGGATCGCTCCGCGAAAACTATTTCTTCGGTCAACCGGGGCCGGTCAGTGAGTCTTAATCGGGGCAAGGGCCGTCGATGTCCAGCCGATTTTTGCAAAAGTTGTTCAATCTAGAATCGAAGGGTAGAATGACCCGGTTTTGTTTCAACTAATTTGGAGTCTAATTACATGCCATTCAGCGCAGAACGAAAAGGGCCGGTGATCGAAGAATACCGACTTTCACCGACGGATACAGGGTCTCCAGAGGTCCAGGTCGCTCTTCTGACGGACCGCATCGTCCATCTCACTTCCCATTTTGCGGAACACAAGAAAGATCATCATTCGAGGAGAGGGCTGATCCGGATGGTCAATCAGAGGCGTACATTGCTGGACTACCTGAAAAGAAAATCCGGGGAACGATACAAGTCACTTATTCAACGATTGGGATTGCGTAAGTAACGTAGCTATTTTAACGAATACATAATTTAGGAAAAAACTGTGAACCCGATTCGGAAAGAATTTCAGTACGGCGAACACCGTGTCGCCATGGAAACCGGTGAAATTGCCCGCCAGGCAGATGGAGCTGTTCTTATTAACATGGCCGATACCGTCCTGCTTGTGACCGTTGTCGGAAAAACTGGAGATGGCGGGCGGGATTTTTTCCCGTTGACGGTTAATTACCAGGAGAAAACCTATGCTGCCGGAAAAATTCCGGGAGGTTTCTTCAAGCGCGAAGGCCGCCCTGCTGAAAAGGAAACACTGACATGTCGCCTGATTGACCGGCCGATCAGACCACTGTTTCCGGATGGATTCACCAATGAAGTCCAGATTATTGCGACAGTCATGTCCCTCAACCCGGAGGTTGATCCGGACGTCGTTGCGATTCTTGGTGCTTCGGCGGCACTGGCCATTTCAGGTCTGCCGTTTAACGGCCCGCTGGGCGCGGCCCGTGTTGGATTCCGTGATGGTCAATATCTGCTGAATCCGAACAAAAGCCAGATCAAGGATTCCGATCTTGACCTTGTCGTTGCAGGAACCAGAAACGCAGTGCTGATGGTTGAATCGGAAGCGCGTGAACTGACTGAGGAACAGATGCTGGGCGCGGTCCTGTTCGGTCATCAACAGATGCAGAACGCAATCGACACGATTGAAGAACTTGCTGCCGAAGTTGACAAGCCCAAAGTGGACTGGTCGGCACCGGAAAAGAACGAAGTACTTGCAAACGCCGTTCGTGCACACTGTGAGCCTCAGGTCGCAGCAGCCTACCAGGTTGCCGAAAAACTGGATCGCCAAGAACAGCTCAAGGAAATTCGTACTGCAGCGATTGACGCCTTGACAGCCGATGAGCAGTTTCAGGAAGCCGAAATTCGCGGCGAACTGGAAAAACTGGAAAAGAGCATTGTCCGCAGCAGAATTATTTCCGGTGAAAACCGAATCGACGGCAGGGACAATTCCACAGTGCGACCTATTTCCATTCGAACCGGCGTTTTGCCGCGAGCCCATGGGTCCGCGCTGTTTACCCGCGGCGAAACCCAGGCTATCGTGACGGCGACTCTTGGAACCGAACGCGATTCGCAGATCATCGATGCGCTGGCGGGTGAATACAAAGAACGCTTCATGCTGCATTACAACTTTCCGCCTTTCTGCGTGGGCGAAACTGGTTTCGTTGGATCACCTAAGCGCCGCGAAATCGGTCATGGTCGGCTGGCGAAACGAGGGATCTTGGCCGTGGTTCCCGATATGGAACGGTTTCCTTATGTTCTCCGGGTGGTGTCGGAGATCACCGAGTCGAACGGATCGAGTTCAATGGCTTCGGTCTGCGGTACCAGTCTTGCACTGATGGACGCAGGGGTTCCAATCAAAGCGCCAGTTGCCGGGATTGCCATGGGCCTGATCAAGGAAGGCAACAACTTCACAGTTCTGTCGGACATCATGGGCGACGAGGATCACCTTGGCGACATGGACTTCAAGGTTGCCGGGACCAAAGACGGGATTACGGCATTGCAGATGGACATCAAGATCGATGGGATCACCGCGGAGATCATGGAGAAGGCGCTGGAGCAGGCAAAACAGGGCCGCATGCACATCCTCGGCAAGATGAACGAAGTCCTGCCTGCCCCGCGGGAAGAAATGTCGGAGTTTGCTCCCAGAATCATCACCTTCACGATCGACCCAAGCAAGATTCGTGATGTAATCGGCAAAGGCGGGTCGACTATCCGCAGTATCACTGAGGCAACGGGTGCAACGATCGACATTACTGATGACGGGGTGATCAAGGTGGCTTCTACCGATAGGCAAGCGGGTATGGCGGCGCGCAAGCAGATTGAGGAAATTACCGCGGATGTCGAAGTCGGCAATATCTATGAGGGCCGGGTGGCCAGGATCATGGATTTCGGTGCCTTTGTGACTGTTTTGCCGGGTAAGGATGGTTTGGTACACATTTCCCAGATATCCAATGATCATGTGGAAAAGGTCACTGACAAACTGAGTGAAGGTGACATCGTTAAGGTCAAGGTGCTTGAAATTGATCGCCAGGGGCGTGTCCGATTGAGCATGAAAGCTGTCGAATGAACCCGATCGGTTGATTTGCTCGACCGTTTTCGATAAAAGGGCCCGTACGGGCCCTTTTATCTGGTTCTAAATTGTTGATTGAAATGGCGGGACAGAATTTCGACCCTAATTGTAGGAAATGTCCACGGTTGGCGGACCATCTTTCCCGGGTCAGGGATCAATATCCATCCTATCACTCGAGGCCTGTTCCGGCCTTCGGGGTTGCAAGACCGAAACTTCTAATCGTGGGACTTGCGCCAGGATTGCATGGTGCGAATGCAAGCGGACGTCCTTTTACCGGAGATGAGGCGGGAAAACTCCTTTTTCGGGTATTGTACGAATTCGGCTTCAGTAACGGACCCGACTCCAGGGCGGCCGGCGACGGGCTTCTCCTTTATGAGGCCCGGATAACAAATGCGGTTCAGTGCTTGCCGCCGAAAAACCATCCTATTGGACAGGAAGTCAGCAACTGCAACGGTTTTCTGAAGCTCGAGATTTCCCTGCTGCCAACAGACGGGGTTATCCTTGCGCTGGGGCAGGTTGCGCACAGGGCGGTAATTCAGACCACCGAACTGCGTCAAAAGGGTTTTGTGTTTTCTCATCACCGGATCCATAATCTTGTTCCCGGACGGTTTCTTGTCGATTCCTATCATTGTAGTCGTTACAACGTTCAAACCAGGTGTCTGACACTGGGTATGTTTCAGGATATTTTTCAAACGGTTAGAGGTCTGATCGAGTAATGTCCACAGCCATCCAGTCGGGATCCACTTTCGATATCAAGGCGTTCCTGAAAAGCCTGACCCAGCGTCCAGGAGTTTACCAGATGCTGGATGCACGTTCCAAAATCATCTATATCGGAAAGGCAAAAAACCTGAAGAAACGGGTCAGCAGCTATTTCGGGAAAAAGAATGTAGCATCGAAGCAGCAGGTGATGGTGTCTCATGTTCATTCCATCGACGTCACCATAACCCATACAGAAAGCGAAGCGCTGCTACTCGAGAGTCAGATGATCAAGCGTTACCGGCCCCGGTACAACATCTGCCTGCGTGACGACAAGAGCTACCCTTATATCTATGTCACCACCCACCAGGATTTTCCACGGGTCGGTTTCCACCGTGGGGCGAAGAGCAAGAAGGGGCGTTATTTCGGCCCCTATCCCAGTGCTGGTGCAATACGGGAAAGCCTGAAACTGTTACAGAAGATATTTCCCGTGCGCCAATGCGAGGACTCGGTTTTTAGTCATCGTTCGCGACCGTGCCTGCAGTATCAGATCAAGCGATGCACTGGACCCTGCGTTGGTCTGGATAGCATTGATAGCTACCGCCGTCAGGTTGAGCGTACGGTGATGTTCCTTGAGGGCGACGGCAGCCGGATCATCGGTGAACTGGCCGGTGAAATGGAAAAAGCTTCGTCCGAACTGGAATTTGAAAAAGCCGCCGGATACCGCGATCAGATCAGAACGCTACGGCATGTTCTGGAAAAACAGTACGTGCACGGTGAACGGGGAGATCTGGACATCATCGCTTGTTCCTCGCGGGCCGGTATGGCCTGTGTGAAGATGGTCTACGTGCGCAAGGGACAACACATCGGGGACAAGACTTTCTTTCCCAATCTACCTCAAGAGCATACTCCGGAAGCGGTACTAGAAGCCTTTATCGCCCAGTACTATCTTGAACGGGATATTCCCCGCGAAATCCTCTTGAGCCATACGCCCGGGAACCTGAACCTGCTGCAAAGGGGGCTGGAAGCCCGTGCACATACGCCGGTAGTCTTTTCCACGCGGTTGCGGGGTGAACGCCTGAAATGGCTGGAAATGGCCAACAGTAACTCTGAGAACACCCTGAATACACGGCTTTCTAACAGGCAAGGACTGCATGCCCGGTTCTTCAGCCTCAAGGAAGAACTCGGTTTCACCGATATCCCTTCGAGGCTTGAGTGCTTCGACATTAGTCATACCCAAGGTGAACAGACGGTTGCATCCTGCGTTGTTTTTGACACCGACGGTCCGGTTAAGTCAGCCTACAGACGCTTCAACATCAGCGGTATACAGCCTGGAGACGATTACGGCGCCATGGCGCAGGTGGTCAGCCGGCGATTCAAACGAATCCAGGTGGGTGAATACCAAACGCCGAATATCATTTTTATTGATGGCGGAAAGGGACAGGTTAGCGCGGTTACCACCGCTTTGAATGAACTCGGTGTAAGCGGGGTGATGGTGATCGGAGTCTCCAAGGGCCCGTCTCGCAAATCGGGCATGGAAGAACTTTACTGCGCCGGCGATACTCACCCGATCAAGATCATGCGGGATGCCCCGGCTCGACTTTTGATCCAGCATATTCGGGACGAGGCGCACCGGTTCGCGATCACCGGTCACCGACAGCGACGTGGGAAAACTAAAAAAAAGTCAGTGCTGGAAAATATCGACGGTCTGGGACCCAAGCGCAGACAGTCGTTGCTCAGGCAATTCGGCGGTTTGCGAGAAATCAGCCGAGCTGGTGTTGACGACCTTAGGGGAGTTGATGGGATTAACCGACAACTCGCCCAGCGGGTCTACGACACGTTTCACAACTAGGTGTTGTCAGACGATCTTGCCGATGCCTCCGTCAGGGCGCAAGGGACCCTTTCATTGCTATTTTTGCTGTATCATTAACCGTTTCACGAAAAACATGAAATCGACTGTATTAGGCGTGACTGGTTCCGTATCAGTTGTAGCCACGGAAATCCAACGATGGACTTGAACCTGCCGACCAATCTGACCCTGATCAGGATCGCAATGATACCGTTGCTCGTCGTGATCTTTTATATGCCGTGGGAAGCGTCCCACGCGATCAGTGCGTTGATTTTCGTCGTGGCGGCCTGTACTGACTTTTTTGACGGCTACTTGGCTCGCAAGATGGATCAGGTCACCAAGTTTGGGGCATTCCTGGATCCGGTCGCGGACAAATTGATGGTCGCGGTGGTTCTGGTTCTGATCGTCCAGAGTGAACCATCTCCGTACCTAGCGATACCCGCAGCCGTGATCATCGGGCGGGAAATTACCATTGCTTCGCTTCGGGAATGGATGGCCGAACTAGGCATCAGGAGCCACATAGAAGTGTCCTGGTTCGGGAAATTAAAGACTTCAGCCCAGATGGCAGCAATCACAAGTCTGTTGTATCAGGATGAAATTCTCGGTATTTCAATGCGCGTGGTGGGCTATGTCCTGCTGTACTTGGCCGTGATACTTACGCTTTGGTCGATGATGAACTACCTGCGTGCTGCCTGGCCGGCTTTCATGAAGCATCGTTGATTCATTCCATCTGAACCTGCAGACGTCCAGCCACTACAGGCAATAGCGGCGCGCTAGTCCACCTGTTTCCAATATTTATACTGATCAAAAGGTAAAATCATGCGACTTATCCTGCTGGGGAGTCCCGGTTCTGGCAAAGGCACCCAGGCCGCGGGTATCCAGGAAAAATATAATATTCCTCAGATTTCCACCGGAGACATGTTGCGGGAGGCGGTCAGGAAAGGCACGCCGCTGGGGGTCGAAGCGAGGAAGGTCATGGATGCCGGCAGCTTGATGTCGGACGATATCATCCTTGGCCTGATCCGGTCGCGAATCAATCGGAACGACTGCAAAATCGGCTTCTTGCTCGACGGATTTCCCCGCACCATCGGCCAAGCCGAGGGTCTTTCCAAGATGGGGGTGGAAATTGACATTGTCATTGACATCGCGGTCGATGACGAAGAGATCGTCAAGCGCATGAGCGGGCGCAGAGTGCATCCGGCATCGGGGCGAACCTACCATATTGAATTCAATCCTCCGGGTATTGCCGGGCAGGACGATGTAACCGGCGAACCCTTGATTCAACGCGATGACGATTCCGAGGAAACCGTGTACAAACGCCTGTCGGTCTATCACGATCAGACGAAACCCCTGGTCGATTATTACGCCAGTCTGGCCAATGAGGGCCGGCTCAAGTTTTATTCGATTTCCGGCGTAGGGAGTGTCGACAGTATCTCCGGGCGGCTCTTCGAAGCGCTAGCCTAAGGAAATGAAAACTGTCCGACGGTCCGGGTTTGTGGTCGGTTCCCGGTCGACTTAAAATATCCATTTCGACTCCCCGTTTTTGTGCATGTGCGGCACAGTCTGTAGGCGATACATGATCATGTCTGGAAAAACCTTATACGACAAGTTGTGGGAGGACCATCTGGTTCACCTGAACCCGGATGGCTCATCCCTGATCTATATCGATCGGCACCTGGTACACGAGGTGACTTCGCCTCAGGCCTTCGAGGGCCTCAGACTAGCGGGGAGGAAACCGTGGCGGATTTCGTCAATCCTGGCCGTCGCCGACCACAACGTACCGACCAAGAGCCGTGAGCTAGGCATTGAAGATCCGGTATCCCGGCTTCAAATCGAAACCCTTGACCAGAATTGCCGGGATTTCGGTATTACCGAATTCGATATTTCCGACCCGCGTCAGGGGATTGTGCACGTGATCGGTCCGGAACAGGGTGCAACTCTTCCCGGAATGACCGTTGTTTGCGGTGATTCGCACACCTCGACCCATGGTGCCTTCGGTGCGCTGGCCTTCGGCATCGGCACTTCGGAAGTCGAGCACGTTCTAGCGACCCAGTGTCTGACTCAAGCAAAATCCGGAAACATGCGGGTCACCGTCAACGGGAACGTCGGCCCGGGTGTGAGCGCCAAGGATATCGTGCTGGCCATTATCGGCCGCATCGGGACCGCTGGCGGCACGGGTTACGCGATCGAATTTTCTGGCGAGGCCATCCGATCATTGTCGATGGAAGGTAGGATGACCGTGTGTAACATGGCGATCGAAGCAGGTGCGCGGTCGGGGGTCATTGCGGTGGATGACAAAACCATCGATTACATTCGGGGTCGCCCCTTTGCCCCGGTCGAAGACCAGTGGCAGGCGGCTGTGACTGCCTGGCGAAAATTGCATAGCGACGCTGATGCGGTATTCGACCGCGAGGTGCAGTTTGACGCGCCAGCCATTGAGCCTCAGGTAACCTGGGGCACCTCGCCGGAGATGGTTGTGCCGGTGACAGGCAAGGTGCCTGACCCTGATAGTGAAGCGAACCCGGTAAATCGGGACAGTATGAAACATGCTCTGGACTACATGGGGCTGAAACCGGGAATGGCGATGATCGATATCCATCTCGACCGCGTTTTCGTTGGATCCTGTACAAATTCCCGAATCGAAGACCTGAGGGTGGCGGCAAACGTGATCAAGGGCCGTCGGGTGGCCGCGAATATCCGCGAAGCGCTCGTTGTTCCGGGTTCGGGTGTTGTCAAGCGACAGGCCGAACAGGAGGGGCTGGACCGGATCTTTATGGAAGCCGGTTTCGAATGGAGAGAACCGGGATGTTCAATGTGTCTGGCAATGAATGCGGATCGCCTCGAACCCGGTGAACGCTGCGCTTCGACTTCTAACCGGAACTTCGAAGGACGCCAGGGCTACGGCGGCCGAACCCATCTGGTAAGTCCCGCGATGGCAGCAGCGGCAGCCGTTGCCGGTCATTTCGTCGATGTGCGAACTTTCTACAAGGATTGACCGATTACCTTATGGAAGCATTTCAGAGAATTTATTCAAAAGTCGTCGCCATGGACCGTGCTAACGTCGACACGGATGCCATCATTCCGAAGCAGTTTCTTAAGTCCATTCGGCGAAGCGGGTTCGGGCCGTTTCTGTTCGATGAATGGCGGTACCTCGACCAGGGTGAACCGGGTATGGACTGCACCGGTCGGCCGCTGAACCCCGATTTTGAACTTAATCAGCCGGGCTACGCGGGTGCCGAGATCCTGCTGGTCGGCCAAAATTTCGGTTGTGGTTCATCCCGGGAGCACGCGCCCTGGGCGCTGCAGGATTACGGAATCAGGGTCCTGATTGGCCGCAGCTACGCAGATATCTTCTACAACAATTGTTTCAAGAACGGTCTGTTACCGATTGTACTGACCAAGGAAGAGGTGGATCGCCTTTTTCATGAAGCCACCAGTTCGGACTACCGTCTCAAGATTGACTTGGAAAGCCAGACAGTGATCATGCCGAATGGCGACTGCCTGAATTTCTCGGTGGCCGGATCGAGGAAATACCGTTTATTGAATGGCCTGGACGACATCGACTTGTCCCTTCAGTATTCGGATCAAATTCGGGAATACGAGTTGAAACGCAGAAACGAGGCGCCGTGGCTGTTTCGGGAACTGCAATCACTGTAAACCGATCCAGGCCCGTCCGGCCCAGGCATCGATGCTTCCCGTTCCGACAATGATTCAATATTTCTAGAGCTGTAAAGATGACCTACAAGATTGCGGTATTTCCCGGGGATGGAATCGGTCCGGAGATCATGGCTGAAGCGATCAAGGTAATGGACTGCCTGAGTTCGGTTCTTGGCACTGGTTTCGAGCTGGAAACCGGCCTGGTTGGGGGGGCGGCATTCGATCAGGTCGGGGATCCGCTACCTGCGGAAAGCTTGGCTCTGGCCCGGGCGTCCGACGCCATCCTGCTGGGTGCGGTTGGCGGCCCGAAGTGGGAGTCTCTAGATTACTCGGTCAGACCGGAGCGTGGCCTCCTTCGACTCAGGGCGGATCTGGATCTTTTTTCGAACCTGCGTCCGGCGATACTGCATCCTCAGTTGATCGATGCCTCCTCGCTGAAGCCCGAGATTGTCGAGGGTCTGGACATCATGATCGTGCGTGAACTGACGGGCGGAATTTACTTTGGAAAACCGCGTGGGGTTCGGATTCTGGACGATGGCGAGCGCGAAGGGTTTAATACCCTGGTCTACCGGGAATCAGAGATCCGGCGGATTGGACATTCGGCCTTCCAGATCGCTATCAAGCGCAACCGGCAGGTCTGTTCGGTGGACAAGGCTAACGTCCTGGAATGTACCGAACTGTGGCGTGACATCATGGACCAGATTTCATCGGAGTACCCGGAGGTCGAACTGAGTCACATGTACGTCGACAACGCGGCGATGCAGCTTGTGCGCGCGCCAAAACAGTTCGACGTAATTGTGACGACCAACATGTTCGGCGACATCCTTTCCGATTGTGCATCGATGCTGACTGGTTCCATCGGTATGTTGCCTTCGGCATCTCTCGACGGCAACGGGAAGGGCATGTATGAGCCGATCCACGGCTCAGCGCCGGACATTGCCGGCCTCGGCCGGGCCAACCCGCTGGCAACGATCCTGTCGGTTTCCATGTTGCTTCGTTATAGCTTCGCAGAAAGCGATGCCGCGGACCTGGTCGATCAAGCCGTGCAGGTGGCTCTGGAAAGCGGGGCTCGGACACCGGACATTCATTCGGCTGGACTGCAGGAGGTCAGTACCTCCGGGATGGGCGACGCGGTCGTTGCGGCCATGCACGAGGTAGCCGATGGGCTCTAACTGGGCCAGAACCCGTTTCCCGGCCTGCGCAAGCAGCCAAAACTTTAACTTGAACAGTAACGACCAATGAGAAAAACAGTAAATGTAGCCGTAGTTGGGGTAACCGGCGCAGTCGGGGAAACCATGCTGTCGATTTTGCAGCAGCGGAATTTTCCGGTGGCTGAGGTCTATCCGCTGGCCAGTAGCCGGTCAGCCGGTAAAAAGGTTGAATTCGGTGGGCGCTACCTCAGGGTACAGGATCTGGCTGAATTCGATTTTTCCAATGTTCAGATTGGGCTGTTTTCGGCTGGCGCCGGTATTTCCCGGAAGTATGCTCCGCGTGCGGTAGCGGCAGGCTGTATCGTCATCGACAATACCTCGGAATTCAGGTATGACGACGACATACCATTGGTGGTGCCGGAAGTAAATCCAGATGATGTTGCTGGTTACACGACGCGTGGAATCATTGCCAATCCGAACTGCTCCACGATTCAGATGGTAGTGGCCCTGAAGCCGATCCACGAAGCGGTCGGGATCGAGAGAATCAACGTGGCAACTTACCAGGCGGTATCGGGTTCGGGAAAGTTGGCGGTGGATGAACTGGCCAAGCAGACCATGGACATCTTTAACAGTCGTGAGGTGGAAGCCCGAGTTTATCCCAAGCAGATCGCGTTCAATGTCTTGCCGCACATCGATGTGTTTATGGACAACGGCTATACCAAGGAAGAAATGAAAATGGTCTGGGAAACACGGAAGATCCTTGGAGATAATTCGATCCAGGTCAACCCGACTGCTGTTCGAGTTCCTGTGTTCTTCGGCCATTCAGAGGCTGTTCACATCGAGACCAGGGACAAGATCACGGCGGCTCAGGCGCGTGAATTACTGGACAATGCGGCCGGGATCCGTGTCATGGACGAACATAAGGATGGCGGATACCCGACGGCGGTTACAGAATCGGCCGGCAATGACGATGTTTATGTTGGCAGGATTCGTGAGGATATTTCTCATCCCAAAGGGCTGAACATGTGGGTGGTAGGAGACAATGTTCGCAAGGGTGCAGCCTTGAACAGCGTCCAGATTGCCGAAATTCTATTGCAGAACTACCTCTAGTTTTCCACTCTTCGTGTTAACCGGGGCCTTTCTATAGCGGTTGAAGATCGAGTACAGGCTCGGTGTACTCTGCCTTGATCGGTGCCGGAACGGGCGCAATGGAAGGGGAGTCCTGATGACTTGAGGGATTTGGGTGAGCAAAGTCGGATATGGATCCTGCGGACGGGAAAACAAAATGGTTGACCGTTTCAGTTCCCAGTACTGGCTTTTTGGCGAGATCTTAAATCTCCGAAATGCTCTTTCCTGAGCCGGATTTGTTGGTCCAGAAGCCCAGTATCGGGGTTTCGTTCGTCGCAACCATTGTCTGCATCGTTTGTTGATTAGATCAGCCTGGATTTTGGTTTGGCTTGGACGCAGTCGAAAGCTTGTTGGTCAATATGAAATATGATTTAATTGACCGGTTTTATTCTGACTTTTAGAAATTATATTTTTTAGGTTCCTGATCGGCGTTTTGCCCAGGAAGGGCATGGGCTGAACTTGTAGCTTTGGATGCAACCAAATGTTAATAAGACTCAAGAAAGGATTGGACGTACCGATTGATGGTGCTCCAAAGCAGGTAATCCATGAGGGTCCGGAAATCGGTTCGGTAGCGCTTCTCGGCAAGGATTTCCCCGTAATTAAGCCGAAGATGCTGGTTAAGGAGGGGGATCAGGTCAAGCTTGGCCAGGTCCTCTTTGCCGATAAAAGAAATCCCGGCGTGGGGTTCACTTCTCCCGGTGCCGGACGGGTCCGGTCTATCCTGCGTGGGCCGCGACGGGTGCTACGTTCCGTGGTGGTGGATCTGGAAGGAACCGAGGCCGAACGGTTTCCGTTTTGGAAACCCGCTCAACTAAATTCGGTTTCGGCGGACGAAATCCGGGATATTCTACTGAAATCCGGGATGTGGACTTCGTTCAAGACTCGCCCCTACAGCATGATCCCGCAAGCAGGTAGCACTCCGCATTCCATTTTCATTACGGCGATGGATACCAATCCGCTGGCACCGGATCCGGAAAAGGTTATCTGTGAAAGGGAGGATGATTTTATCAACGGCCTGACCGTAATTTCCAGGTTGACCGATGGGAAGATCTACCTTTGCAAGGCCCCGGGCGCCACGATTCCGGTTCCAGATTCGCCGGGATTCCAGGTTACCGAATTCGCTGGTCCACATCCGGCAGGACTCGTCGGAACGCATATCCACTACCTGGATCCAGTCAACGATAAAAAAACGGTCTGGTCGACCAAGTACCAGGCAGTTCTTGCCATCGGGCGACTGTTTACCAGCGGTAAGGTGGATGTTGAACGGGTCATTTCGATCGCTGGCTCCCAGGTGCTGAAGCCAAAACTGGTCAGGACCCGAATCTGTGCGAGTACCGAGGATTTACTGAAGGATGAACTGGAACACAGTGAAAGCCGAGTAATCTCCGGCTCGATCCTGCACGGTCACCACGCCGTGAACTGGGCAGCCTACATGGGCCGATATCACTACCAGATTACGGTTATTCCCGAGGGGCGTGAACGCGAATTCTTTGGATGGATCGTCCCGGGCAAGGAGAAATTCTCCGCGCTGAACGTCTTCCAGTCCAGCCTTGGGCGGGAATCCGGACGCACCTTCCGGCTGACCACGAACAAGAACGGGAGCCCCCGTGCGATCGTGCCGATAGGAGTCTATGAATCGGTGTTTCCGCTGGATATTCTCCCGACCCCTCTACTCAAGGCGCTGGTCGTGGGGGATACCGATACCGCTCAGGCTCTCGGTTGCCTTGAACTCGATGAAGAAGATCTTGCCTTGTGTACCTTCGTCGATCCGGGAAAGCATGATTTCGGGCCGGTACTGAGAAGCAACTTAACTCAAATAGAACGGGAAGGATAATGTCCAAATTAAGACGATTTCTGGACGGTCTCGAACCCTATTTCGAACGGGGCGGGCGGTTTGAACGGTTCTACGGCATTTACGAAATGGTCGATACCTTTTTGTACACCCCTTCGGAAGTGACGAAGGGGGCTACACACGTTCGTGACGGGATCGACCTCAAGCGGACGATGACCTACGTGGTGTTTGCAACGTTCTTCTGTATCATGATGGCCTGGTACAACACCGGTTACCAGGCTAATCAGGCAATGGCCGACCTTGGGCTCGATGCGGTCGGAAACTGGCGAGGCAGTATTCTAAACTGGGTCGGCTATAACCCGTCGAATCCATTTTCCTGTTTTGTCCACGGCGCCTTGTACTGGGTGCCGATCTACATTATTACACTCGCCGTTGGGGGCATCTGGGAAGTAATCTTCGCAGTGACGCGCGGGCACGAAATCAACGAGGGCTTCCTGGTTTCCTCCATGCTGTTCAGCCTGATCCTGCCCCCCGATATACCGTTATGGCAGGTGGCCCTGGGAATTTCCTTCGGTATCGTGATCGGAAAAGAAGTCTTCGGAGGCACCGGCAAGAATTTCCTGAACCCGGCCCTGACCGGTCGGGCATTCCTGTTCTTTGCATACCCAGCATCGATGTCAGGCGATGAGGTATGGACGGCGATCGATGGCTTTAGCGGCGCGACACCGCTGGGACTGGCTGCCCAGGGCGGTATCGATGCGATCACGGCAGCCGATATCGGCTGGATGCAGAGCTTTTTCGGCCTGATACAAGGATCGATCGGGGAAACCTCGACCCTTGCCTGCCTGTTTGGAGCTGTGTTTCTGCTCTACACCCGGGTGGCTTCCTACCGGATCATGCTGGGGGTTTTTGCCGGTATGGTTCTGACCTCGACTCTGTTTAACCTGATTGGCAGCGATAGCAACCCGATGTTTTCGGTCCCCTGGTACTGGCATCTGACCATGGGTGGTTTCGCGTTCGGATTGGTTTTCATGGCAACGGATCCGGTGACCGGGGCCAATACCGACACTGGACGCTGGATATACGGTGGGCTGATCGGTGTGATGGTGGTGCTGATCCGGGTGATCAATCCGGCTTTCGCGGAAGGCATGATGCTATCCATTCTGTTCAGCAACATGTTTGCTCCCCTGATCGACTATTTTGTTATCCAGTCCAACATCCGGAGAAGGGCGAAACGTTATGTCTAGAGTAAATGAAGTCGTTTCAGAAATCATGGTGACCGGCCGGGCTCTTTACCAATCCTTTCGCAACAAGTGTGGCCCATACGCTGAAAAGCTCCTGGCCCTGCCCAATGACAGTCTTGAAAAGACCCTTTCGGTGGCGCTGGCGCTTTGCGTCGTCTGCGCGATCCTGGTTTCGGGTTCGGCCGTGGCGCTGAAGTCGATCCAGCAGGACAACAAGGAAAGGGACATCAAGAAAAATATCCTCAGCGTTGTCGGCCTGATGCAGGAAGGGGTCGATATTGACCAGGCGTTCAGCCGTATCGAGCAGAAAATTGTCAACCTGGAGTCGGGTGAATACGATGAGACGATTGATCCGACGACCTATAATCAGCGCAAGGCCGCCAAGGATCCGGCGATGAACCTGAAGATTGCGAAAGGGGATGATATTGCAGGCATCCACAAGCGGGCTCGTTTGGCGAAGGTGTATCTGTTGCGTAACGGAGACCGGATCGAGAAAATCGTGTTGCCTGTTCACGGCTATGGCCTGTGGTCAACCTTGTATGGGTTTCTGGCCCTCGAAGGTGACGGGCAGACCGTGGTCGGGATCAATTTCTACGACCAGGCGGAAACCCCTGGTCTCGGCGGCGAAGTTGTCAACCCGCGGTGGCGCGCGCTGTGGCCGGGCAAGAAAATCTATGATGAGAGTGGCTCGTCGG
>DBZZ01000009.1:2048-8061 GCA_002311315.1 Methylococcaceae bacterium UBA1147 | reverse complement strand
GCCTGGTCAAGGGAGTCGTCGATCGGTCGAGGCCCGGGTCCGAATACAAGGTGGACGGACTGGCCGGTGCAACGCTTACCAGTAACGGTGTGACTAACCTAGTTCGTTACTGGACGGGCAAACAGGGCTTTTCGCTCTACTTGCAGAAAATCAGAAATCAAAGAGGATAGCGATGAGCAGCGAAACCAGAAAGATTATTCTTGATCCACTGGTCGACAACAATCCGATCACGCTGCAGGTGCTCGGGATCTGTTCGGCGCTTGCGGTCACCTCCCAGCTTTCGACGGCCCTGATCATGTGCGTTGCACTGACTACGGTTACTGCGTGTTCCAGTGCTTCCATAAGCCTGATCAGGAACCACATCCCCTCCAGTATCCGCATCATTGTGCAAATGACGATCATCGCCTCGTTGGTGATCGTTGTCGACCAGATCCTAAAGGCCTTCGCCTACGATGCCAGCAAGCAACTTTCGGTATTCGTTGGACTCATCATTACCAACTGCATTGTGATGGGTCGGGCAGAGGCCTACGCCATGAAAAATCCGCCTCTACAGAGCTTCATCGACGGGATTGGGAACGGCCTAGGGTACAGTCTAATCCTGATCGCGGTTGCGGTCATCAGAGAATTGTTCGGATCCGGAAAATTACTTGGGAACGTGGTTTTTCCGCTCGTACAGGACGGCGGCTGGTACGTTTCCAACGGTCTTTTGTTATTGCCCCCGAGCGCATTTTTCATCATCGGGTTGCTCATATGGGGAATCCGTACGTTGAAACCGGTACAAGTAGAAAAGCCGGATCACTCAATTATTCCGACCGCCCACGGAACCGACGTTCATCTAGAGGTGCATTGATGGAAGCTTATCTAAGCCTGTTTATCAAGGCTGTTTTCGTTGAGAATCTGGCGTTGGCCTTCTTTCTGGGGATGTGCACCTTCCTGGCTGTTTCCAAGAAGATTTCCACTGCGATGGGCCTCGGTGTTGCTGTACTTGTTGTGCAGACGCTTACCGTTCCGGTCAACAATATCATCTATAACCATCTCCTTAAGGAGGGGGGGTTGTCCTGGATGGGGCTGCCGGATGTCGACCTGAGTTTCCTTGCACTGCTGAGTTGCATTGGCGTGACTGCGGCCATTGTCCAGATTCTAGAAATGGTGCTTGACCGATTTTTCCCGGCACTTTTCAACGCCCTCGGTATCTTTCTGCCTTTGATCACCGTGAACTGTGCCATCCTTGGAGGTAGCCTGTTCATGATTGAGCGAGACTACAATCTCTCTGAGAGTATCGTCTACGGACTGGGTAGCGGGCTGGGATGGGCGCTGGCCATCACCGCGATGGCGGGTATCCGAGAAAAACTGAAGTACAGTGATGTTCCGGAAGGACTGCAGGGACTCGGAATTACGTTTATAACGGCTGGGCTCATGTCGCTTGGGTTCATGTCTTTTTCAGGCATCCAGTTATAGGCAACTACCATGCTAGAAGTCCTCTTAGGTGTCTTGTTCTTTACCGTTATCGTTCTGAGCCTAGTTTCGATGATCCTGGGAGCCAAATCGAAACTGGTGGCCACGGGTAATGTTGAAATCCTGATCAACGATGAAAAAACGGTCACAACACCGGTCGGTTCTAAACTGCTGACGGCGCTCGCCGATGCCGGTCTTTTTGTTCCATCGGCCTGCGGCGGTGGTGGAACCTGTGCCCAGTGCCGGGTCCGGGTCTTTGAAGGTGGAGGCGAAATCCTTGCAACGGAAACGACCCACATCAACAAGAGGGACGCCGGCCAGGGCGACCGACTTTCCTGTCAGGTGACGGTAAAGGACAACATGTCGATCCAGGTTGCGGAAGAAGTGTTCGGGGTCAAGAAATGGAAAGCTACTGTTGGTTCCAACGACAACGTGGCGACCTTCATCAAGGAACTGGTACTGGAACTTCCGGAAGGCGAACATGTCGATTTTCAGGCCGGCGGCTATATACAGATCGAATGCCCGCCCCACCAGGTCAAGTACGCGGACTTTGATGTCCCTGACAAGTTCAGGGATGACTGGGACAATTACAATCTGTGGCGCTATACCTCGAATGTAAAGGCGGAGGCCACGCGTGCCTATTCGATGGCCAACTACCCGGAAGAGCGAGGTATCATCAAGCTGAACGTGCGTATCGCAACGCCCCCACCAAAGTCGCCGGAAGCGCCCCCGGGGATCATGTCATCTTATATCTTCAACCTGAAGCCAGGTGACAAGGTCACGATTTCAGGCCCCTTTGGCGATTTCTTTGCCAAGGACACCGAGAATGAGATGATCTTCATTGGCGGCGGGGCGGGCATGGCACCCATGCGTTCTCATATCTTCGATCAGCTGTGTCGTCTTAATTCAAAGCGCAAGATAAGTTTCTGGTACGGGGCACGTAGCAAGCGGGAAATGTTCTATATCGATGATTTTAATCGCCTAACCTTGGAAAATGACAACTTCGAATGGCATTGCGCACTGTCTGATCCCAATGAATCCGATGAATGGACCGGATATACAGGTTTCATTCACGAAGTGATCCTGGAGAACTATCTCAGGCACCATCCTGCACCAGAGGACTGCGAGTTCTATATGTGTGGGCCACCAATGATGAACAACGCGGTGACCAAGATGCTGAAGGACTTGGGTGTGGAAGATGAACACATCATGCTGGATGATTTTGGCGGTTAATCCGGCAGTCTTATTGCGTGTCTTCAATCGAGGAACGGGATCGTTCTTGTTGCTTGTTCTGGTTTTATCCGGCTGTTCCGAAAAGGAACATGCAGGTTTCCCGTTCCAGTTGGCCGGAACCACCATGGGCACGACCTTTTCGGTCAAGATTTCGGTATTGCCCGACGGACTGGATACTGATGAACTGAAACAAGACATCAGACAAACCTTCCACGACATCAATTCGATGATGTCGACCTACCTGCCGGATTCCGAGCTGTCCAGGTTCAATCGCCACACCGGGACTGACTGGGTGGCGATATCCAAGCCGTTCGGCGTTGTTCTGGCAGAAGCGGTGAGCGTCAGTGAACTGAGCAGCGGAGCCTACGATGTGACGGTGGGACCACTGGTCAACCTGTGGGGCTTTGGCCCCGGGAAAAAACTTCCGGAGATCCCGTCAGCAGCTGACATCCAGACCCAGGTTCAGAGAACTGGTTTCAGGATGGTCGAGCTGGATGAACCGGGCCAGCGAGCGAGGAAAACTAATCCGGCGCTTTATATTGATCTCTCGTCACTGGCAAAAGGCTACGCGGTAGATCGGGTAACAGAACTGTTGGTTAATCGTGGAATTGACGACTACCTGGTCGAAGTAGGCGGAGAGATCAAGCTTGGTGGTAGTCGGGCCAATGGAGAGATGTGGAATATTGCAGTCGAAAAGCCGGAGGCGGGGGTCAGGTCAATTGAACAGGTCCTTCAATTGACCGACGTGGCGGTCGCTACCTCGGGAGACTACAGGAATTTCTTCGAGTCGGGCGGCTTGCGTTACTCGCACACCATCGACCCGAGGACTGGATGGCCCGTTAATCACGCACTGGTTTCGGTCACCGTGCTGGATGCATCAGCGATGCATGCTGACGCGCTGGCTACGGCGCTAATGGTACTGGGTCCAGATGAGGGATTCCAATTGGCAAGCAAACATCAATTAACGGTATTATTCATCAAGAAACGCGGGGAAGGCTTCGAGACACTAAAGACGGCCGGATTTCCTGCTGGTAACGGGTAACTGGATATGACAATTTTTGTCCTGACGCTTTTTTTCATGATCGTGGTGGTCGTGGCAATGGCCGTTGGTGTTCTGTTCGGACGCGACAGCATCAAGGGAAGCTGCGGAGGCGCGAATAGTGGCAACTGCGTCTGCATTCTGAAATGCGCTCGCAGACGGCGCTTCGAAATGGCTGAAAAAGTTTAATCCGTGTTGTAAAGTGTTCGTCGGGTTGCCTTGGCCAATCTTTGGACATGGCTTGGTAGCTAGGCACAGTCAGTGACATCAATCTCGCGATGGTCCTGCACAACAACAGGGAAAAATCGATCATGCTTACCGATATTACAGCCAAGCAGTTTATGTCATCCCATGTGATTTCATTCCAGATGCATGACGATGTACTGGAAGCGATCAACCGGCTTCTCCAGAAAAGGATAACCGGGGCCCCGGTACTCGACGAACACGGGAATTTGGTGGGAATGTTGTCGGAAGCTGAGTGTATCAATGTGGTTCTGCATTCCGCCTACAACCAGTCGATGGGCGGTAAGGTCTACGAATTCATGACATCGGACGTGACCACGGTGGACGTGGATACCAGTATCGTCGAGGTGGCGGAGAAGTTCGAGAAGGGCGGGGCCCGGAGTTTCCCGGTGGTGGATGATGTCGATCTGGTTGGCATTATCAGCCGGGTCGATGTACTTAGAGCACTCGACTCGCTTCGCTAGCCTGTTTCCCGGTCGGGAACAAAGCTCCCTGAAGTTGGCCCGGTTCTGTCGGGGAGGTCGAGCAGCGTGAGCTCCGGAACCTTATACTGGCACGACTACGAAACCTTCGGTACGGACCCATTCTGGGATCGTCCGGCCCAGTTTGCCGGAATACGCACTACCGAGGACTTGGAAACTGTCGGTGACCCACTGACCTTGTACTGTAAGCCCGCCAATGACATGCTGCCGCATCCTGAGGCGTGTCTGATCACCGGCATCACACCCCAGCTGGCGTTACAAAAGGGGATCTCCGAAGCCGAGTTTATCAGTAAAATCCATGATCAGCTGGCCGTTCCGAATACCTGCGGAGTCGGCTACAACAGCATCCGTTTTGACGACGAAATCACCCGCAACTGCCTGTACCGAAATTTTTTCGATCCTTACGCTCGCGAGTGGCAGCATGGCAACTCGCGTTGGGATATCTTGGATACGCTGAGACTTGCCCACGCGCTGCGGCCCAAGGGGATCGAGTGGCCTCAGAATGAGGCAGGCCTTCCTTCGTTCCGGCTGGAAGATATCGCCCGCGCAAACGGAATTGAACACGCTGGAGCCCATGATGCGCTGGCCGATGTGAGGGCCACCATTGGCGTCGCGCGACTGGTCCGTGATCGGCAGCCAAAACTTTATTCTTACGTCTTCGGTTTGAGAAGCAAACGAAAACTGGCGCCACTACTGGTTTTCGGAAATGCGCAGCCGCTGCTTCATGTTTCGGGCAGATATCCGGCTTCGGAAGGATGTATCGCGGTGGTCGTGCCTGTCGCCAGGGACCCCGGCAATTCCAACGGCATCATCGTTTACAACCTGTCGAAAGATCCGCAGTCACTGTTTGAGCTCGATGTCGCGGCCTTGCGCAGGAGGCTGTTCAGGCCAGGTCCAGAACGTTCGGTAGACCAAGAAAAGATTGCTCTGAAAACCGTACACGTCAACAAGTGTCCGGTACTTGTGCCGTTAAAAACGATGCGAGAGCAGGACGCCGAAAGGCTGGGCATTGACCTGGATTTGTGTTTTCGAAATCTAGCCGCGATCAGACAGCAGGAAAGCCTAGGGGAAAAGGTCGCTCGAGTTTTTGCAGATCCTCCACGGACCGAAACCACTGATCCAGACCTGATGATCTATAGCGGCGGGTTCTTTGGCGAGTTGGATAAGGCCAGTATGACCTGGATCAGGAATGCGAATCCCGCTGATCTGATCGGGGTCAACCGTCAATTCGAGGACTCGCGGATATCGGAAATGCTTTTCCGTTACCGTGCCCGCAATCTTCTCGCGAGCCTTTCCGACACCGAAAGAGAACGCTGGGAGACCTTTAGGATGCAGCGTATCCGGCAGGGCGGTGAGGGACGTGGGTTGGATCTTGCAAGCTATCGGAGTTTGATCGAAGACTTGCGCGGGGATCCGGATTACTCGCCGGAACGGGGCGTAATCCTCGATCAGCTCGAGGCATGGCCCGACCGGATTATGATGGATTGTTCCGCTTCTTGATGGCCGATTTGGGCAAAGGCCGACGGCTACTCGTTCCGAAAACAGGGCTTTAGAATAAAAG
>DBZZ01000009.1:0-1947 GCA_002311315.1 Methylococcaceae bacterium UBA1147 | reverse complement strand
TATAGGAGGCGGCATGAAAAAAGTACTCAGATTAATCGTCCTTGCGTCATTGATGATCAGTACTCCGATTGTCTTTGGGCACGGTCCGGTTCGGCAGAAGGTTGTCGAAAAGGTTCAGATCAACGCGGCTACGGATGTGGTCTGGAATTTATTAAAGAACTTCGGTGATATGAGTTGGTTACCGGCGGTAACGTCATCCAATTCGGCGCACCTTCCAGCCAGCGATGGCGCTTGCAAGGAAAACGCCAGCAATGAGAGGGTCTGGGTCGGAAAGGGAGAGGATACTGAATCCGTGACAGCTGAGTGCGCCACGCGAAGCCTTTCTCTGGGCAATGGTCAGACGATCAAGGAAGTGATCAAGAAGTACAGCAGCAAGAAGATGTTGTATTCCTACAAGATCAGGGAAATGAGCACGATCAAGACCATCACGCACTCGGGTGAAGAGGTGGCGATCAAGGCGCTACCAGTCAGCAATTACTCAGCCATCATAATGGTCAAGGACAACCAGGAGGGCGGTTCACAGGTTATCTGGAAAGCCGGCTTCTACCGTGGCTACATGAACAATAATCCGCCCGCTGAACTGACCGAGGAAGTCGCGGTAGAAGCGGTTTCGGCCGTATTCAAACAGGGACTCGCTAGCCTGAAGAACATCGCAGAAGGTAAGTAAGGCGAAATGTCTACTCGGCGATTCAGTATGACCGCAACGATGGTTCTTGCGGGCCTGGTTCAGGCCGGCCTGGCCTGGTCCTCACCCTTCGCCTATATCACCAACCAGGGCGATAATACGGTGTCGGTGATTGATACCGCGCATAATCGGGTCATTCGGTCCATCGATGTGGGTGACAAGCCAGCCGGCATCGCGGTATCAGATGACGGTAGCCGGGTCTACGTGACCAATCCGAAAAGTCGGGACCTGTCGGTCATCGACGGCGATCTGCACAGGGTGTTGCGGACTGTCCGCTTGTCTGCGCCGCTGGTGGGCGTAGCCGTGGATCCTTCCGGAAAAAGGGTTTTACTGGCCGACTGGTTCAATCATCAACTGCTGGTTTACGATGCCACTTCGTTTCAGCTGAGATCGAAAATCCCGGTTGGGCAAGCGCCAGCGGGTATAGCAGTCAGTCGCGCCGACGGAAAGATCTTTGTCGCCAACCGCGATAGTAACTCGGTATCTGTCGTCGACGGTACATCGCTGGTCGTAGTGGGTGAGGTCAGTGTCGGCCGGCATCCGTTTGGAATCAGTGTCGATAGCCGAACCGGCCGGCTGTTCACGGCCAACGTAGAAAGCAACGATGTATCGGTCGTCAGCACCAAGGATCTGACGTTGGTTGCCACGGTCCGAGTTGGGGAGCGACCTTATGCAACGGCCCTGGTTGCTGCGGGCAGATGGTTAATGGTCACCAACCAGTACGACAACACGGTGAGCGTCATCGATACGGTCAGTCTAAAGCTTGTAAGAACCATTGATGTGGGCGAATACCCGGAAGGGATCTCAACCCATCCAGATGATCGCCACGTTTACGTTGCGAACTGGTTCAGCAATGACGTTTCAGTGATTGATAGCCGGAACTTCAAAGTGATAAAAATCATTCCTACTGGCGAGGGCAGTCGTGCCTTCGGCCAGTTTATTGGGGCCGGTCAGTTCCTGGCAAGGTAGTCTTGGCCAAGGGAAGAGACCAAAGCCCTTGCGCCGGTATGCAAGCCAGATAGAGTCCGGATTTGTTCAGCGCCGGTCTGGGCGAAATTCCCGATTCAGGTGATCCCCAGGTTACCTTTCAGTCCTACAACGGGCTGGCTGCTCCATTGGATGGTCGGGTGTATACAGACGGAGTCGAAGATCATTTCTCCTGAAAACTCCCGAAGCGGATACTGACATACGACCGTAACGGACGGAAAGTCCTGTAGTATTTCCTCCGGTTTACTTTCGTACGGCGACAACAACTCGCAACC
>DBZZ01000071.1 GCA_002311315.1 Methylococcaceae bacterium UBA1147 | reverse complement strand
GATTGTATCCATGTCTGCGCACTGACCGTAAAGGTGCACAGGGAGGATACATTTTGTCTGGTTCGATAGGACGTTTTCCAATTTTTGAACGTCCATCAGACATGTATCTTGGTCCACATCTACAAAAATCGGTGTGGCCCCTGTCGAAACGATAGCAGCCACGGTTGGAACCGCTGTATTGGCCACGGTTATAACTTCGTCCCCTGCTCCGATATCCAGCGCTTTTAGGCCAAGGAACAGGGCATCGGTCCCACTGTTCAGGCCTACGCCGTTGGTTGCGCCGCAATAGTTTGCAAGTTCCCTTTCAAAGCTTTTTACACTTTCTCCGAGAATGAGCCGGCCGGAACTGAACACCTTATCAACGGCGGCAAGGATTTCTTCTCGATACTGCTCGTACTCCAGTCGGTAATCCCAAACTTGTATTCTCACGCTCGAACTTCCCTCTTGGCGGAGGCACGCATGATATCTAGCATCTGCGCATCATGCCGCAGGTTCTTTGCGAACTCTGACCAGCAATGGTCCTCAATCGCGCCGATGACTCTGCTGAAGAAATTCTTGAAAGAGTCTCCAGCCTCAACCGCGATCCTAGACCGTTGGCTATTGAGGCTAACATCCAGATGGGTTTGAAGGTCTGGAGGAGCAGAGAAGACGCGATCGAGGGTGACGGCGACCTTGGGGCCTATCAAGGTGAGCCAGTTTTGGTATTCGGTGTCGAATCCAAAGTGCCCTATGTAACTGCGTCCACCGCTGTAAGAAGCGAGAACTGAAAATGCAGTGTCCGCATCTGTCTCGGGATGCGAACTGACTAAGTTACAGCTGAGTTTTTCTGGAAGATCTCCGAAGAACATCCTGCTCACCGTTGCGGCGTAAGGGCCCATATCCGATAGACTCCCTCCTCCAAGCTCCGGATGATTGCGAAAGTTGTCAATCGGCAGCGGGGGAATGGTGAACGTGGCGGTGATCCGGGTGGCCCCACCCTGCTCCAACAGCAGTTTCTGCGACGCCGCCAATTGGGGATGGTGGGGAAAAACCACCGCCTCGGACAGGCTCAAATCATTCTTGGCCGCAAGCTCAAGAAGCTGGTCTGCCGCGGCCAATGAGAGAAAAGCAGGTTTGTCAACGACTACGTGCTTGCCGCTGAGCAAAGCGGCGCCCGCCCATTCTTCATGGAGGCCGTTGACCAGCGACACATAAACTACGTCAGCCTGACTATCTAATATCGCTACTGAGTAATCATCGTAGATTCGGCCATGCCAATGTTCAGGAAGGGAGGTTCGTACCAGCGGTCGTCGGCTTGCTATGTCTATAGACTCGACATTAGGTAGCTGTAAAAGGGCAGGTAAGGCGCGACGAGCCACAATCGACGAGAAGCCAATGATGAGGAAGCGCATGCGGTGCTCTCTTTTTCTGGATGTTTAATGGTTTGGTCAATTACATGCGGGTCGGCAAGAAGATAGTACCCTGACGAAATTTCGGAACCAGTTCCAATCAATCACCGACTTCTTGGGTGGATTCCGTCTGATCTTTAAGTTCTGTTTTATCCTCACCGTTGGCGACCAGTCGCCGGACTACGAACTGTGGCTTGCCATTCACGTTGAGTAGAGTACGGCCAACATATTCTCCAACCAAACCCGCAACTAACAGGTTCGCACTGGAAAATAAAACCAGTGTGGCCATAAGCATCAAGAAACCGGTGGGGAATGTTGAATCAGTAACCTTCTCAAAGACCAGACTACCAATTAATAACATACCGCTGAAAAACCCTGCTATGGCCAGTAAAAACGCTAATCTCAGAGGGAAAACAGAAAAATTAGTGAACGTGCTCAGCCATAAACCGAATAATTTGGAAAGGGTGTATGAGCTTTTACCGGCAACTCTCTCTAGATGCGGAACCGGAACGGTGCCAATTCTACTCACCGACTGTAAAAGAAGACCGTCGATATAGGGAAATGACCCACGATAAGATAAGACTTGCTCGACTGCAAATCGGGACATAATCTTGAAGCTGGACAGGTACAAGCTGTACGGCTTTCCCAGCATCAAGGAACAGACTAAGTTGTTGAACCAGCTACCAGCTATTCGCCACCGTTTGCCCCTTTTGTTGGCGATGCTGGAATATACGACGTCGTAATCCCCCTCTCGGATAGCGTCATAGAGTAACTGAACGGCCTCAGGCGGATTTTGAAGGTCGTCGTCCATTACTACGACCCACTCGCCGCGAGCATGGGTCAATCCCGCCATGACGGCGTTGTGCTCTCCAAAATTCTTGGCCAGTTGTACGAAAACTAGATTGCTTTCAAAACGATGGGCCAGGTCTTCGCATATTCGAGCGCTGCCGTCCTTACTGGCGTCGTCAACCAGAACAACCTCAAGGTCATAATCGATGGGCAGTTCAAAAAGCTGCTCGACAAGCAGCCCTATAGTTTCTTCGGAGTTGAATACCGGTATGACAATGCTTAGAAGCATTCGTGTCGGTTTCCAGAAACAGATCTAAGTTTCAGGGATCAGGGTGGCTGGGAGAATTTTATCATGGGGTCACCGGTTGTCGGAGCTGCACAGATACGGTCTTTCAGGAATAAGTCTTCCTGAATATGGCGAATACCGACCCGCCAGCGGAAAACCTTACGCCATGCCTGGCAAGCTTACTTTCGGTGCTCACCAGTATGCTGAGAAATGTATTGGTGACTTTCGAATGGCGCACTACGGCGGATCGCGGTGAGCTGGACTTTATGGCTTTGCTCAGCAGCCGCTGTGCCACCATCACTGGGAACAACAGCGAATTCCTGTAGCCACATTCGACGCTTCCAAATCCCGCTTCGCCAAACAATTTGCGGAGCCTACTGACGGTGTAGCGCCGAGCAGTGTGCACCACGATATCGTGATCAGACCGTAGCCATTCGTAGGCCGGCACGTGAATCACGACAAGGCCGCCGGGCTTTGCGACTCTCATGAGTTCCTGGACTGATTTCCGGTCGTCAACAGCTGCGTGATAGATGACATCGAGGGAAAGGATCAAGTCGAAGGTCTCATCGAAGAATGGCAGGGAATTAACGCTTCCCTGCGCGATATGCCCGGCCGCCTTTACTTTGGCATGCCCAATGGCGATCGGGCTGATGTCTATCCCAATGGTCTCGGCTTCAGGAAATTGGTCGTTAATCGCAGCTATGATTCCGCCCGTGCCACACCCGGCATCCAAGATTCGGGCGTTGGTTTCAACCAGGCCGTCAAGCTTCATCAAGACATGATTGCGCAGGCCTTTGTACCACCAGTGGTCACTCTCCACAACGGAGATCAATGCGTACTCTTCAGGTTCCATGAAAATCGTTCCGAGGATGAATAACGCAGGTAGTCTGTCTAATGCCTGGCGCAGTAGCCGCGGGGTTTAGGCTTCCCGGCCCAGTATGTATATCCCGGCCCCGATAAGCACCAAGGCCAAAATCTGGTTTCGCCCAAAAGCTTCACCCCAGATCCAATGGGCAAGCAATGCAACCACCACGTAGCTTATGGAAACACTGGGAAACGCGACGGAAAGAGGGACTTGCCTGATGGCATTGATGTAGAACAGAGCGGCCAAAAAGTAGGCTG
>DBZZ01000008.1:5426-10973 GCA_002311315.1 Methylococcaceae bacterium UBA1147 | reverse complement strand
CTCATCTGCCGGGGCCTCCGAAGCTGAAGAATCCCCTGTCAGTCCCGATCCAGTTCCGGATGGTGCAGCCGTCCGTAGCGAATACAGCGACTGATCAGCTTTGCCAAGGAAGGCTAGAGAATGATTGAAAAGCTGGTGCGATACTCTTTCTATGCGACCCTGGCACTACAGGTTACGGGCGGTTTGCTCCTCATCAGCCGCCCCAATCTGATTTTTTCATCCGCTTAGGTCAGCTAGGGGCCGTTACACATCAACCTGATCTGCGCGGTGGAATCCATCACCACCGCTGACCTGTTGGTGCTAATGACCTGCTACGTGAGCAACGGGTTCACCGACCAGGGCATTCCTGAGGTGATTGTCGGCCCCGGAAAATTCCCGGGTGTCGGTATAGAACAGGCCCGTTGCGTCGACGCCCTTCTCCATGTTGGACTGGACCAGTGGCCTGAAAACACCCAGTTCACTGACCCATGGGATCAGCACGCCTACGGTCACAACCAGCACCACTAGGCTTAGTCCCAGCCGAATCCAGTTCTTCACTTGCCCTCCTCCTTTAACCATTCTGCCAATCTGCTAGATCCTGGCAGTAATGTTCGGAAAAACCACGAAAAACATCAGATAGGCCGTGAGCAAGGTCAGCAGTAGGTTGAACGACTGACCGCAGACATAAAGGATCACCGGTTTACCCCCAGCCAGGTGGCGACTGAGCATCTTGAAATCGGTCGACAGCCCGATGCTGACAAACGCCAGGCAGAAAAACCAGCCGCGGAAAATCTTGCTCCAGCCGTCGATCGCGCCATGGCTAACCATGACCGTTCCCATGTCGTCCCCCAGAGCGTGGTAAAGCAGCGAGAACACGATGGACGCACCCAGGAAGCCGATAATGAACTTCGGAAAGCGACGCCAGATTTCCATCGCCGAAACCTGCTGGCCGGCATTGCTCCTATCGACGTGCTTGGCCCAATACCAGGCAACGGCCAGCGCGATAACCCCGATCAGTATGTTCTGGATCATCTTGATCGTCGCTGCCACGTAGAGTGCTTTCTCTCCGAGAAAGGCCCCCGCCGCCGCAACCGCGCCGGTCGAATCGATGGTACCACCCATCCATGCTCCACCCAGCACATGATTCATGTCCAGGGCCAGAATAATGTTCGGCAGGATGACCATCATGATGGAAGTGAAAATCAGCGAGATCCCCACGGCCAAGGTCAGTTCCTCTTTGCTGGCCCCGCACACCGAGGCCGTGGCAATGGCAGCCGACACTCCGCAGACGGACATGTCGGCCGATAACGTCATGTTGAGCGATTTCGATTCAATCTTCAGTACGGTCTGCCCGAACCAGTAGGTCACCACCAGGACGATGGGCGTCACCACCCAGGCCACAAAAATCCCGGGTATGCCGATGATTAGGATCTTGCCAAACAGAATTTCAGCACCGAGAAGGACAAGGCCGGTCTTAATATAGAATTCCACCTGAATAGCGGGTTTCGCCCAGGTGGGGGTTCCCACGGTATTGGAGATCATTAATCCTAAGGTGATTACCCATGCGGCGTAGCCGATTCCCATCGCCTTGACGTCCGCCTGTCCGGCAATGAAATAGGCCGTTACCGCCAGCAAGTACACCAGGCCGAAACCCTTGAGGAAATCGCTTCCCTTGCCGGACATGACCTGTACGACAACGGCAAAAAGAAGTGCCAGGGAAAGCCCGAAGCCCACCGGGTAGCCGAGTTGGTTGTAAGCCTTGGTGTCGATTTTCTTCAGCTTGTTGCCGCGGACTCTCAGATCACGAATGTATTCCCTAATCGCCCGCTCGGCGGCGGCATTCCTGGACAAATCCGCGAACCCGGCCCCACGGGCCAGATTTTCCCCTTCCCTTGCTTTTATCTCGAGTTTCCGGCTGGCGTCGGAGCTTTCCTCAAGACGCAGTTTCGCATCCCTGGAATAAACAGTCGCCCGTTCCTTGCTAAGGACAAAGGATTCCAGCGGGTGATCCGACCATCCGTGAGGCTTCGCCGTCCAGCGTTTAATGGTCTTGGCAAAATCTTAGCTGGTTGCACGGATCTCCCCCTTGGCCCGGCTGGCTTGGTGCCAGGCAAGGGTTTGAAACGGCGCATTTGCCGATTCTTCGGCCATGATCGCGTTGTATTGATCGACCGATCTTCGAAAGCTGTCCGGCGGGGACGGCCAGTAAATCAGCAAACCAATCACCAGCAGGGTGAGACCCAGCAAGATCGCCCAGTAATCCTCGGATTTCAGCCAGGAACGGCCTGCATTTCCCGATCCAGGTTCAAACTCCTTCACTATTTCGGCCATGTTGGTTCCCCGGAGCCTTTTGATTTCCGATCACGTCGGGTTATCTTCAAGGAGGACACCGACTTCGTCAAACCGGCCCCCGGCTATCCGGACCGGCTGGCACCCACCCTCCGTTTGTCAATAAGCTCCTGTCAAGACCCAGTTCTGAAGCATCATCTTCTCCGTGTACGGTCATTCCGAACTTAGTTCGGACGACTTAGGAAGTTTGGGAAGCAGCCAGCCGAGAGAAGCAGTGGTCGAACGTGACTGCATCAATACACGCCCGGGACCGGTCAACCGGCAGACAAAACCTTCGCCACCAAGCATGGTCAAACCCCAACCACCCGATTTCTCGACCGAAAACCGGACCGAGGCATCCATGCCGACGATGTGGTCGGTATCGACAACGTAACACTCCCCTTGCGAAAGCGTGCGCTCGAAGATCGCCTCATAACTGCACGCCAAGGGCTTGCCGGGACCTCTGATCCTAAGAAGCACTAACCAGCCGCCACCGAAAAAGCCTTTGGCGTCACCCCAGGTCGAATCCATCGATACCGCCATCTCACTGGCCAGATAGGTTCCACTGGCCAACAGAAAGTCGTCTTTTCCAATAGGTAAGAAGATCATGTCGCCCGGTAACGAGGGTGTCAGGGTCACCTCACCACCTCCTGCAGGGGCTCTCTAGGTGTTCTGGAAAAAGCTTTCTCCGGCACCCATGCACTTGAGACCTCCAAACAAAGCTCCAGTGGCCCGCGTCTCTGGTGTTATGCCATCCGAGTAACTGACCATGGATCCGGGTTCGAGCTTGATTGCCTTGTTGGCCCCGAGCGTGACGAAAGCCGCGGAACCAAAAGGACTGGTAGCGTAAAGTGACTTCCATGATTTTGCTCCTAATGGCATGAACCTAGGTCATTGTACCGAACCGGCAAGAGGCTCGGCACACGCATGGCCACCTCAGCCCTGCATGACCAGACCCCCTTGGTCGACGACCTTAATAGACGCTTAGGGTTTGTTGCTGAACCGTCCGTCGGGCATTCGGCAAGCCGGAATGAACTGCAGTCACGGATAATCCGAATGCTTTTTCGCCTTGCATCGGCAGTGTCGAAAGACCGATAATTGCCCGCACATTCAGATAACCGGTTGAAAGCCTTCAATGAAACATCTAGTAAATTGCGTATTGATCTCGTCAGTTTCTCTACTGATGGGCGCCTGCACCCGAATCGGTGCCCTCTGTAGCGATGGAACAACGACCACCGAAACTGGTCCTGATGCCTGTTCGCTGCAGGGTGGAATCGATCAATGGCAGACCGAGCCAACCACTTTTTTTTGGGTCTTCCTGCTCATCATGACCGCCATGCTCATCATCGCCCAAAGGGCTGATTGATATTGCAGGCCAGCCTGCCTTCAGCAAAACCAGCACCGCAAGATGCCAGGTTCCGCTCGCGCAAGAAACGCCTGAGCGTTGGATCCGAAGCCAGCGTAATGACCGAAAATCTGTTTACTGGAAGTGCTGAAAAGAGAAGGCCATAGTGCCTGGAGCAGTTAGCACGAGGACCCAAGCTAACAAGGAGGGAAGTAGGCTCGGAACCCACGAGCAAGATCCTGTTTTCTGGTCGCGAAGCACAAGGCGTCATGTTGCACTTTAGCCCATCGGGAAAACCGCTGCCGTGCGCCGTTAGGTCGAGGTTCAATGGTAAGTTTCGAGACAATTGCCTGCAACAGAACCGCTCCATGGATTTCCCTTGGGCGTTGCAGATCATTGGCGATTGGAGGGCTTAATTCGGTCGTAAAGTCACCAGCTTCAACCGTTGCCGGGAAACACATCCAAGGCTTCAATGATGGTTCCATGGGCATCCTGCCCCTGTTCCCTTCCGATTCTCGATTCCATTTTTCATCGACACTGCGCTCTATCGCCCATCTTTCTCACCACTCTTGTCATTTCCTTTTCAACAAGAGCTACGCCATCCCGACGCGTCGAGCCTTCGGAATTCGTTTTCAATATTTTCTCCGATATGAAACCAGACCCGACCTTTAATTTCAGTCCTTTCGCCTGGCTTACAATCAGGAAAATATGAGTCGGAGTGAATGCAGGGACACAATGGGTTCGCCCACACTCGATAGCAAGGGTCCCAGGCAACAATAATCCACCGGTTTCGTTGCGCCGATTCGCACGCAACGTAGGGAGCTCGAAAGATCTTGTTTCGATTGCTCTGAACCTCGAATCCAGACAGCCGATTCAAAAGCACACAATTCTGCACCCGCAACCGGGTCAATGAACTAGAACTCCGGTTTATTAGCCATTGTTGGAACTCTACCGACATTGTATCGGCGCGCACCCGGGTTCCGAATTCGATTCCACCCGGTAATTGACGTCGAATGGACAATGAGTTGCTTCCGTCCCTGCACCATTCCAATGGATCCAGGCGGATCCCTCTTTTGTCCCAAATCGTCGGGATATGTGTGTGTGCTAGATAGAGCAGACCCAAATTTGAAAATATCGCCTCGGGAACATCGACCACAACATAACTGCGGGGGTCCCAGGGAGAAAATATGCTCACCTTGGTCTCCCGTTGCGGAGACAGAGCGCCATCCTGAAAGCCCTTTCGGGGGTGACGGCCTCCCGGATAGGGGTATATTGAAAGTACACCACCGTTTCCCGGAGTCCGGGCAAACTCAGTGCTCTCGCAATACCGATCAATCATTGACCGAACCAGGGCATCTGGAAATCCGGTCGCCAATCCAACCTCCCGAACAGAATAGCCGTGGCGGTTCACCATATTCAACAACCAGTACCGACGCTCGTCACCACCAACCGGCATACGGGAATCACTGCCCTCTCGGGAATTGACAGAGCGCCGCAGCCGAAGGGTTTTTGCGATAAAAGCCAGACTGATTGAAACAAGACACCAGTAATACCCCTGAAGTCGATTCAATAGCTTCGAATAGAGCGACGGGGCTGAAATAATCCTCAGTAAAGGTGTCATTCGACCAAGATCAAGCCCAAAATCTGCTGTGATTTCCCATCCGCAAAATTAACCAACTGTCAGTTAATACCGACCAGGACATCCTGATTGTGTCTTTCTGAATTGGCGTTAACCAAAATCAATGCCCATTGCCTCACCGGCAGCCAGGGGTCGCAGCCTTCCGAATATGCGCGTACAGACTGACTTGCCAAAGACCGCCTTCAGGAATATTCCAGTCTAGAGTTAACCCAGTCAATCCGCGTGAAGACCCCTATCCTCAACAACTTGTCCATAG
>DBZZ01000008.1:287-5324 GCA_002311315.1 Methylococcaceae bacterium UBA1147 | reverse complement strand
TCCTTGTCGGAATACTTGCCTGAGCTGTGCCTGTCTCCATAGCCCAGAGGTGCGATGCATTGACTGAACGGAAGAGTAAGTTGCCGGTGACGATTGGCCGGCTTTTGTGTTTGGTGGGATTCCATGATTTCCGTGTGATCGACGTAACTTTTGGGTTCGGTGCTGGTGACTCAGTTGAAAAGGTTGAGTGTAAACGCTGTAAGCTCCAAATGACCCGCCAGTCTGAATAAGTCAAACCCCGTATTTACGGATTCGGAGACGATTCCATATCCTGTTCCTTGGACCATCTATCGGTCTGACCTTGATCGCACAAATTGCGGTGGTCCGTATCGCTGGAAGCCCGTATTCGATCGCATCGGCCAACCCCCCACGCTCGACCGCACCCGGTGAAGAGTTTTCGATGAATGTTTGCTTGACTCCAATCAGAATTAACCTGAATCTGCTCACGTTTTTCAACTATTTGGCAGTAAATTCCATGACCTCCCGCCACCATTTCTCAGTGGGCTGCAAGGGAAGATTATTGTGACTGGAATTTTCAAATTCCCAGAGTTTTTTTTGACTGGACAGTGATTCATACAAATTTAAAGTAGATCTTTTGGGAACGATCTCGTCGTCACGAGCAAGTAACACAGCAATTCTTTCTGGATAGTCTTGCAGGTTCTCCACATTATTGAACTTTTCCCGTGTTAGCCATTTTCCGAACACGAACCAGTAATGTCTTTGGGCGACATCGGGTAAATTGTCAAAAGGCGTCAATAAAACAAGGCCTTTAACCGAAACCTGACCCGTTTTAATAACTCCTGACGCGACCCCGCATCCAAGTGATTCGCCCCACAGATACAATGGCCCACCAAATTGGTCCAGGGCTAATTGTGCTGTTTGAACGCCGTCCGCGATCAACTGTATTTCAGAAGGTTCCCCTCCCCTGGCACCATAGCCTGGATATTCGGTAATAATCACCCTGAACCCAAGTCGCTCCAGAGCTTCAATGTAAAAAAAGCGATTGATTGCCGAACCGGCATTGCCATGAAAAACTAGGATAGTACCTTTGCTTCGATTCAAATTTTTCTTGTTAATAAAGCCTCGGTAATTCTCCTGGTTTGGCCAGGGTTCTAAGCCCACCTGTGTCGCGAGCTGGATCAGGTCATCTGGATCATACCGACCGGGCAAATAAAGAAGCCTACTTTGGAACAAATAAACACTGAGTAAAATCAGCAGGTAAGTGATCAAAATCGATGTCATATGATGAAGTTTCACATTTTCGTGGTGACCGGGTCACCTTTCGTTAACGAACTTCGGCTAATCGCCTTGGAAAAATCATTGACTAGGAAACGTCTCAAATCGGACACATCCAGCCTGATGGAACTTTGATTCTCGCTGAGGGTCGAAAATAAGTCTGTAAGTACCATGCTGAAAGGTTAGTTTCGCCCGCTACAACAGCAATAGTAGCAAAAAGAAAACGGTGCACTTGCCCCTGTACCTACATACGGGGTTTAGTATCGCACTGGGCCTTCACGATGACAGGCAATACGCCTAATTTAAATCAGGGAGGGGTTCCTGTGGATAAGTTAATTAGCTACATGGGCGACTGGGCCTTTATCGGCATATTTATCGTCGGATTATCCGCTTTACTGTGTTATGGCTTAGGAGCGTTAAGCGCACTTCACGCAGAGGAGAGCGAGGCGGCGTTTCTGAAGAGATATCAGGAGACCAAAAAGCGTGATGAATTGGGATTAGTCATGTCGGTACGTCCGAATGCACCTGAGGAGCTGGAGAAGGCCTTTCTGAAGAGATATCAGGCGGCCAAGAAGCATGGGCCGGCGACCGTGACGTCGGCACGCCCAAACGCGCCTGACGAGGTGGAGAAGGCCTTTCTGAAGAAATACCAGGAGGCCAAAAAGCATGATGATAATTTATTGGTGTAGAGAATATGCGTTTTAAACTGTTCCTCACTATGATCGCTTGTATGTTTGTATGTTACGGGATGTACGCTTTCTTAATTTCCAAGTTGATGCAATAGGCCGAACAACAAATCAGCGAGTGGGGCGGACGCCGCGAATCATGAACAATCGTTCCAGAAAGAAGTCTAAAATCTCAAGGCGCCCACTGATGGTTCGGGCATCTTGCCAAAGCTGATGTCCGTTCCAAACAGACCCGGATACGGGTTGGTGATCCTGTAAAACCGAAACATAAGGAACATATTCCAGGAAAAGATCAATGAATTTCGATGATGTAAAGAACCCATCCATCTCAAGCAGCACTGAAAAGTCGTTTAAGCAACCCGGATGGCTTGGGATCGGAGCGGTTCTGGCTGCAATCGGAGCATCGGCCTGCTGCATCGGGCCGCTGGTATTGCTTTCGTTAGGAATTGGCGGCGCCTGGATGACAACCCTGACCTCGATGGAAGCCGTGCGTCCTGTGTTCCTGATTGCAACCCTGGTGTTCATCGGCCTTGCATTTCGAAAACTGTATCTGGTGCCGGATCATTGCGAAACCGGCGAAGCCTGCGCATCAACTACAGTCCAACGCAATCAGCGGATTCTCTTCTGGGTCGGGTCCGTGTTCCTGATCGCTCTGCTTGCCTTTCCCTGGTATGCCCCGTACTTCATCGAATAGGAGAACATTTCATGCGGATATTTCTGAATGGATGGTTGATTTTCCTGCTGTCTTTAACCTATCTACCGTTAACCAGCGCGGCGGAACTCTCGCCCGGTCCCTCTGATCGCCTGGAAACAGTAATCCTGGACGTCCGCAACATGGATTGTCCGATGTGCAAAATCACCATTCGCAAGGCGCTTGAAAAAGTAGACGGCGTCAGGCAAGCCAAGGTCGATTACGATACCAGGACCGCACGGGTTCGCTTTGACCCTGGCTTGACCAACGTTGATGCATTGGCCCAGGCAACTACGAATGCAGGCTACCCGTCCACCCTGAGGCCGGAATAGAACCATGAAGCCATCGGGCCGCCAATTCTTTCTGTGGCACATCGCCATCTGTTGTCTCCCCCTATTGTTGGTCTATATCAGTATATTTGGGCTAACAACCATCACCGGTTGGCTGACCAGCTCGCCGTTTTTGCTCGTCGTCAGTCTTGTTCTGGTAGTCCTGGTTTTTTCCCCAGCTTTTCGCGGTCAGCATGATGGCAAAAAAACGAAAAATGACGAATCACAGAGCACCTGAAGCGTTAATCCCTTCAAACAGAGTGGATTCACCGATGTGGTCCAGGGCGCTTAAAATAGAAGGCATGACGTGTCCCACCTGTGCCTCGGGGATTGAAAAGGCACTGAACCCGCTTAAAGGCGTTCACATCAGCGTCTCTTATCCTGACGCCAAGGCAGATCTCACGGTCAAAGGCAGCGCCACCCTGGAGTCCCTGATTGATAAAATCGAAGAGAAAGGGTACAAGGTCAGTCCGCTGAACGATCATGTACCGGTGATAAACACCCCGACATCAGTAAAAGACAGCGATAATGACCCGCTCCACGTGGCGGTTATCGGCAGCGGTTCCGCTGCTTTTGCTTGCAGTCTCAGAGCCATCGAAGAAGGCGCCCGGGTCACCTTGATCGAACGCGAACCGGTGATTGGCGGAACCTGTGTGAATGTGGGCTGCGTCCCTTCAAAAATCATGATCCGTGCGGCTCAGATCGCCCAGCATCAGAAGGCTCATGCCTTCAAAGGCCTTAAAAAACAGACCCCGGTCATCAACCGGGCTGACCTGGTAGCCCAGCAACAGGCGCGCGTGGATGAATTACGGGCCGCCAAGTACGAAGACATACTGGAGGCAAAGCCTGAAATGCAAATGGTGCGCGGCGACGCCCGCTTCGCAGACCCTCATACCTTAATCGTTGACCAGAAAAACGGCGACTACACCGAGGTTAAGGCCGACCGCTTCCTGATCGCTACCGGGTCGTCCGCGGCGACTCCACCGATTCCCGGACTTGCCGGCACCCCTTACTGGACTTCCACCGAAGCGCTGGTGGCTAAAAAACTACCGAAACACCTGATCGTAATCGGTGCCGGGATTGTCGCCCTGGAACTGGCCCAGGCTTTCCTGCGCCTGGGCTCCAAGGTCACGCTGCTGGCGCGGCATACACTGATGTACAACGAAGACCCTGCCATCGGCGCTGCATTGCAAAAGGTCCTGGAATCCGAGGGGATGCGTATCCGAACTCACACCCAAGCCGAAGCAATCCAATACCGGAAAAGCTGGCTTTCCTCCGGAAAGTTTCTCATCCATACGCCGCACGAAACCATTCGCGTGGATCGTGTACTGATCGCAACCGGCCGGCCGGCGAATACCGAATCCCTGGCCCTGGACAAGGCCGGAATCAATACCGACCCCAGTGGCGCAATCCAGGTTGATGATCAGATGCGCACCAATGTCGGACACATTTATGCCGCAGGCGACTGCACCAACCACCCGCAGTTTGTCTATGTCGCTGCCGCCGCAGGGACGCGGGCGGCAATCAACATGACCGGCGGTGACGCGTCGCTGGATCTCTTAACCATGCCGACGGTAATGTTCACCGACCCGCAAATGGCGACCGTAGGCCTCAGCGAAGCCGAGGCCCACCAACGACACATCAAAACGGAAAGCCGTACGCTGCCTCTCGAGAATGTACCGCGTGCCCTGGCCAATTTTGAAACACAGGGATTCATCAAAATTGTAGCCGAGGCGGAGTCCGGTCGTCTGATCGGGATGCAGATTATTGCACCGGAAGCCGGTGAAATGATCCAGACAGGGGCGATCGCCATTCGGAACCGAATGACCGTCGATGATCTGTCCAGTCAATTGTTTCCTTACCTGACCATGGTCGAGGGACTCAAGCTTTGCGCCCAGACCTTTACCAAGGACGTCAAACAACTTTCCTGCTGTGCAGGCTGAAGTTAAATCAACTTTTGAACCCCGCAGTCACCTCGGAACCGGCAAGCGTAGGCAGGACAGGCGCCCGCAACTTTCCTAGAAAAGCCAACTTCCGAGTTCCATGGCCGGTTCATGAACAGGCCGGGGCAAGAAGGTGATCCAAAGCAGCGGGT
>DBZZ01000008.1:0-173 GCA_002311315.1 Methylococcaceae bacterium UBA1147 | reverse complement strand
CGCCTTCCCGCCGCTGAATGTTGTCCAACAACGGGTCTCTCGTCAGATTTATCGTTTGCTTTGCAGAGGACATCCTGTCAGCCGAAAAATGCTGGCCAAACGACTGGAGATGCCGATTGAAGTTCTTCAAGACCTGTTGGACCGATTGTCGTTAATCCATTTCGATGACCAGG
>DBZZ01000033.1:1698-3536 GCA_002311315.1 Methylococcaceae bacterium UBA1147 | reverse complement strand
AATGCAGATTTACTGTGCCGGATTCTGTGCCGCCTGGGTCATCCTGCCCAAAGACTTGCACACGCCGCCCCAGGGGGCGAAGATCGGGGACTGTGCAGGAGAGCCATATCTGAAAACCCTGCTCAGCGGCTATCCGACTTTCGAAGCCGTTCGGAAATTCAGGAAGGGATTTTACAATGTCTGTTTCGCGCCGATCGTTTGTAAAGAGTATTGCTACGGCTGCTGCAGGTTTCCCATTCGCTTTTCCGAGGATCATCAATGCCAGGTCACCCAACGAAAAGCTGAACATTGCATCGATCGCGGTCGGCGGCAGAGGCTGGTCTGATGTGAATGGTGCGTCTCAAGGACACAACCTGGTCGCCTTCTGTGATGTCATGACCGAGGTGTCGTCCCGCAAGGGCGGCTATGTCGAAGCAGCAAAGCAATGGCCGAAAGCCCGGCGATATCAGAACTGGCGAAAGCTGCTTGACGAGAGCAAGGATATTGATGCGATCACCATCTCCACTCCCGATCACATGCATGCCGCGCCGACGCTTGCTGCAATGAAACTGGGCAAACACGTCTTCACGCAAAAGCCTTTGACGCACACCATCCATGAATCTCGAACTCTTATGCTCGAAGCTCGTCGGCTTGGTGTTGCAACCCAGATGGGAATTCAAAATCAATCGACTGTTGGACATCGCACAACTGTCGCATTGATTCAGGACGGCCTGATCGGAAAGATCAAACAGGCATACGGCTGGAGCAATAAAGGCTGGGCGGGACCGGAAGAAGGTCGTCCTTCGCAGTCTGACGAAGTGCCCAAAGGTCTGGACTGGGATCTCTGGCTGGGCGTCGCTCCCGAAAGACCCTACGCCGATAAGATCTACCAACCGATGAACTGGCGAGGCTGGCTCGACTTTGGTTCCGGAACGCTGGGCGATATGGGGATCCATGTTTTTGAGCCAATGGTCTCGACACTGGGCGTTGCTCCACCAGTGGCAGTCAGGAGCCTCGGCGTGGCTCCCAACCCCGAGACATGGCAGCCAGGTAATACGATCGAATACGAGTTTGCAGGAACCGAATACACCACCGGCGACCTGCTTCCTTATGTCTGGCGCGATGGTAAAGCGGGGAAGCCGCCGCTCTCGACTTCCGAGTACCTACCATCTGACCTGAAGTTGCCTAAACAGGGGACATTGTTTGTCGGCGAAAAGGGGGCTATCGTCCATTCACACGGCGGCAGCCCATTGGTATTTCCAAATGATCTTCTCGATGGTTACGACATGCCGGAAATCGAACGGCGAGGGCATTTTGAAAGCTGGCACGAAGCGATCCAAACGGGCAAGCCGGCCTGTGCGTCGTTCGACTTCTCCGCTCCGCTCACGGAAACAGTCCTGCTGGGCAACATCGCCGTGAGATTCCCGAAGGAGCGACTCGAGTGGGATAGCAAGACCCTCCGCTTCACCAACAATCAACAGGCGAACGAGTTCATTCGAACAGAATACAGAAAAGGCTGGGAGAGCGAAGGGCTTTGATGTCCAGGCTCTCATAGGCGATTTTCGCTACGAAGAAACGCAAACACGAATAGAGGAATCAACGTTGAAGACAATTCCCGCCCCAGCGATTTTCCTCCTGCTTGTCGTCTCTTCGCTGGCTTCAGCCGAGGAGCCGGCCTCTCTATTCAACGGAAAAGATCTGACCGGATGGACTGGAGCGGATTACGAAGTCAAAGACGGAGTTCTGATTTGTAGTGGAACGGTCCTCAGGACTGAGAAGCAATATTCAAATTATGTCTTCGAATTCGACTTTCTTCTCCCCAAAGGGGGCAACAACGGCATCGGGATTCATTACCCCGG
>DBZZ01000033.1:0-1584 GCA_002311315.1 Methylococcaceae bacterium UBA1147 | reverse complement strand
GCCAGGCGTGGTTTCCTGAAGCCACCCGGTGAGTGGAATCATCAGAAGGTCACGGTCGATGGCCCGAAGGTTATCGTGGAATTGAACGGCACAAATATTCTGAATGCGGACCTGAATGAACTGGCAACAAAGAATCGCAAGCACAAAGGAGTTAAACGACGCAGTGGCTATATCTGCTTCTGCGGACATGGTGCTCCGGTTCAATTCAGGAATATCACGATTCTCGAATTAACTGGTCAGGAACAATGAAACTGCTTTTCCAAATAATTGCTCTTTCAATCGCAACTTCGTTTCTCCGTCCTCTGGCCGCTGAGGAGCAGCGAAAGCCGTACAACGTTTTGTTCATTATTTCCGACGACCTGACTGCGACCGCCCTTGGTTGTTACGGGAACAAGGTATGCAGAACTCCGCACATCGACAGGCTGGCCTCTGAGGGGACTCGGTTTTCTCGAGCGTATTGTCAGGCCACTATTTGCGGGCCTTCTCGGGCATCCATGTTGTTCGGTTATTATCCGTACGCCACCAAAGCAACTGGTTATACCAGCGGCCGCAAAGAAGTCGGTCCCGACAAGGATAGCTGGCCCCAGCACTTCAGGAAAAACGGCTATCACAGCGCACGTATTTCTAAAGTGTTTCATATGGGTGTTCCCACGGATATCGCACCAGGCAAAGACGGCGCAGACGATCCCGATTCCTGGGATGAAGCGTTCAACAGTCCAGGCCCTGAGTCCAAGGCGCCGGGAACCGGTGAGACCCTTCAGAACAATCCCGATGGCCTTAAGAAGGGCGCAGCCGGAGGTAATCGATTTTCGGTGGTGGAAGCGGATGGCGATGACTTGGTGCACTCCGATGGAAAAACCGCTCAAAAAGCCGTTGAGCTTATCAATCAATACAAGGACATGGACAAGCCGTTTTTTCTGGCCGTTGGTTTTGTGCGGCCGCACGTCCCTCTTGTCGCGCCTCGGAAGTATTTTGCTCCTTATGCGTTTGACGAGATGGTGCTGCCGCCGAAGATCCCGGGCGACTGGGATGACATTCCCAAGAATCCGGGCAACAGAAGAACCTCGGAAAGCCTGCAGATGGACATTCCGCAGCAAAAGAAATTGATTCGCGCTTATTATGCGTCGGTCAGTTATATGGATGCCATGACCGGCAAGGTGGTTAAAGCGCTGGAGAAAAGCGGTCAGCGCGACAACACGATCGTCATTTTCACCAGTGATCATGGTTACCACCTCGGCGAACACGACTTGTGGTCCAAGGTGAGCATCCATGAGGAGTCAGCGCAGGTACCGCTTATCATCTGTGTGCCGGGCAAACAACCGGCCGTGTGCAATTCGCTCGTGGAGTTGCTTGATCTTTACCCCACCGTTTCCGCGTTGTGTGGCTTGCAGGTTCCCGGAAACGTGCAGGGCCGCAATATTTCTGTAATGCTGGATGATCCGAAGGTGAAGGTGCGAGACGCTATCTTGTGCAGTGGCAAGGGAAGGCTGTATCGAGAGGATCGATGGGCGCTGCTGTACTACGGGAAAAACGGAGAATTGTACGATATGGTCAATGATCCGAAGCAGTACAACAACCTTTTCG
>DBZZ01000077.1:8416-19483 GCA_002311315.1 Methylococcaceae bacterium UBA1147 | reverse complement strand
GGCTTTGTGCTTGCGGCCGGTACCTCGGTGCTCTACCTGCACCCAACCGGGGGCAGGCCCATCATTACGATTCCACCGTTTTTGATTATCACTTACGAATTGACCATCCTGTTCGGCATTCTGTTCACGGTACTGGGCTTTCTTATCAGTGCACGGTTGCCCGTTATCCGCGAGCGAGTCTACGTGCCGGAATCCGCGGTCGACAAGTTTGCAGTGACAGTGGCCTGCGACAACGACGAACAGTTCAAGCGCGCCGAGGCCATTCTGCTTGAGGCCGGTGCCGAGCAGGTTCGGGAACTGGCGGAGGAGGGTTGATGAGAGGGACTATCCGCGCGATTTCTGCTCTGCTGCTGCTCGGCCAGGTGGGTCTCTGCTGGGGCTACTCCTGGAATCAGGATATGGTTGATCAGCCGTCTGCCAAGCCTCAGAAATTCCCGGCACCTCCGGAGCCTGGTTCGGTTCCCATTGTGGGCGGCGAAACCATGCCCGCGCCAGCGACCGATGACGGGATGCGCGAGGCCAAAGAAGCGGCAGCGGCGGTACCCAATCCGATCCCTGCGACCGCCGAGTCGCTGGCCAGGGGGGCATATCTCTACGAAATGAACTGCCTGGTCTGCCACGGCAAGCAAGGCCAGGGGGATGGCCCAGTCGGGCTCAAGTTTGTCACTAAATCACCGCAGGATTTGCATGAGGACTACATCCAGGACCAGGCCGACGGACAACTGTTTTTTACCCTCACGCGCGGGCGGAAACTCATGCCGTTTTACCGTGACGCGTTGAGAGTGGAAGAACGGTGGGACGTTATCGATTACCTTAGACACGAGTTTGGCAAGAAATGAGCACCGAACAGGCTGCAGCAATTGTCCCGTATTTGCCGCTACGTCGAGTGCGTAACGCTACTCCGGGGGTGTTGATCGCCCTGACCTTCCTGGGTGTTGCTAACCCCGTTTATGGATCGAGCAGCGAGACCGCTTCACTCGACTTTGGGTTGCTCATCGTTTCGTATATGTTTCTCATGGGTGTTAGCCAGGCTGGCGTTGTGTTTTGCGCTATCTGCCGCCTGGTGGGGGCGCAATGGGCAAAGCCCTACTACCGGCTCGCTGAGCTGAGCACCATGGCATTTTCTCCGTTCGCCATCCTGGGTTTCCTGCTGATTTATTACTACGCCAGAGACGACCTATTCTATTGGCTATCAGCCTCCCCTGACGCACACCTGAGTCCTTGGCTAAACGCCAACTGGTTGTTGGCCAGGGACCTCTTCGGCTTGTTGTTGTTCTACGGCTTGAGCGGAATCTATGTCCTGAAGGGCCTCCGGCCCGACCTCGCGAGTGTATCGAGCGCGGGCAATGTCGACCATCGTGAAGTCGAACGCCAGCTTTATTTGTTGTCGCCCCTGGTGATTTTCGGCTTCGTGATCTGCAACACCTTATTTGCTTGGGATTTCGCCATGATGCTTATTCCTCACTGGCACAGCACGGTGTTTCCTATTCACTTCTGGTTCGGCAACCTGTTTGCGGGGACGGCTGCTATGGTGGCGATCCCAGTCATGCTCGACCGATTCTCGGTAACAGAGTCCTACTTCGGACCCGATCAGATTCGCAACCTCAGCATGCTAATCACCGCCTTTACGCTGTTTTGGCTGTATTTTTTCTGGGCTCAGTTCTTCGTGATTTGGTTTGGCAACCTCCCCCACGAAGCTGATCCCTTGTGGCGCCAGATGGACGGCCATTACGCTCCTTACTTCTGGACCATGATGGCCGGCTGTTTCTTCGTTCCCTTTGTCGCCTTAATATTCGCCCTCGTCAATCGATCACTACTGGCGATGTGTATCATCGGTCTCGGTATCAACCTCGGTATTTGGATCAACAAATATCTGATGGTGGTTCCCGTTTTCTCGCCTGACGATCGGCCGCTCGACAATTTGCTCGACGTCGGCCTGTCGATTGGGCTGCTGGCCAGTTTTCTTACGGTGGTGGTTCTACTCGCCAGGCGATTACCCGTGTACTCGTATTGGGAGATCAACCTGACGCCAAAACCCAGGCGCTAAACGCGGCGAGCGGCCTCACGCGGCTGGGTTACTCGACGACGATTCGGCTCGCCACCGTCCACGACGAAAGTGAAAATGTACAAAAGCTGGCGGCGTCCATTGAGCGGCAAGTAACCGGTGACAGCAAGATCGCACCGAAGACAATGAGTACTTCAGCTTGAAGGCATCCCGAGACATCATGCAAGTGTGCGCTGCGATACGACAACGCTAAGGAAAAGTGATAAGAATCGGTTTACTAGGGGCATCTTTGAGTGCCACAGCCCTGTTTGTTGCGCTCGGTATGTGGCAGCTCGATCGCGCGGCGCAGAAACGCGTCATGTTTGCGGAGTTCGAACGCCGTAGTAACGCGCCGGAGATGGATCTCAATCAGTCGGCTGTCGCTCACAGTGCAGTCCTGACGGGGCGTCGGGCGGCAGCAGCGGGGCATTATCGGGGGACTACAATTCTGCTCGACAATCAAGTGCATCGAGGCCGTGCAGGCTACCTGGTATACACGGCGTTTGAGCTCAATGGACGCAAGGAGAGCGTGCTGGTAAACCGCGGGTGGATACGCGCGAGTGCAGACCGCAGCCGCGCACCCGAACTTGCCACGCCGACCGTGAGCCAGCGGCTCGAGGGCCGATTGAGCCCGCCGCCAAAGGGTGGGTTGCGCCTTGAAGGCAGCAACCTGATTGAACAGTTAGCCGACGGAATGTGGCGCGTGCAAGCGATCGATTTCGTAGGTTTAACTGCAAACGTCGGTGTGGAGTTATTGCCTATCACCGTGTTGCTCGACGATGATGCGCCGTACGGATTCGTTCGCGCCTGGACATCACCAGGTAGCGATGAGACTCGGCATCTCGGTTATATGTTCCAGTGGTTCGCGTTGGCGGTAACCGTCGTGGTCGTGACCGTGATTCTGACGCTGCGTAGCGGCAAAGCCGACACGCCATGAGCACGGCACCACGGGCAGCGCAAACAAAAGGAGGCCGTACCCTTCTAGGTCTCTTGGCGGTGTTCGCGTTGCCTCTCCTGCTCGCATGGGTGTTTACCATGGGGCCACTCGACTGGCGGCCGGTAAAGACCGTCAATCACGGTGTGCTACTGGAGCCGCCGCTGCAACTGAAATCTTATGGCGTCATGGACGCTGCCGGTGAAGCGCTCACCGTGAAAGCGGTCGCGCGGGACTGGTTTCTGGTGGTGTTTCATGGCACGGTCTGCGCTGAACCCTGTCAGGATTTGTTGCGGATCGTCGAGCGTATTCAGATCGCGGTGGGACGCGACACGCACCGCGTCACCTTGGCTTTGCTTGGCCCTGATAACGATGTACCGGTCGCGGGCGGGCATAGCTGGCTGCTGCCAGCAGACGGCAAACTTGTTCGGGAACTGCGTCGTGCAACGGGCGAGCCGCAGCTTGATACCGTATTGCTCATCGTCGATCATCAGGGGCGCGTCATATTGATGTATCCTCCGACCGAGGACGGGCCTGGCATGCTCTACGATCTAAAGCGGTTGCTGCGTTCTTCGGCTCGTTAGCATGTTTCATACCGGGCCATGCCGCGACCGTTGCCGGAGCTCCGACTGTGCGCCTGCTGGGATTGTTTATTCGTGAAGGATTTCGAAGAACGCGAACCCTGTATGCTCGAAAATAGCGTCGGCAAGGGTCTGCCGTTCTCTTGCCTCCCTGAGACAGGCCATTCGATTCGAGTCGGCATGTCGTCCGCCAAGTTGCCGGTCAGTTTGATTTTTACGGTTCTTAACATCACCCTGTGACTTTGCTTCTATGAAGCCGTGTCACGCTCTGGAGCTAAATGTTCAACCTCCTCATTATCGTTGTGATGTTCGGGATTCTTGTCAGTCTGGGTAGCGGCCTCTATTTTCTCGTACGGGATCGCGGCAAGACGGAGAGATCCGTTATTTCACTAAGCATTCGAGTGGCTTTGGCGGTCCTGTTGCTTGTTCTGTTGGCGGTGGGGTTTATGAGCAGATACATCTAAAACCTGAGTACAAATGTAATCAGGCGGTTCGGAGTCAGTTCTCACATTCCAACAAGTACACTTTTTCTCAAATCATCTCGTGGCTTTGCTCGCAGTCATGGGCTGGTTACAGCGAAGATGTCATTAGCCAGCACAAAAAAACGCCACGACTCCTGCTTTCGCGTGCGTATATTCAATCACCGACCCTGCCAGGTAGCGGCGCTGAACTCTTGAGCATGGAAGGAAGACAAGATTGGCCGGTCGATGGTAGGGTCGCTCTGGATCCAGGCGATGAGGTGATCGCAAACAGTCTTCGCTTCCTGCATCATCAGCACGTGACCGGCGTGAAAGAGATCAAACGCGCCAAACGTCATTCCCTTTTTTATTTACTGCTTCCTTTTATGCCGATATCTCGGATGGTATCAGTATCCTTGCCCCATACAGGATGATCTGACAAATTGCTGTAGTCGACACAGAACTTGAAACGGCGCACCGGCCGTGAAATATAGGGTGGCTTGTCAGTCCGGGTCGAGATCGCAGAGAAAATGGAATCCCTTTTCGCTACGCAGCCGGTCGTATACGCACCGACAACTCGTCGCAATTCGCGCCGTGGAGCACGGCGTTCGCCGTTGACCCGGTGATCAGGTTAGCGCCGTGCTTGCCGTGGGTGCCGACGACCACGAGATCGGCGTGGAGTTCCTCGGCCAAGTTGTGAATGGCGTGGGCGGTTCGACCCGCGAGCTCATGGATGTCGGTGGCGGCCAAGCCATAGCCTGCAGCGAATTCGAGAAGGCGTTTCCAATCGTCCTTTCGGCCTGATTCCTGCAGGTGCTTGGATACGTGACAAAGCTTGAGCTCTGCGCCGCATGCGTCCGCTACACGGCGGGCATGATCCATTACCTGGCTCGCTTCGACCGAGAGGTCGACCGCTGCCAGCACGCGCATATAACGCCCGCCCGCTTCCATCTCACCGGCGTCGTCCGGCGGCAAATGCACCGCCAGCACGTCGCAGGGCGTACCGTGTACCACCTCATTCGACGTCGAGCCAAAGAAGGCCTCGAGACCATGACGCCCGTGAGATCCGATGACGACGAGGTCTGCGTGGTTGGTCGCATAGTCGTGTAACACGGTCGCGGTGCGTCCATCCAACACCTTGCGCTGCTGAATGCCCATGGGCTCGCAGACACTGTTCAGGAACTGATCCGCCTCTCGGATTACCGCCGCATCGAGTTCCTCCGAGGATTCGAATGCACAATGGACGTAATCCTGGTGTTGGTGGTGCAGATGATCACAGGCATGGATCACTTCGATGTGCGCCGGTTCGGCGAGTTGGCAGGCGCGCTCGAGTAACCGTCCAGCAGTCTCCTCGTTGAGATCGATACCAACGATCACGTTCTGGAATGCACTCATGACGCGTTCTCCTCTACATCCGGTTTTCGATGGTCATGGCTAGCGCTCAAACCACCTAAATGAATAATCGGTTTATCAGGCCATAAGAAGTATAAACGCCCATTTTTGGCTATACAATCGTTATCTGGACGGGCAAGTAAAGCAGGTCATTGAGCCAGCGCATCCTTCTCGTGCAAAAGGTTCGACAACAGATGTCTAAGCACTTTAAGCTCATCATCGGGTTCTCCTCTGCTCAAGTGGTATTTTTGCAATTGCAGGGAAACCACGAGGCCCCCTCGAATTTAAGGCACTGTATGGACGCGACCGTTTTCGGTCATTGGCCAACGTTTTCAAGACATTCACCCGTCCTTCTGAGGTTCCACCTCCGGATGTGGGGGGATAGTCGCCGATTTCTGAAAATAGATAGGGAGAAGAGAGAAGACTGGGTTAGAATTACGGGCTGCGTCAGCTGCACCATTGGACCTGATGGTGGTCCTCTACACCTTGTTTAGGCTTGTATACGACGATTAATGAGTTCACATCACAAGACATGAAAAAGAAAGCTTTGGTAATTGGAACGGGTTCCGCAGGATTAATTGCAGCCAAGGAACTCAAGGAAAAAAACTTCGACGTAAGAATCATTGATAAAAACAGTGCGATCGGAGGCATCTGGCAGAGTCTTCCCTGGAAAAACTATACGCTTACATCATCGAAATGGGTGACCGAGTACGGCTGTTTCCCCATGCCGGATGATTATCCAGATTTTGTTACCAACGAGCACATGCTGGATTACCTTGAAAGCTTTGTCGACCATTATCAGCTTCGCGAGTGCATGGATTTCAACGTCAGTGTCTCGGCAATTGAACGGGATGAGGATGGGACAATCCGGGTTTTGACGGACAGGAAAACCTATCATGCCGACTATCTGGTGGTGAGCTCGGGCCTGCACGGCAAACCGTTTACCCCGAAGTTCGACGGGGTCGAAAACTTTAGCGGTGAAACTGTCCACAGTTCCACCTATACCGACCCAGACCACTTCAAGGGGAAAAAGGTTCTCTGCGTTGGCCTCGGCGAATCCGGGGTCGGCCTGGTTTCGGAACTAGCCCAGGTGACCGGGCGACTGGTCGTGTCCTCGGAGGGTGTTGCAGTTGCCCCCCGGGTCATCAAGGGATCGCAGAATCCGTTCGATCAGATGCAGTTCTGGAAAATCGGTCGTTTTATGATCGGCTACCAGGAAGTGCTCACCACCGGCCTCAGCTGGTTTTACCGCAGAATCCCGCGTTTCCTGAAGAAACTCAGCATCACGGCCAACCTGAAATTTTATTCCGACTACGGGGTGACTTTTGATGAATACGAAAAATGGTTTCCTAAGGCCCTGATCCCGCATCATTTCCATGTGAAATTCTGGACCAAGCCAGCCAACTGTCCGACCGGTGGCAACCTGACCCGCACCGAGGCGCCGCCAGATGATCTGTTTTACCTGCTGAAGACAGGAAAGCTAATCCCGAAAGGTAAGGTTGTTTCCTTTGATGCGACCGGTGCAGTGTTCGAGGACGGTAGTCGTGAAGACGTCGACACAATCATGTTCAATACGGGTTACCAACCCGGGGTAAGCAGTTTGACTTTCCCCGGGGGCTGGAAATACCGTCATCTTGATCTGTTTAAGGGGTGCATTCATCCATCGATGCCGAATATGGCTTTCATCGGCATGGTACGCCCGACCATCGGTTCGATTCCGGCGATGGCCGAGATGCATTCCCGGGTGGTTGCCGCCTATTTCAGCGGGGATGTTCCTTTGCCTGACGAGAGTTGCCGGCTGGCGACCATTGAAAGCGAGAACAGGCGACACCGGATGGAACGCGAACACATGCACGACCGGTTCCCGCACATCTATTTCTTCGACGAGTGGATGGAGCAAATGTCGAGCATCATTGGAGCCAGGCCGCGGTTGCGCGACCACCTGGGCAGCCTCGAGGATGTCCGAGCCTACTTTTTTGGTGCGCCGATGCCTCTACGCTACAGGATCTATGGCATGGGCCTGGTTTCCAACGCCAAGCAGACGTATCTTGGTCGCGTCAACAGGGTCTGGGGCAGTGCCTTCGGCAAGTGGGCGTTTTCCACGGTGCTGATTCATTTTTTCATCCCCTACCTGCTCGGCCTGGGGTTGTGTCTGTGGGCCTTGATGAGTTTAGGGTGGTCCGTGTTTGCATCGGTTGTCGCCGGTCTGTGCTTTCTGCTGGCTTACCGGTTCGTGGATCTGTTTCGTTATCTTCTTGAAAAAACCGTTGCCCGTCCTCTCGCTATACTGGTTGGCGGTTTCTTTGTAGGCAAGTTGAGAAAAGAGAGACCCGACTATGAAAACCCCGCGGTCTTTCAGTCGCTGAATTAGGTTATTGCCCGGCAAATGCAAGACTTGGCTGCGTGACATTACAACCATAGGAATGTTACGCAGCCGAAAAAAGCCGTTGGTCGCCGTTTCTGCCCGATTAATAGGGCGTACCGACAACGGCCTGTGACCGTAGGCGATGAAGCCTTTTTAAGCCGTGGTCAGCGACAGGTGGTTTCGATCAGCCTGCGGTAACGGGGTGCCATCTCATTCCAGGAAAACGCGTCTACCCTGGGCGGCTGTGGGAGGGCTCCGTTCGCGTGTGCGGCGGCAATTTCTTCCAGTCGCCGGGCCAGGGCGCCGGCTTCCTGTTCCTCGTCTTCCGGTGACGACGCGTAGGTAAACTCTTTGGGTAGGAATTCCGGGTAGGAAAGCCTGGCGGGAGCAAGGGGAATACAACCGCAGGCGGTGGCCTCGAGGACAGAGAGTCCCTGGAACTCCTGCAGTGCAGTGGAAATGACCACGTGGGAAGACCTGAGAACATCAAGGTAGTCGCTTCGACTTTCCATTCGCCCGAATTGCCCCAGCTCTGCTGCAAAGTCCTGTTGTAAGCGGTCAAGAACCGAGGGATATTTCCGGAACGGCCGGCCGAGTACGTGAATCCTGAAAGGCAAGCCGTGTTGTCGGAACTTGTGCAAAGCTCGGTAAAGCCTTTCCGGTGCCTTGTCGTATTCCCAACGGTGATTCCACGCAAAGGTCAGTAGTTCGGAACGAATTGCTGCTCGGGTGCGCTCGAAAACGGAGTTTTCGAGCGGGACAGGGAGGACCTCGGATTTCTCCCGGATCACCTTTCCGATGTCCCTGGGCCGCTGGTCAGGCATCCTGGCCATGAGCCTTTCTACTCCATCGATAAAGCTTTCAAGGTTAAAGCGCGAATTGAACACGTTGATGTCTGCGGCCAGGGCGCTGTAGAGATTGACCATCTGTGATTCTGCGCTGACGAACTGGGGGGCACTGACCGGAAACGCGAACTGGTTTTCGTGGAAATACACCAGGGTCGGGGTCGTGGCCAGTGATGGGATCAGTCCCTTGATGGTCGCAACATCGACCATGGAGGTGGCCAAAAGCAGGTCATAGGGTTCAGAGAGTCGCTCGCCGCAGCTGGATACCCAGCTGATCGGATTGCCACGAATCCTCCAGCTGAAATGGCGCGGAGGCAGGGTCAGACACCTCCATTCGAAGCATTCTAGATGCCGGACCAGGTTTTCGCGCCAGTAGCGGTGACTGTCGGCGTCGTAGGCCGAAAGCAGGAGAATACGCATCCGGGCTACAATAGCACGCTCTACACGAGGAGATTGGCGCCGTGAGTGATTCGCAGAAATGGCTTGTAGTGGTGGGCTTTGCAGCTACTGCGTGGCTGTTTTACCTGTTGGCCCCTATTCTTACGCCCTTTGCTATCGGTGCTGGGATCGCATACCTGGGTGACCCGCTGGCGGACCGGCTTGAAGCATGGCGATTCAGCCGCACAGCGGCGGCGACCCTGGTTTTTCTTGCCATGACGGTGGTGCTGGGGTTGGTTCTGTTGTGGTTGGTTCCCTTGCTCGAGCACCAGGTCAGCCGTCTGTTTTCGAGTTTGCCGAGCTACGTTGCATGGCTGAAAGGCGAGGTGCTTCCCTGGCTGGACGAACGGTTGGGCGTACAGTCGCAGTACCTTGATGTCGAAAAGCTGGTCGCGGTGATCAAGCAACATTGGAGCCAGGCGGGTGGCCTGGTCGCTGCCGTGGCGGCCTCGATTTCTCGTTCCGGTATGGCGGTTGCGGAGTGGATCATGAACCTGGTGCTGATCCCTGTTGTTGCGTTCTACTTGCTGCGGGATTGGGATGTCCTGGTCGCGAAAGTCCGCGACTTGTTGCCCAAGCGTATCGAGCCCACCGTTAGCCGCATCGTGCTGGAATCGGATGCGGTGCTGGGAGCTTTCCTGAGAGGTCAGTTCTCGGTCATGATCGCGCTGGGTGTGATCTACAGCATCGGCCTGTGGCTGGTTGACCTCGACTTGGCCGTGCTGATCGGCATGACTGCTGGCCTTGTCAGTTTTATCCCTTACCTCGGTTCCATCGTCGGCGTGGTTGCGGCCTGTGTAGCGGCAATGATGCAGTTCCATGATGTTTGGGCACTTGTTCCGGTGCTGGCGGTGTTCGGGGTCGGACAGGTGCTGGAGGGCATGTTGCTGACGCCGCTTCTGGTTGGCGACAAGGTGGGCCTGCACCCGGTTGCGGTGATCTTCGCAATTTTGGCAGGCGGCCAAATCTTCGGTTTTGTCGGGGTGCTTCTGGCGCTACCGGTGGCATCGGTTCTGATGGTCCTGATGCGCCATTTTCACAATGTGTACAAGGACAGCGAAGTGTATGGAAACCGAACGAACTGATGTGCCCGGTCGGCGCTGGTAACCATCGCTGAGGTCGTTCTCAGGTTAGTTTTTGCAGACCGCAGGCCGTTCCTACCAGAACAACATCCGCAGGACGACTCGCAAACAAGCCGACGGTGACCACCCCGGCGATGCTATTGATCTGCTTTTCCATGTTTGGAGGGTCGACGATCGACAGGTTGTGGAGATCCAGGATGTCGTTGCCGTTGTCGGTGACAAAGTCCTTTCGCCACTCGGGCTGTCCTCCCAGCCTGACCAGTTCCCGGGCCACGAAACTGCGGCTCATTGGTATGACTTCAACCGGAAGCGGAAAGCTGCCCAGGACATCGACCAGTTTGCTTTCGTCGGCGATGCAGACGAATTGCCGACTGGCTGCGGCGACGATTTTTTCGCGGGTCAGGGCGCCCCCGCCTCCCTTGATCAACTGTAGACTCGGATTGATTTCATCGGCGCCGTCCACGTAGAGGTCAATCGAACCGGCGCTGTTCAGATCGATTACCGGGATTCCGATCTTCTTCAGTCTCTCTGTACTGGCCTCGGAACTGGAGACGGCTCCATCAAGCCTTGATTTGAAGTCGCCCAGCAAATCAATAAAGTGGTTGACTGTTGAGCCGGTGCCTACGCCAATGATTCTTTGATCGTCCAGATACTCGATCGCCGCCGCCGCCGCCCGAAATTTTAGGCCATCTTGAGACATCATCAGATTCCAGTACTGTTAGAATCCAGAAATGATAAAGTGGACGCAGGCCAAAGTCACCGTATTTAGAGATTCGGTCGAGACCATGGATGAGGCCTTGTGAAACCCAGTTCTTGCCGGTTTCCGGCGCGCAGCAAACGATAGGATCGATGCATCACAATTACATAGAAAAAATCCTGCGTGCCAGGAGGGTCTACGACATTGCTCGAGAAACGCCGCTGGATTACG
>DBZZ01000077.1:375-8399 GCA_002311315.1 Methylococcaceae bacterium UBA1147 | reverse complement strand
GCCATTGCTTTCCCGACGTCTTGGAAACGAGGTTTACCTTAAAAGAGAGGATCTTCAGCCGGTCTTTTCATTCAAGCTGCGCGGGGCTTACAACAAGATGGCTCAGTTGGACCAAGAGGCTCGCGCCAAGGGTGTGATCGCGGCCTCGGCGGGAAACCACGCGCAGGGAGTTGCCCTTTCCGCTGCCAAACTCGGGATCAAGGCGCTCATCGTGATGCCGAAGACGACGCCGGAAATCAAGGTTCGTTCGGTCAAAAGTCGTGGAGCTCGGACGGTTCTATTTGGCGATTCGTACGATGATGCCTACGTGCACGCTCTGGAACTGGCCGAAGAAAAGAATCTGATCTTCATTCACCCCTACGACGATCCTGACGTGATTGCCGGTCAAGGGACGATTGCCGACGAGATCCTGCGCCAGATTCGAACTGATATCCATGCGATATTTGTTCCTGTAGGCGGTGGCGGCCTAATCGCCGGCATTGCCGCCTACGTGAAGTTCGTCTGTCCGAAGATCCGGATCATCGGTGTCGAACCGGAGGACGCGGACTGCCTGAACCGTGCACTGAAAGCAAAACGCAGGGTGGTGATCAAGAAGGTTGGGATTTTTGCCGATGGCGTGGCGGTCAAGCAGATCGGTAAGGAACCCTTTCGGGTAGCCAAACTTTACGTGGACGAAGTGGTCACCGTAAACACGGATGAAATCTGCGCTGCGATCAAGGATATCTTCGATGACACCAGAACGATTGCCGAGCCCGCGGGCGCGCTTGGAATTGCTGGCCTCAAGAAGTACGTTGCCCGGAATTCAGTCAGGGACCAGAACCTGATCACGATTGAAAGCGGAGCTAATATCAATTTCGATCGACTGCGCTATGTTGCCGAGCGTGCCGAAGTTGGGGAACTGCGTGAGGTTCTGCTTGCGGTAACCATCCCGGAGCGGGCGGGCAGTTTTCTCGAATTCTGTCGTTCCCTGGGCCGGCGAAACATCACCGAATTCAATTATCGGTTTTTCGATGAGCGGCAGGCTCATATCTTTGTGGGGCTCGCGGCCAGCGGCGAACATGAAGAGCGTAAACGGTTGGTCGAATCGCTTGAAGCGAAAGGGTTCCCGATCCTGGACATGACCGACAACGAATTGGCCAAGGAGCATATGCGGTACATGGTGGGCGGCCATGCTCCCTGCCTTCTGAATGAAGTGGTCTACCGCATCCAGTTCCCGGAACGCCCGGGTGCGTTACTGCAGTTTCTTTCATCGCTGGGCGGGCGCTGGAACATCAGCCTGTTCCACTATCGGAACCACGGGGCAGCTTTCGGGCAGGTGCTGATGGGGATCCAGATCCCGTCGGGGGAACGAAAGGCCTTTACGCAGTGCCTGGATGCTCTGGGTTTCCTGTACGTGAACGAGACCAGCAACCCTGTGTACAAGATTTACGCGGGCGGGCGCCAGCCCTGAGCAGCCGGTTTATACAAGGCTTATTCGAGGCCGAGGATGAAATCCCACTGTTCGTGGCTGACCGGCATGATTGAAAGGCGGTTGCCGCGTCGAACCAGCGCCAGTTCATGCAGTTCACTGCATGCCTTCAGTTCGCGAAGTGAAATGGTCCGGCTCAGCTTGCGAATGAAACGGATATCGACCATGAACCAGCGTGGATTGTCGGCCGAACTTTTTGGGTCGAAATGCTTGTCCTCGGGGTCGTGTGCAGTAAAGTCTGGGTAGCTTTCGCGACAGACCTGCATAATACCGACAATCCCTGGTTCCTTGCAGTTCGAGTGGTAGAAAAAGATTGTGTCGCCGATCTTCATTTCGTCGCGCATCATGTTGCGCGCCTGGTAGTTCCTAACCCCGTCCCAGTGTTCGGTCTGATTTGGTACCCGCTCCAGGTCGTCGATACTGAATTCGCTGGGTTCGGATTTCATCAACCAGTATTTCATTGGTACTGACCGGGATCAGGTGATTGCTGTTTCACCGTTGGACGAAAGGACAAGGATGGGCCTTCCGCAGGAAGGTCCTGGGCTGGCATCTCCCGCCAGCGCCGTAACGCACGTTTTCCCTTGAACCAGTTGGTTCAGGTGGAAGCGTCGTTGATGAATCAGGCTTCCCGCCAAGGGTGGGTATGCACACCATCATCCGACGATTGCCTCCGAGGTTGATAATTAGGCTCAAGAAATAACCCTGAACGTTTCGTACGAGGCAGGAGACACGCGCAGACAGTCTACAACGCTTTGGAAGTTTTTTTTAGTCCGGAGTTGATTTTCGAGCAATTGAAAAGATTTTTTGCACCATCCGGGGTGTAGTCAGTCGGTTTCTTGCGTGTCCAGTACCGTGTCAATGCGGTACTGTATCCTGATCAGCTGTTCGTTGATGTCGCCGGGAACGCCGCCCTTCAATTTGCGCATTTGCACCAGTTCGTGGGTAATGTTTAGTGCTGCCATCACGGCAATTCGTTCACTGCCCGTGATCCGGGCTGCATCCCGTGCTTCCCGCATCTTTTCGTCAAGGTAGCCGGCCGATTCGAGCAGTTCATCGCGTTCGTTTCCCGAACAGGCGATGCGGTATTCCTTGCCGAGTATCCGGATACTGACCGCTTCCGTCGAATCGGTCAATTTCCCTGTCCCAGGGTTTTGAGCCTTGTGATCATGGATTCCACCCGGCCTTTCACCAGAGCGCTACATTCTATGAGTCGGGCGCGGTCGCGGGCCAGTTCCCGCTGTTTTGTCTTGAGGGCTTCATTTTCGATTTGCAGTCGTTCGCAAAGGCTTGCCAACCGGTCGACCTTCTCTGCGAGTTGTTTCAGTGTCTGGAGCGTCTCTTGACTCATTGGGGAATGACCGAATTGAACCAGTTTCCGATGGACCGTCTGCGGATGTTAGAATAAGGCATTATTTTTTCTAGGTCTAGCAAGGAAATGACCTCCGGTTTATCCTACGACGATTACCAGCTGATTATTGAAAATAGCGGCGCCGAGTGTTCGATTGCCGAAGCTCACGGGATCATGACCGGGATGTTGTGCGTCGATCAGTCGGTCAGCTTCTTTTGTTGGCAGAATGAGCTGAACAGCAGTCGAATCCTGACTGGGGAGTTTGACGCTCAGGGAGTAGAGCACCTGGCCGCATTGTTCGACAACACTCGGGACCTGATGGCCGCTGGCGGTTTCGGGTTTTCACCTTGCCTGCCCTGTGACGATGTTAGCATCAGCGACCGTGTCTTCGTGCTGAGCGAATGGTGTGAGGGTTTCCTGCATGGGTTGGGCAGTGCCGATGTTGAAATGTCTTGGCCCGGTGAATGCAAGGAAATCATCAATGACTTCATCGCGATCTCGCAGGTCGATTCGGATTCCGATTCCGATTCCGAAGATGACGAAACATCGCTGATGGAACTGATCGAATACGTTCGGGTCGGTGTGGAACTGGTCCGCACCGAGTTGCTGGTGGTGCCTTCATCTGCGCAATCAAAACCCCACTGAATTCCTGCGATCGGCAGGATCACGGTTCAACCAGTCTCGGGCAAATTAAGGTGAAGATAGCAAAAAGCGAATTCAGGCGGCGACGCAAGGAATTCATTCGCATGGTGGGAACCGGCAATATTGCGGTAATCGCCAGCGCGCCGGTGAGCCAGCGGAACAGGGATATAGAGTACCCTTACCGGCAGGACAGTGACTTCTATTACCTGACCGGATTCGAGGAGTCTGGCGCTCTGGCTGTATTCGTTCCTAGTCGACGGCCGGCGGAGTACATCCTGTTCTGTCGCGAAATGGATGAAACGATGGCGCTTTGGACCGGCCGCAACGCCGGACTGAAGGGTGCCAGGGAAGAGTTTGGTGCCGACGATGCGTTCCCCATTGAAGATGTGGACGATATTCTGCCCGGGCTGATGGAGAACAGAGAGAAGGTTTTCTATCCGATGGGCCGGGACAATCACCTGGACCAGCAATTGCTGGATTACGTCAGGCAATTGCGAGATCAGGTGAGGAACGGGGTGTCCGCTCCTATGGAGTTCGTTTCGCTGGAGCATCTGCTTCACGAGATGCGGCTTTACAAGAGTCCGGCCGAACAGAAGCTCATGCGCAAGGCGGCCCAGGTCTCTGCAAAGGCGCATGTTCGGGCGATGCAGACGACTCGGCCGGGGCTTTACGAATACCAGGTGGAAGCTGAATTGATGCACGAATTCACCAGCAACGGAATGCGCTTTCCCGCTTATCCATCGATCGTGGCGGGAGGGAGCAATGCCTGTGTCCTGCATTACACGGAAAACCGGGACCCGTTGCAGGAAGGGAGCCTATTGCTGATCGATGCGGGTGCGGAATACCAGAACTACGCTGCGGACATTACCCGTACGTTCCCGGTCTCGGGACGTTTCAGCGAGGCCCAGCGGGCTCTGTACCAGCTCGTTCTTGACGCCCAGTTGGCCGCCATCGAACAAGTGCGTCCCGGCAATCACTGGAACGATCCCCACAATGCGGCGGTCCGAGTACTGACCTGCGGGCTGATTGAACTGGGGCTACTTCAAGGACGCCTAGCCAGCTTGATCAAGAACGAATCCTACAAGAAATTCTACATGCACCGTACCGGTCACTGGCTGGGAATGGATGTACACGACGTCGGAGACTATAAAGTGGACGGCAAATGGAGGCTTCTCGAACCCGGGATGGTGCTGACGGTTGAACCCGGCCTTTACGTTGCAGCCGATTGCCAGGACGTTGACGAGAAATGGCGCGGAATCGGTATCCGGATCGAGGATGATGTCCTGGTAACGCAAGACGGTTGCGAGGTGCTGTCGGCCAATGTGCCGAAGACCGTTTCCGAGATTGAACAACTGATGGCCTGACCGAATGTCTTCCGACTATGACATCGTCATCATCGGTGGCGGACTTTCCGGGGGAAGCCTCGCACTGGCCTTGCAGGATACCGGATACAGCGTTGCCGTGGTTGAAGCCGTTACCGACGAACAGCGCCACTCCTCTCCTGCCGCTAGGCGTGCACTGGCCCTGTCCTACGGCACGGTGAACCTTCTGCGGTCGCTGGGGATCTGGGAAGGGGTGGCCGAAAAGAGCTCGGCCATCCGCGACATTCACGTGTCTGATCGGGGTCATTTCGCCAAAGCCCGTCTTTCGGCAGAGAAGGAAGGGGTCGATGCGCTTGGCTATGTGATCACGGCGGGGGGACTGGAAGATCATATCTCGGACATCCTTGAATCGTCGCCAATTGAACGGATCTGTCCGGCCCGGCTGATGGGCTTCAGTGCTGGCCCTGAGAGTGTCTGCCTGACGCTACGCCGGGGCGAGGAGGACCTCACTCCCGTGACCCGCCTGCTGGTTGGAGCGGATGGGGTCCAGTCTTCGGTCCGGCGTTTCCTGAACATTGGGTTGGAAACCCGGGATTACCGGCAAACAGCAATCGTTACCGTGATCAGGCCGGAAGTAGACCCTCTTGGCATGGCGTTCGAACGCTTTACCTCAACCGGGCCTTTGGCGGTTCTGCCGATGGTGGATGGCTGTTGCTCGGTGGTCTGGACGCAGGCGGCGGAAGAGGCGGAACGGATCATGGCGCTGGATGACCAGAAGTTTCGGACTCGACTCCAGGATGCCTTCGGGTTCCGGCTCGGGAAACTTGAACTGGAATCTGTCCGGGTTCAGTTCCCGCTTGAACTGGTTCGGGCCGAGACCATGATCGGGCCGCGCAGTGTACTGGTAGGTAACGCGGCTCACCAATTGCATCCGGTTGCTGGGCAGGGCTTCAATCTGGGTATTCGAGATATAGCCTTGCTCGCGGAAATGATCATTGATGATGCCGGCCAGTGTCGTGATCCTGGAGCACCGCGCCTGATCGAGGCCTATGCCGAAGCGCGGCGCACCGACCATGAGGCCGTGATCCGCTTTACCGACGGGGTGGTCAGGGTTTTTTCGAACGACTGGCTTCCGGCGGTGGGTGCAAGAGGCCTTGGGCTGTTGTTCCTGGACCACTGTAGCATGGCCAAACACTGGCTAACACGACATGCGATGGGGCTTGGTGGACGGGTGCCGAGAATCGGGAGTAGGCCGGAGTGAGCCGGCACTCGGAGGTTTGCGATGTGGCTGTCGTCGGCGGCGGAATGGTCGGCGCAACACTGGCCTGCATTCTGGCACGCGCTGGTATTCGAACGGTTCTGCTGGAAGGGCGCCCTCCAGTGCGGGAATGGTCCGAGAATACGACCGACCTTCGGGTTTCGGCCCTGACCATGGCCAGCCGCACGGTACTGGATACGCTGGGTGTGTGGCCGTCCATTGCTGCCCGCCGGGCCGAGGCCTATCGATTCATGAAAGTCTGGGACGGCGATTTCGGAGGGCAGCTGTTCTTCGATGGTGCAGATATCGGCCATGACGTTCTTGGCTATATCGTGGAGAACCGGGTTTCCGTGGCGGCACTGTGGGATTTTCTCGAGAACCTCTCGGATGCGCGTCTTCTGTGTCCGGCAAGGGTGGCCGGCCTGGAATCGGCAGAAGATGGCTGCACGCTTTCGCTGGAGGATGGCAACTCTGTTCTGGCCGGCCTGGTGGTTGCTGCGGATGGCGGCGAGTCAGCCGTGCGTTCGATGGCCGGAATGAATGTCAAGGGCTGGGGGTATCGGCAGGCAGCACTGGTCGCCACTGTCGAAACCGGCGAATCTCACAATGAAACCGCTTACCAGCGATTCCTGCCGCAAGGGCCGTTGGCTTTCCTGCCCGTGGGCAAAAACCTGTCGTCGATCGTATGGACCTCGGATACGGACACGACCCGGGGTTATCTCGAAATGCCGGAAAGCCGGTTTATCGAAGAACTCGAGCACGCCAGTGCTGGACTACTAGGCTCGTTGGCGTTGGCAGGGAAACGGGCATCGTTCCCACTGAAGCTGCAGTACGCGCCGGACTATTTTCGTGAACGGGTGGTACTGGTTGGTGATTCTGCGCATACTGTGCATCCGCTCGCGGGCCAAGGCGCAAATCTGGGAATTCTGGATGCTGCGGCGCTGGCGGAACTGGTTGTTGCGGCCCGGGCCAGCGGTAGGCCCATTTCCGGGGCGAGCACCCTTCGTAGGTACGAGCGCTGGCGCAAGGGCGATAACATGGCCATGATGATGAGCATGGACTTGCTGGATCGATTTTTTGTGCGTTTTCCGCAGGGCTTCGGCCATTTGCGCTCTATAGGCATGAATGTCATCGATAAAACCGGACCGCTAAAGAATTTTTTCAACCGGTACGCCATAGGCCTCCGGGGAGACCTGCCGGCCCTGGCTTACGGAAAAGCCTGTTGGTAGTCTATTCAGCCGACCAGTCCTTATGTTACCCGGTTCTCCGATCGAACCGCATCGGCCACTGCCCCAACGAATCATGACCCCTTGTTTCTGCTGGGTTTGAGTTTGGCCGAGTACTGCTTTTGCAGCAGGATCGGATGCAGAAGGAAGCGATCAGCGGTTGTTGTGGGGTCTGTATTTTCTGGTTGGGCGGGTGACTGGGAATTCGGTGTGAACCACTGGAAAAGATAATTCTCGGCAGCGGTTGACAGGGATCGATTAGGGCCTATAATACGTCGGTTCAATGCGGATCAAACCGCGGCTCTTTAACAACGAGACCAAATAATCTGTGTGGGTACTCGTGTTGGATATTTAGGTAAGACCTAGAAATATTCGACCGAAGTATCTCGAAGATTCATTTAGAGAACTGAAATCGAACCAGAAACAACTTGTCGGGGTTCGGGATGGCGCAAGCCATGTGGTGCCGGATTCAGGCAGGAGATGTAATTTCGATGTATTAAACTGAAGAGTTTGATCATGGCTCAGATTGAACGCTGGCGGCATGCCTAACACATGCAAGTCGAACGGTAACATGGGGAGCTTGCTCCCTGATGACGAGTGGCGGACGGGTGAGTAACGCGTAGGAATCTGCCCAGTCGTGGGGGACAACTCGAGGAAACTCGAGCTAATACCGCATACGCCCTACGGGGGAAAGCGGGGGATCTTCGGACCTCGCGCGATTGGATGAGCCTGCGTTGGATTAGCTAGTTGGTGGGGTAAA
>DBZZ01000077.1:0-221 GCA_002311315.1 Methylococcaceae bacterium UBA1147 | reverse complement strand
AAGCCTGATCCAGCAATGCCGCGTGTGTGAAGAAGGCCTGCGGGTTGTAAAGCACTTTCAGTCGGGAGGAAGAGAGGGTCGTTAATAGCGACCCAGGATGACGTTACCGACAGAAGAAGCACCGGCTAACTCCGTGCCAGCAGCCGCGGTAATAAGGAGGGTGCGAGCGTTAATCGGAATTACTGGGCGTAAAGCGCGCGTAGGTGGCTTGATAAGCCGGT
>DBZZ01000057.1:13274-19212 GCA_002311315.1 Methylococcaceae bacterium UBA1147 | reverse complement strand
CAGGAAGTACGTGTCGGGAAGCCCCTCTCGCGTGGCCAAGACCGACGAAGCGCTGTAGAGCGTGACGAGACCGAAGGACAGCAGAACCACCGTCAGCGCCATCAGGGTGGCGCCCTCCCACCCCCGTCCGAGCCCAGAGTCGGGCAGCTGCACATATCCGACGGGGGCCACGTCCGTAGGGCGAGCCGTCATGCCGATTCCCTGGCGAGAGCGGAAAAGCGGCGGCCCCGCTGCTCGTAGTTCTCGAACATATCGAAGCTCGAGCAAGCGGGAGAGAGCAACACTACGTCGCCTGGCCGCGCAGCCTCGGCAGCGCGTTGCACGACGACGTCGAGACCGCCGACCACGAACTCACTCCCCTGCACCTCATTCGCGACCCGCGGACCGACGGCGCCGTACGCCAGGACCGAGCGCATCTGCGCGCCGTCCGGTACGAGGCGCGAGAAGTCCTCTCCCTTGTCGGTACCTCCGAGCAGCAACACCACCGGCCGATCGAGGCTCATGAGCGCCGAGCGCGTCGCCGCCACGTTGGTCGCCTTGGAGTCGTTGACCCAGTCGACTCCGTCGATTGTTGCCACCGACTGCATACGGTGCGGAAGCCCCGGGAATACCCGCAACACCTCGAGCATAGTCTCCATTGAAAGCCCAGCAGCATGCCCTAGCGCCAGCGCAGCCAGCGTGTTTGACAGGTTGTGCCGCCCCGTCATCCTGACGGAATCGGCCGGCATCTGAGGGTCTTTCCGGTACATGATCCACTCGGCACCGTCCCGTTGTTCAACAGAAAAATCGAGCTGCTGGTGTTCCTTCAGTCCAAAACGCAGAACTTCTTGATCCTCCCGGCCCATGGAAGCAACCAGCGGATCATCCTGGTTAATCACAATCACCCCGCATTTCGAGAAAATCCTTTGCTTGACCCGCGCGTAGGTTTCCAGGTCGCCATGGCGGTCCATGTGGTCGGGACTGATGTTCAACACGGTCGCCGTGTCGGTGTGCAGAAACGAGCTTCGTTCCAGCTGGAAACTGGACAATTCGAGAACGTACAAATCCGCTGGCTCATCCTGATCCAGCAGGTCCAACGCCGGCACCCCCAGGTTTCCACCAACCTTGACCCTCCTGCCGTCCTTCTGCGCCATCACGCCCAGCAGCGTGGTTACGGTACTTTTCCCATTCGAACCGGTGATACCGATCACCTTCCCGGGAGTTGAAGACATAAACAGGTCGATGTCACTCACAAGTTGCAAGCCCAGGTCCAGCGCCCGCCGGACTTCCCTGGTTTCCAGAGAGACACCCGGACTGACAACCAGATGGGTGGTGCCGTTGAATACCTGCGCATCGTAGCCCCCCAGCGCCCGGGGGATGTCCTGCCCAAGTTCGTTCAGACGGCCAAGGTAGGGCGGATGTTCGCGGTCATCGGCAACGGTGACTTCAACGCCGCGCGACACCAGAAAACGGACCACCGAGAAACCGGTTAAACCCAGGCCGATAACCACAACCACCGATTCTCCGGGGATGATTTCCAGAACCGACAGGCCGCCGTGCACGGTTTTCTGGAGAGCTTGTGTGTTGTCCGCTTCAATCATCTCAGTTTCAGCGTCGCCAGGCCGATCAGAACCAGGATCACGGTAATGATCCAGAAACGTACGATCACCCTCGGTTCTGGCCAGCCTTTCAATTCGAAATGATGGTGAATGGGGGCCATTCGAAAGATGCGTTTTCCGGTGAGCTTGAAGGAAATCACTTGCAATATTACGGAGACGGTTTCCATTACGAATACGCCGCCCATGATCATCAGGACAATTTCCTGCCTGACCAGCACCGCGAGAATACCCAGTGCGCCACCGAGGGCCAGGGCACCCACATCGCCCATGAATACCTGTGCCGGATAAGCATTGAACCAGAGGAACCCGAGACCGGCCCCAACCAATGCACCGCAGAAAACCACCAGTTCACCCGCAGCCGGGATGTAGGGAATCGCAAGATACTCGGCAAAAGTCGAGTGTCCCGAGACATAAGCGAAAATACCCAGTGCCCCACCGACCAGGACCGTCGGCAGAATGGCCAGTCCGTCCAATCCGTCAGTCAGATTGACCGCATTACTGGTGCCGACAATGACAAAGTACGACACAACGACATAGCCCCATCCGAGGTCGATCATCACGTTCTTGAAGAATGGAACAATGAACTGGGTTTCGGCGGCAACGGTCGCGCTCTTGAACAGAAACACCGAGGCTGAAACTGCAACCAATGATTGCCAGAAGAGCTTCGACCGGGCCGACAGCCCTTTGCTGTTTCCCGCCACGATCTTCCGGTAATCATCGATGAAACCAATGACACCCAGGCTCAAAGTCACGAACAACACAACCCAGATATAACGATTGTCCCAGTCTCCCCACAGCAGGGTACTGACACTGATCGCCACCAGGATCAGCGCTCCCCCCATGGTCGGGGTCCCCGCCTTCGAAAAATGGGATTCGGGGCCGTCATGACGCACAGACTGACCGATGTTCCCGGCACTGAGTCGCCGGATCATCACCGGCCCAACGATGAACGAAATCATCAGCGCGGTCAGGGCGCCAAGGATCGAGCGAAAAGTAAGGTACTGGAATACCCGGAATCCACTTTCGTATTCGGTCAGCAGATTGGCCAGATAAAGCAACATGACTAGTTGCTCTCGCTGGAACGGAGCGCTTCCACAACACGATCCATTTTCTGGCTGCGCGAACCCTTCACCAGCACCACGACATGGCAGCTCAGCAATTCCCTGGACGCTTCGATAAGATCGGACTGGCAATTGAAAAAACGGGCGCCGTCACCAAAGGCAGCGACAGCCTTTTCGGCTCCCTGCCCGGTTGCGAAAAACCGTGATATGCCCTGATTTCTTGCATGAAGGCCGACCTGTTCGTGCAGTTCATCGCTGGATTCACCCAGTTCGGCAAAGGCGCCCAGAATGACGCACCGTTCTCCCTTGAACTGTGCAAGAACGTCAATCGCCGCCTCGAAGGATGATGGGTTTGCATTGTAGGTATCGTCGATCACCAGGCTGCCGGCGAGACCCGGAATCGGCTGCACTCGACCCCGAACCGGGCGGAAATTTTCCAGACCTTCCCGGATCTGGTCTAGATTGATGCCAACGGCCTGCGCCGCGGCGGCAGCTGCCAGAGCGTTGCAGACGTTGTGTGTTCCCGCCACCTGTAATCTGATGGATCGCCGGGTTCCTCCAGTATGCAAATTAAAGCGGTTTTCCACGCCTACCGGGGTCCAGGTCATCTCAATGTCGGTGGCCCGGATATCGGCACCTGAGCCCAGACCGAAGGACAGAACTCGGGCGCTACCGGCAAGACCCCGCCAATATTCAAAAAAACGGTCGTCAACGTTGAGGACAGNNACACCCTCGCCGGAAAGAGAAGCCACCAGTTCCCCCTTGGCCCTGGCAACCCCCTGAAGGCTGCAGAAACCTTCGAGGTGAGCCGAGCCGGCATTGGTCAGAACCGCGACGTCCGGCTCCGCAAGGCTGCTCGAGTAAGCAATTTCTCCAGAGTGATTGGCGCCCATTTCGACCACGGCATACTGGTCATCCCGACCCAGCCTCAACAGGGTAAGGGGAACACCAATCTCGTTGTTCATGTTGCCCTGGGTAAACAGAACCCGGCCGTTTAGCCCGAGAATGGAAGCGATCATTTCCTTGACCGTGGTTTTTCCATTACTGCCCGTGACTCCAATGACCGGGCCGCTACAGCTTTTCCTCCACTCCCTGGCCAGGCGGCCGAGTGCCAGACGGGTATCCTTGACCCGGATCGTCGGCAATTCGGACCTCACCTGTCGCCCAATGATTGCCCCGACCGCACCCTTTTCCGCTGCGACATCCAGAAAATCATGGGCATCGAAATGTTCGCCCGCTATGGCGACGAAAAGATCGCCCCGCTGCAGGCTTCGGGTATTGATGCTGACAGATGAAAAATGGGCGTCGGGGCCGGACATCGTTCCATTGACGATCCGGCACGTGTCGCTCAGTGACATATTCACTGCAGGGTATCCCCTGCAGTGACTCTTTGTACCAGAGCTTCTCTGGCCAACGCCCGGTCATCGCACGGAAACCTGACATCATTGATTTCCTGCGTTGTCTCGTGTCCCTTCCCGGCAATAACCACTAGGTCATCCGGCAAGGCGTGTTGAATCGCCAACTGGATAGCCTTCCGTCGGTCGCGCTCGACTCGGACGCCCGGGTCGGCAAAGCCGCGGAGGATTTCCTTGATGATCCCGGAACCGTCTTCGACTCGAGGATTGTCATCGGTCAGCACAACCTGATCAGCGAATTTTTCGGCGATCCGCCCCATCAGCGGCCTTTTCCCCCGATCCCGGTCACCACCGCATCCGAACACAAGCCAAAGTTGCCCCTGACAATGCCTTCTGACACCTTGCAGGATACTTTGCAGCGCATGAGGGGTATGGGCATAGTCAACGATCACTGAGGGAGCATCACTCCCCTGCGAAAAATGCTCAAGACGCCCGGCAACCGGCCTGATCTCTACTAGGGCGGCGACCGCTTCCTCCAGGGAAATCCCCAGCTCCAGCATTACCCCGAGAACAGTCAGCAGGTTCTCGACGTTGAAATCGCAAAAAAGCGGGGTCGATACAGGTACTGTGCGTCCTTCAAAATGTACCTTGAATTCGACCCCGTCATCAGCATGGCACACCGCGGAACATTTCAACCTGACGAAAGGAGAGTCGGACTGCTGGCTTCTTGAAAAACCCATAATCCGGACCTCGGAAGGCACTGCCTGCAGAATCTGGTCAGCATGGCGGTCATCCATGTTGACCACCACGAACTGGAGCCCCGGAGAGGATAGAAGCTGGAGTTTTGCATTCACGTAAACCCGCATGGTCTTGTGAAAATCAAGGTGGTCGCGGGTTATATTGGTGAAGGCCGCGCCCACGAACCGAACCGCGCGAGTTCTTTTCTGTACCAGCCCGTGGGACGACACCTCCATGGCCACGAACTTGGCCCCCTGTTGCCTCAGACTGGCGAGCATTGCGTGCAGTTGAACCGGCTCTGGCGTGGTATTCGACAAGTTCTGCAGATTGCCCGGGAATCCCCAGCCAACGGTGCCGACAACACCCGTCGGCTTGAACCTGGACAAGGCCTGACCAAGAAAATTACAGCAGGAAGTCTTGCCATTGGTCCCGGTAATTCCGACCAGGTCCATCCCTGCCGAAGGACAGCCGTAGAACCGGTCAGCAATCGGCCCGAGTTCGGACCTCAGCGAAAACACAGGGATCAGTGGACAATCGACAGACTGGCGCAACTGCTCAATCTGGCCTGAATCTGTACCCTCGGGGTCATAAACAATTGCAGCCGCGCCCTGTTCAACTGCCTCAAAACCGTAGCGCAGGCCATGCTCCCGAAAACCGGATACGGCGAAAAAGACCTCACCCGAAGCCACCGAACGACTGTCCGTTGTCAGGCCGGAAACGGCAATATCGGGAAGCCTTCCGGATTCGATGATTCCACTCATCAGGTTGCGTAAACCGGTTTGCCTGGATTTGGGCGCGGTCATCATCAAATCGATCCATCCTGCGTCACCCGGACTAGCGACATGGACTGCTCCCGGTCGGGCTGAATCCCCAACAACCTCAGGACACTGCCGGTCACACGCGAAAAAACCGGCGCTGCAACCAGGCTTCCGTAGTATTCACTTTCGCCCGGCTCGTCAACGACAACGACCATCACGATCCGTGGCCGACTGGCAGGCGCAATCCCGGCGAAAATAGCCAGATGCCGATCATTACTGTACCCACCCTCGCCGACTTTCCTTACCGTCCCGGTTTTACCGGAAACCCGAAAACCGCGCACCGCGGCATTGGTCGCCGTACCCTCGGAAACAACTTGTTCAAGCATCTGCCGGACGGTTCTCGCGGTATCGGCTGACATCACGCGAAC
>DBZZ01000057.1:5484-13264 GCA_002311315.1 Methylococcaceae bacterium UBA1147 | reverse complement strand
CCGCTGGCTCAATATATTCGTCCCTGATCAGACGCGCCCGCAGCATCTCGCCTTCGTTGGCCAGGGCCGTGTAGGCTTGGGCCAGCTGCAGGGCAGATACAGACAACCCGTAACCAAATGACAAAGTGGCCTGCTCGAATGGACGGAGCTTGCCGTAACCGAGCAATCTCCCCGAGCTTTCGCCCGGGAACCCAACCCCCACCAATTGACCGAATCCAAGCTGCTGGTAACAGCCCAGGAACGACTCCGGCGATAACGACAAAGCCAACTTGCTGATGCCCACGTTGCTTGATTTCTGGAGGATATGCGCAACATCCAGCGAACCGTAATCGTGCATGTCACGAACCATGTTCCGACCGATCCGGAAGGTCCCGGGGCTGGTATCGATCACCGTATCTGGACTCAGGGTCCCCTGTTCAAGTGCACAGGCCACCGCAAACGGTTTCATCGTTGATCCCGGCTCGAAGACATCGGTGATCGCACGGTTTCGAAAACGCCCCCGGTCCCGCCCCCTGACCGTATTCGGATTGAAAGACGGCTGGTTGACCATCGCCAGGATGTCGCCGTTGCGGGCATCGAGCATCACCAAGCTTGCGGCACGCGCCTGGTGCTTAATGAAAGCAGCCTTCAGTTCCCGGTAGGCAATGTACTGAAACCGCTGGTCGATCGACAACTGGACGTCCTCGCCCGGAACCGGGTTATCAGCACGTTCAAGATCGGCCACTACTTCGCGCTTGCCGTTGCGGATGACCTTCTTCCTGCCTGGGGTTCCGTTCAGCGTTTTCTGGAAAGCCAGTTCGATCCCTTCCAGCCCGACATCATCCACATTGGTAAAACCAACCAGCTGGGCGGAAACTTCACCGGCAGGGTAGTAGCGCTTGTATTCTCGCTTAAAGAACACCCCGGGCAGTTTCAGCGCCGCGACTTCTTTCTGCAGTGACGGGCTGATGCGCCGCCGAACATAGACGAAACGCCGCCTTGACTTTCCTGGCGTCAATTCATCGAGACGCTTCGCCGGAACATCCAGCAACCTGGCCAGCGCGTGTCTCTGTTGCCCGGTGGTCACGAATCGCTGCGGATCCACCCACACCGAATGCACCGGCGCACTGATCGCCAGCGGTTCACCGTGGCGGTCGACAATATTCCCCCGATAGGCAGATATCGAAACGGCACTGATATACTGCATTTCGGCTTTTCGTTGCAGAACATCGGTTTCCATCACCTGCAGGTCAACCGCCTTGCCGATCACGGTAGCCATCGCCCCGAGCAGAACCAGCAGAAGAATCCGTCTGCGGTCTGCATATTCGGCAACAAAAGTGTTCTGATCAATCACCTGCCAAAGCCTCTACACTCCCGGATGGTTTCAGATAAACGATGGATTCCCAGGGTGGCATGATCAGGCCCATCTGGGCACGAGCGGTGCTCTCGATGCGGCCGTAGCCAGCCAGCGTCATTTTCTCCAGTTGCAACTGGCCCGATTCCACTTCGCCATTATCCAGTGCCGTTTCCAACCGCCGGATCTCCATGAACAGATCCCTGAAATAATAGTTCTGATAAACCACGCCGGCCGCGGAGCCGGTCACCAGAAAAGCCAAGCCAAGTAAATGCATCACCGGCCTACCCGCTCCGCCGCCCGAAGAACGGCGCTTCGAGCGCGAGAATTGGCAGTCACCTCGCGATCCCCTGCCCGAACTGCCCGGCCCAGTGACCTGAGCCTAGGAGAAAACGCCGACGCCATGACCGGCAGTCTCGGGGGAAAGTTCTCTCCCCTGCATTCACGCCGAATGAATCGTTTGACGATCCTGTCCTCCAGCGAATGAAATGAAATCACCACCAGACGCCCGGCCGGCTTCATGATCTTCACCGCCTGCTCGAGGCCGGTTTTCAATTCCTCCAACTCCTTATTCAGATGAACCCTGATTGCCTGAAAACTGCGCGTCGCCGGATGCTTCCCTGGATCGCGCCGCGGTACAGCCTGCTCAATTAGCCGGGCCAGTTCCAGGGTCGTCCTGATCGGCTGAACACCTCGGCTCTTCACCACCGCCCTGGCGATCCGACGGGCATAACGTTCTTCCCCGAAAGTCTTCAGAACCCGCACCAGTTCACGCTCTGAAACCGTATCAATCCATTCGGCCGCAGTTCCACCCGTGGTCGTGTCCATTCGCATGTCCAGCGGTCCGTCTCTCATGAAACTGAAACCCCGGTTTGCATCATCAAGCTGTGGGGAAGAAACACCGAGATCCATCAGGACCCCGGTGACCTGGCCCAACCACCCTCGAGATGCAGCAAGCGTTTCAAGGTTCATGAGGTTGCATTTCTCCAGTCTGAATTTCGGATCACGCCGCAATTCGTGCGCTGTCTTCGAGTTGGCAGCCTGAGCATCCCGGTCAAACGCAAGAAGCCTCCCCTCGCGTTCCAGACGCTCCAGAATCAGGCGGCTATGCCCCCCTCTTCCGAATGTGCAATCAATGTAAATCCCTCCCGGGTCAATCGCCAGCGCCTGAATGGTTTCATCAGGCATGACCGGCAGATGCTCATCCGACAAGGTTCTGCCTAGATAACCAGATCACTGGCAACCTCTTTCAGTTCGTCCAGATTATCGTCTTCAAGCCATGCATCCACACTCTGTTCCCAGGCTTCTTCCGACCAGATTTCAAACCGGTCAATCTGGCTCGAAAGAACAATCCGTTTTTCAAGCCCTGCGAAGGTCCTTAGTTTTTCGGGCAACAAAACCCGTCCGTGCCCGTCCAAGTCACACTGCGACGCGTAGCCGAGGATAAAACGTTTGAAGCGCATGGCTGTCTTGTTCAGCGTTGGCAATTTTTTCAGCTTGCATTCAGTTTCCTCCCACAGAGGCAACGGATACAGAACCAGGAAGCGCTCGCGGTTCGCGGTAACCACGAGCTTGCTTTCGCAGTGATCTTCCAACACGGCACGGTACTTCGTAGGAATCGAAAAGCGCCCCTTACCGTCCAGATTGATTGCGTCTACACCCCGTAGCATTATTTTTTACCAATTTTTTTCACTTTTTCCCATTATTTTGCACTATAGGAACTAAAATCCATCAAGTCAACCCTGCGCGACTGAGGAAACTTAAGGCGAGGGGCTGTTCCAAACCCAGGACCCACATTCAGCAAGAAAGGGAAGAAGTCATGGCTTACAGACCGGCAGGCGAGTGAGGCGACAAACTGCAAAGATTCAAGGGCCAGAAGCCTCGCCAGGATGGGTCTGAATCGGCGGGCAAATGGGGGCGACATGCTTCTGGGCCACCGCTTCTTGCGCTACGCGCCCATTGTCTCGGCAGTGAACAATCAATGAACCGGACAACGCAGGAAAACCGTCGGCCGCAACAACAGAATGGAAGTCTCCAAAACCTGGCATGGTTAACCGATGCAGGTCAGCAGGTCATTCCTGTATCGAGCCGAGAACCCGGGCATGGGGAATGAACAGACGCCTTGAACAGGATAGAAGTCATCGGCCGCACGATCACAACCACGACGATTGCAGTTAAACCGTAGGCAGATCCCTGGACGATGCGCGGATCACCCATCCAACACTGGGCCCAGCCAGAAAGCCTGCATCGGAATATTCAGGACACGGCAGGAAGGTGAGGGTTCAATTCCAGAGCAGCGAATCGACTGTAGACGAAACACCCAGAATCGGGGTTAATCCCAGGACAACAGGTCCCTGTCCCAGAAAACCTCCTCGCCGTCGGCTCGGGCGAGGACTCGGGCAACCACGAAAAGCAGGTCGGAAAGGCGATTCAGGAAAGTACATGCCATGGGGTTGACAGACTGCTCCCTGGACAGGGAAACCAAGATCCGTTCACAACGGCGACAAACGGTCCGCGCCACATGGCAGACAGCGGCGGCCAGGTTGCCGCCGGGAAGAATGAACTCCCGCAGCGAAGGCAGTTCCGCATTCAGCCGGTCAAGCGATTCTTCCAGCCAGTCAACGTGATCCTGTTTGATCACTAGGGTTTCAGGCACGCAAAGCTCGCCCCCGAGGTTAAACAGCAGATGCTGGACTTTTACCAGCAGCTGACTGATCTCGGACGGCAGGTTCAGAGCCAGGATCACGCCCAGGTGACTATTAAGTTCGTCGACGGTTCCGTAGGCTTCGATACGGAGGTCGTCTTTGGCAACCCGGCTGCCATCACCCAGCCCGGTTGATCCATCGTCACCCGTACGGGTATAAATCCTTGAAAGCCGGTTGCCCATTGTCAGTCAGGCCAGGGGCTCCGGCGAAACAATGATTCCGTCCTCGTCAACGTAGATATAATGATCTTTCCTGAAGGTCACACTGGCAAAGGAAACCGGGATGTCCTGTTCACCGACACCACGCTTACCGCTTTTCAGGGGGTGTGTATGCAGTGCACGCACTCCAACCGCCATCTCATTGATGTCCGCAGAGTCACGAATACAGCCGTACACCACAACACCGGTCCATCCGTTATTCACCGCCAGTCTGGCGAGGTTGTCCCCCATCAAGGCACATCGGTGCGAGCCCCCTCCGTCGACGACCAAGACCCGACTGTCGACCCGCGTTTCAAGAGCAGAACGGACTAGACTGTTGTCTTCGAAGATCTTCAATGTCGTGATTTTTCCTGAGAAGGCAGAATTTCCACCGTAGCTGCGAAAGATCGGTTCGGCAATCTGGATATCGGCCTTGTCAGAATGATCGTCGCATAGATCCGCTGTTTTGAGACTCATGTTCTTTGTCCCCTTGGAAGATCAGTCGATCATAGTTTACTACCTGTGATCGATTCAACAAGTCTTTAGCAGCTGCTGGGGGGCGGTTTTGATAAGGCAGAGAAGCCCTTCCCTCAAAAGACCTACTCCAGCCAAGCTCTCCAACGACATCAGGCACTGTGGCGTTGATGCAGTTTCCTGACCACCCATTTGGCGATCCATCCTCTAGGTTTGTCCACACCGGTTTTCAGGTAATGCAGTGTATACTCGTTGTGAAGGTTCGACTTCAATAGCAAATGAGCGCGCGCCTTGCCGCAGAAAAGAAATTCGTCATGTTCCTGTATCTGGTAATCGTCAGCCGGAAGGATCATCTCGGCGCCGTTTGCCGAACGCACCACCAGCGGCACCGTGGCCAGTCCGTCGCGCGTCGCCGGGTCCTGCAGAAGTTCTGCCAGCAAGAGTTTCTCGCCGCTTTCGATCAGATCAATGGCCGCGGCACTGCTTGACCGGTCAATTCGCAGCGTCATCAAGTGCGGTTGCACATCGCCCACGACACGCTCCAGACGCTCCATCAACTGCGAAACCATATCCTGACCCTCGTTGGCACATTCGACGAGGTGCTCAAACAGTGGTTTCAGAAGCGGGGCAATCAGTGAATAGAAAATTCGCCTAGCCGTTACCAGAGAGGGCTGCATTATGAGGTCGGCTTGTCCGGCTAGAAAAGCCGTTTCATTTTCATGAAGGTTCTGTCGAACCACGGTGAACAGGCCCGGATTCAGGGATCTAGCATTGACCAGTATCCCCAGGTTACGACCATCGTCATCGGTAGCAATCAGTATCCCGACAGCCTTGTCGATCCCGGCCGCCTCCAGGCTCTGTTCCGTTGCCCTCCCCTGGACATAACAGTCAAAATCAACCTCCGCCGGAGGATCGTGAACATCGATCACAGCGGTCCGAACGTTGTTTTTCGATAGGACGTAATGCAGTTCCTGGCCCATCCGGCCATAACCGCAGATAATCCAGGCTCCGGTCGGGAAGACGACCGTTTTTCTGAGACTGGCTCCCGGTGCCCCGATGATCCATTGGTTCAGCCCGTAAGTCTTCGGATTAAACAGGGCGATGGCCAACCCGCGAGCAAAGCTTCTGAAGGGGTCAACGATATGTGTCTCACGTCCGAGCGAGGCAATCCTGTCATTGTAGAAACCTACTTTCGACATGGCGACGATCCTGATTGACGGGTTCAGCACATACGCCATCACCGAAATCCGCAGGTTCACTTCCTCGTTGCGGGTCACAATGATGACCCCGATGCAGTTCGACCGCTGCAGTCCGGCTTCGATCAGGTGCTTCGGTATGCTGGCGTCGGCGCACAACCCGGGCATCGGGACGCGGTAATCCCTCAGCAATAAGGCCTTCAGGCGCTCGACCTCGGACTCGATAATCACTGCGGAAATGTTGGCATCGCTGAGTCCCCGCGCCAGCAGGCTTCCGGTATCGCCGAAACCGCAGAGAATATAGAAAGGCGAAGACAGTCGCTTGACCTGTCGGGCAAATTTCTGCTCGGCGAGGGCCTGTAGGAAATAGGGGTTCGTGATCAGCTGAATGATCGTGCCGATGGCATAAAACCAGGCAACCACGCTGACGTACAGGCAAACGATTGCCCACATCCTCTGGGCATTGCTGAACTCGTAGGGAATTTCGCCGAAACCGGTGGTGGTCGCAGTATAGGTCATGAAGTAAAACGCATGGAAAATGCTCATGTACTGCGTCTCACCATCGACCACCCGTCCGGGAATCAGGGTCATTCCGGCAACCGCGACCGCGTAAACCACTAACAGGGTTATGATCGGCATGCGCATCTGGCGCCCAACGACCGCGCCGACCCTGCCGACATCAAGGGATCCGGGCATACCGTTAGTGTCGGGTCATCAAGGTGTCTGAGACCAGTATCACGACCGAAATAACGTTTGCTAGCAAGGCCCCGCCGGTCAGAGAGATGATGCTGGCCATGACTTGCGGAGTCAATCCGGTATTGGTGATGTGCTCAACGAACGCCCAGTAGATGGCTGCCGCGATCAACTGCAGATCGGCAACAAGACTGGTGGAAAGCAATACCGCGCCGATATGGGAACGGTCACCGAGCTTAAGCCCGGTTGCAATCAGGTTTATCAAGATCACCGCGAACAATTCGTACACGCTATGGTGTGCTGGATTTTCCATTTCTCCGAGGAAAAACCCGAAATTGAGGGTCAGCGCAAGTACGATGAAAAAACCGAAGACCACTTTTTCAAGATTCATAAAACCATTCCCCAAGAGCTCGTTGTCATCACAGTGTACAGCCAGTTCTGAACCATTCGGGCTAACGCAATCCGGGTTGACCCGAAAATCACCGTCTGGCCACTATAACCGTGGTTTCCGATTGTACTCGAATTACGAACACCCCTGAACCCCTTGTGTTTACTGGGTTCTAGGACACTTTGTAAAATCTTTATAAAACTTCACTCCATCCAACCCAAGTAAAAATTAAACCAATTACATATACAAAGAATATAGGTTGTTCTTGGTAGTCCAACCGGAAATTAACGACACTTTACACCCTCCAACAACAACAACAACAACAACCGGTTCCTTTAATCCAGTATTCACAACCCTCTAAAAACTTCTCGTCAGTCAGTACAAAACGGGGGTTCCAGTTAAGGAAACCTTCCCTTTTTGGTACTTACAAAGTCCCCCCGAACATTGGACTTCCTTACCATTCTTATACGTCACGGTTTTGGTGATGTTTCCGTTCTCAAACCATTAAATCCAATGCCCGTCTTTCTTACCATCCTTGTAGTTCCCTTCCCAATGCTTCTGTCCGTTCTCAAACCATCCGGTCGAAAATCCTTCTAACTTTCCACCCTTGTAGTTTTCCTCTAACTTCTTCTGTCCGTCTCCATAGTATTTCATGTACTTCCCTGTAAACGGTTCTTCTGTGTTTTTTTCGTACTTCACCCCACCTCTGTCTTGTAGATCTGTGACTACCTTTTCCCCTGTAAATCCTGTTAAAAAAACTAACGATAAAATGAAGTAAATAACGTTTTTCATCT
>DBZZ01000057.1:1787-5434 GCA_002311315.1 Methylococcaceae bacterium UBA1147 | reverse complement strand
CCAAGAAGTCCAAAGTCCATCATATTTTCCATCCTTGAAGTGTACTTCTAACTCCTTTTGTCCGTTCTGGTTCCAACCCGTCCAAAGTCCGTCTGGTTTACCATCCTTGTAGTTCCATTCCTTTTTCTTCTGCCCATTCTCATACCAAAAAGTATCAAGTCCATCTTCCTTACCATCCTTGTAGTGTTTTTTCCATTCCTTCTGTCCGTTCCTCCTCCATTCCGTAAAAAGTCCATCTCTCTTACCATCCTCGTAGTGGTACTCCCGTTTCTTCTCTCCATTGCTCCAGTACACAACATACTTCCCAGTAAACCCTTCCTCTTCATTTATTTCATATTTAAGACCACCTCTGTCCTGTAGGAAATCCACTTCTCGTTCTCCCGAACACGACACGACGAAGAGAACCAGACAAAGGATTGAAAAAACGTTTTTCATCTCACACACCCCAGAACACTTCTCATCAGTCGGTAAACAGAGTGCTTCTATTGGACTTTCTTACCATCCTTGTATATTTCGATTTTGGTGACGTTTCCGTCTTCGTCCCAGTAAGTTATAAGTCCGTCCAGTTCACCACCCTTGAAATTCCCTTCTACTTTCTTACGTCCACCTTCATCCCAGAAAATCCAAAGTCCTTCTTTTTTACCCGAATCGTCCTTGTAATTTCCTTCACTTTCCTTTTGTCCATTCCTGTACCAATTAGTAAAAATCCCACCTGGAGTTCCACCCTTGTAGTTTCCTTCCGAAGACTTCTGTCCATTCCTATACCACCAAGTCCAACGTCCCTCTTTTTTCCCATCCATGTAAGGTAGTTCGGTTGCCTTCTGTCCGTTCTCCCACCACGAAGTACTCCCATAATAGTCCCCATCCTTGTAGTTCCATTCCCGTTCTTTCTGTCCGTTCTCTCTCCATTCAGTCGAGAGTCCATCTAACTTTCCATCCTTGTAGTGATTCTCTGTCTTCTTTTGTCCGTTGTCGTACTTCTCAACGTATACACCAGTAAATCGAACTTCGGTGTTTAGTTCGTACATTAGTCCGTTTCTATCTTGGAGGTACGCGACTACCTTTTCCTTCTTGACTTTCTGTTCCTCCTTGACTTCCTGTTCACCCGTACACCCGGTTAAGAGGACTAACGACAGAACGATGTAAACAACGTTTTTCATCTCACAACTCCTTAAACGAAAAAGGGGAACCCACTATGGTTCCCCTTCTACCAACTCATTCTCTCTCCGTCAAAAGAACCAACCTCTTCTTCCCCTATGAGTCAAACGAAAACGGTTCATTCAGAACCTACTGAATTAAGTGATTGTGAGGGGAAGTGGTTGGAAAACTGACCAGAACAAAAAAGGAACCGACAAGTTCCTCTAAACACTTCTCCTCCGTCGGGACACAGAGTGGTTCTATTGGACTAACTCACCAGTCTTGTACGTCTTGGTTTCGGTGATGTTTCCGTATCTGTCCCAGTACGTCCTAGTTCCATCTGGTTCCCCATCCTTCCAGTTTGTTTCTGACTCCTTCTGTCCGTTCTTGTACCACCGAGTATAAAGTCCATCGTCCTTACCATTCTTGTAGTTTCTTTCAAACTCCTTCTGTCCGTTTTCGTACCAGACAGTCCAAAGTCCTTCTTTCTTACCATCCTTGTAATGTTCCTCTACCTTCTTCTGTCCGTCTTCGTACTTTTCCATATACACCCCTGTAAAGGGTGCGTGGGAGTTTTTTTCGTATTTCACACCCCCTCTATTTTGCAGGTACGTGACTTCCTTTTCCCCAGAGAATCCAACCTTTTTCATCTCACAACTCCTTCTAAACCCTTCTCGTCAATTGGTACATCGAATCATTACAGATCCAGAACTTCCGTCCCGTCAAATCAGATTGACCATTTTCCTCTGACAGTCAGTATCCACTTCGATATATTTTTGCGTGGTCTGGAGGTTCTTGTGACCCACCATGACTTGAATTTCCCGTAACGACCCACCGACCAAAGAAACCTTCTTGGATAAATCGGTGATGAAGGTTCATCTACCGGAGTAACTTGAACATCCGACGAAACCTAAATCCCGATACCATCTTTGATTATCGACTGACTCGACGTGTTCGGTGACCGTTCAGTCCTAACCACATGCGATGTTTGGACATCGAAACCGTATCTGGACTGTTCGAGTTCATAGAGTTCAACCAACAACTTTTTCAGTTCCTTGTAGATTGGGATTATCCGACCACCGGTTTTACCTTTCGATACATCATTGGTCAGGTGGATTGAATCAGTGAGTTCACCTGTCGGAGAAACCATCATCGACCACTTCACTCCAGAGATTTCTTTGGACCGAAGTCCACTTTTGACGGAGAGAACAAATATCACCCGATTCCGAAGGGGATATCTGGTCGAACCAAGATACAACAACATCGTTTCTATTTGTTTCTTTGTCAGAATCTTTGATTGTTTTCCCAGACCCATTTTAGTCACCTGACTAATTATATTATAATTGTATTTGATGTTATTCTACTGAGTAGAGTTGTGTCTATAAAATATAGGTTCATAAGAATACACTGTAGTTTCAATGATCTATCGTAACCCAGCAGGAAAATCCTATTTCATACTCAGTCCGTGTATTTGGGACTGACGGAACACTTGACCGACCACTATGACAACGACTCCACGACCTGATTCAGGTCTCTCCACGATAGTGGCATGGGATACAGGAAGATTTCCTACTACCTCAATGATAGAGGGATTAAGACGGTCTGGTCAGGGGGAAAGAATTCTCAAAATCGTTGGGCTATTCGATTCTGAAGAGAAAGAAAGAACTCGACCACCGGACTGATGAGGTCAGGGATAAAGAGTTTCCCATCAAAGTGAGTCGTCTCGAACTCAAATATCTCCCAATCACTCAATTCAGTAGGTTCTGAATGAACCGGGTCCGTTTTTTTTAGTCAAACTGATTAGATCAGTCGTTTGAGGGAAGTGACCATGAAACCATCGATAGGGATAGTTTACATAGCACGAAATGACTCCTACCCAGAGGATGTCTACAAAGTTGGGATGACCGAACAGTTCGATGTCGATGAACTAATGAATGAACTGAATCAAGAAACAGGACTTCTCGGTTCTTTTTATGCATTACAACGATATGAAGTTAATGTCACATCAAGGTGTGAAACAACGATTTATCAACGACTCAGTAAATATAGTGTTCAAGACTATAGAGAATTCTTCAAACTTCCTTTAGGAGAACTAGTAAAAGTTGTTCGGGATGTCTGTGGAGAACCGGTAAAGACGAAAGAAGGTATTCGGACCGAGTGGAATGGTCAGAAAGAAGATGGACTCTACACTGAATATCATGAGAACGGACAGAAGATTCTTGAAGTTCCTATCAAGGACGGGAGAAAAGACAGAGTTGAGTTTACTTGGTACGAGTCTGGACAGAAGGAGTCCAAAGGGAACTACAAGGATGGTGCGAGAGATGGACTTTGGACTTGGTGGCACGAGAATGGACAGAGGAAAAAGGAAGGAAACCACAAGGATGGTAAACCAGATGGACTTTGGACGGGTTGGAACAAGAACGGACAAAAAATGGAGAAATGGAACGTCAAGGATGGGAAGAACGATGGACTTTGGACCGTTTGGTATGAGAACGGACGGAAGTGGAAGG
>DBZZ01000057.1:771-1612 GCA_002311315.1 Methylococcaceae bacterium UBA1147 | reverse complement strand
TAAACTTCAAGGATGGGGAAAAAGAAGGACTTTGGACTTCTTGGAATGATTACGGAAACATCACCAAAACAGAAACCTACAAGAATGGTGAGTTAATCGAATAGAACCACTCTGTATACCGACGGATAAGAGGTGTTCAGGGAGGTTGTGAGTCCCGGATTAGACGAACCTATCGGTTCCTTTTGGTCTGGGTCAGTTTTCCAACCACTTCACCTTACAATCACTTAATTCAGTCGGTTCGGAATGAACCGTTTTCGTTTATGATTTGAATTCTGTGGTTGAACTGAAAAGGAAGACCTCAATGACCCTCTTGTCTCTCAAAGACTCAATGACCTACTTGTGTCTCATTCTTAATGGGTTGTTTTTCTACATTGTGATGGGTCTGGGACCCCCCGAATTTTATTGGAGAGGAGGAGAAGATAATGTGTTTTTATTGTTCGTATGGAGACTCCCCGTTTTAATCAACATTTTTGTTCTTTTGAACATGGTTCCGGAGTCCTTCGGTCAAAAGAAGGGGGTTATGACCTGCTTGTCACTCTTCGGAAGTGTTGTAGTGTTCGTCGGAACTATTTTTGTATGGAGGGCTGAATGGGAAAGTTTCAGGTCTGTTGATGGGGGGGAAGTTGTGGTTTGGTCTTTTATGTTACTCACCTCGTTAATGACCATCATTGTTGTGAAAGTATATCGACCACAGAGGAAAGGAACCACGAAGGTCTTTTGAAGACAGTCTGTGGATTCGTGGAAGTCGTAAAAACGAGATAATTCTTCATCCACTTCACCTCCCAATCACTCAATTCAGTCGGTTCTGACTGAAGTGTATTAAACCCCCCTGAAATCGAGT
>DBZZ01000057.1:334-734 GCA_002311315.1 Methylococcaceae bacterium UBA1147 | reverse complement strand
TCAGACCACCACAATGACAAAAATCAGAAGACAGGTTTGGGGGAAGACCATCTACCGACTGTGGTTCGAATACCTGAAACAGTTGGAACCCGGAAACTCCAAGTAACCGTGGTTTCCGAGATACAAAGAGTGGAATCTTCACGAGATAGGGTGTCTCCAGACATAAAAGAACCCACCAACGAGGTGAGTTCTGTTCGTGTTTGACCGGGGTTCGAACCTCGGTCTAGATTTTTCATCTTTATCTCAACAACGAAGTCCCTCTATATCAGTGTCCAATGGACCAATCTCCAGTGGTTGTTGATGAACCTTCTAAAGGTCAAGATAGACCGATTGTTTGTCCTCTTTGACTGATTACCCAAAGAAACAGGACACCGTAAAGAGGACATCTAACACAAGCCCC
>DBZZ01000057.1:0-176 GCA_002311315.1 Methylococcaceae bacterium UBA1147 | reverse complement strand
GTTCCTTCAGGGTGTGCCCAAGGGATAACTTCCCCCGGTTCCTAACCCCTTTCAGCGAAGATTTCATCGACCTTACCCAAAAGGGTCTTGTCTGGGACAACTCTTGTTAAGTCATCCCCTTCTACCAATTTATCATTCTCTACTTGGTCGTACCACGTTCTCCAAAGTCCTACTTT
>DBZZ01000041.1:38529-47817 GCA_002311315.1 Methylococcaceae bacterium UBA1147 | reverse complement strand
CGGCGACCCGGTTAAAACGCTGCGGTGCGAATGGGCATTTTTTTGGGAACCGAGCCGAACCGAGCTGGAAAAAACTCTGGACCAGACCGAATCTGCCTCACTAAGCATTTCATTCAGGAAAAACCCCCCCAGCGCGCGAGAACGTGCATTGTCCGCTGCAGACCGTTTCGTTGATCAGGCGTTATTCGACGTGAATATTTTCGGGAATCCGAGCTACGCTACCGAGGATTACGCCAATGCCAAACATTATCTCGGGGTATTTCTGGGATTAGATCAGAGCGACAGCCCGACCAATCCAGAGGAAGCATTTGTTGACAATGAATATCTGGGATCCAAGGCCGCTAAAGTTCTAGCAACCAGGCGTCATGCTGCAAAAAACCGTTATCGCGAATTGATTGAAACTGAGTATCTGGAAAAAATCGAAAGTTTTGATAGCAAAACTGCGGCTACCGACTATTTACACGGGCAATTTGACCTCGTTACTTACTCGACGATTTGGAGTTGGTTGAGCAAATTGCCACCCCCACCTCACCCAAAACGCAAACCCAATATCGAACATTAGTATCGGTCTGCGCAGACTAATATCTCCGCCCCCGTTCTCACTGCTGACGTAACCTATATAAGTCGCTAACGATTCGATCAGCCTAGCCTGACGAGGCGAAAACGGGTCCACCACCCGTGGCTGGTTTTCTCTTTGGTGCGCTCTAACAATCTATGTCGAGACTCTACAAAAAATTCAAACTGGACCAGCTCAAGTGGGCCGCCGAGAAAAAAAACGAAAACGATCTGCTACGTAAAGCTGGCTGCTTGGGTGAACGACCCTCTGAGGAACCCGATCCAGTATTCCGAATTCTGACCGACAAACTCAACAATCTAGCGGATCGAATCACAACGGAAATCGCCCAGGAATCGGCCGGCGACCCGGTTAAAACGCTGCGCTGCGAATGGGCATTTTATTGGGAATCGAGTCGAGTCGAAGTGGTTAAGAGCCTGGATCCTCCCGAGGTGGACGCACTAAGTAATTCATTCAGGGAAACACACCCGACGGTTCGAGAATTGGCGCTGAGTGGCGCGGATCGTTTCGTTGATTTGGCACTATGGGAAATAGACGTTTTCGAAAATGTGATCAGGGGAGCTGAGGCGTATTCGACCGCTAATCATTTTTTCGGCGTTTTTTTGGGAATCAAAGACCCGCGAGCAATCGCCAAGTATGTTTTGGATATAGCGCGTGAAAAATCGGACATTGGCCGCGAAAACGCAAAACGCCGGTATGAGGTCGGTAATAAAATCAGAGACAAACTGTTGGTGGAATACCTCAAAAATCCGGGTAGGTGGGCCAATAAAAAGGCGGCTGCCAGTAAACTACACGAAGTATACGGGTTAAAGTTCCGTACGGTCCTAGAGTGGCTCTATAACCTTAAACTGCTCGAAAAAATACGGAAAGATAACAAACTCTGACCAAAAACAGAGGACCGCCAAACTAAAATCCCAGTCTAGCTAGCAGACTGGGACGTTTTTTCGCCATAGTGTCAGCCAACATCCACGACACAGAGGTATGGCGACATGACGCAACAAATCCACCCCGCACACAAACAACCTCTGTTGGATCGGCGCGCAGCCGCAAATTATCTCGGCATTTCACCTCAAACGTTAGCTGGTTGGGCCTCCACCGGGGAACCCCTCGTTCCGTTTTTTCGCCTCGGACGAAAGGTAATGTACGGCCAGCGCGATTTAGACGATTTCCTAGAATCCCGCCGCGTCACCGGCCCAGCACGTTCGTTCCAACCCCCCCAGTCCTGATTCCACCTGATTTGAATTCGAGCGCAAAAAACCCGGCGATTACGCACCGGGTTCTCTGAAAGCTATCACTGGGAGGCAAAACCAGTATGTCGAATTTTATATCTACCGACGTAGAATATCAATTTATACAGGCAATTCAGGAAGTTGGAATACCTGCGCCGGAATCGGTAATTGGCGACGGCAGGTTGCACCGGTTTTCCAGCGGGAAACGGCGTGACCACAACGGTTGGTACGTACTGCACCTGGACCGTAGGCCAAGTGGATCATTTGGTTGTTGGAAACGCGGGATTTCTGAATCGTGGCATGTTCGGAAAGATTCCCCCCGCACCACCCCGGAGCAAAGTCGCGAACTTCGCCGGCAAATGGACCGCGATCAGCGGCAACGCCAGAGGGAAGTCGAAACCCAGCAAAAAACAGCCGCCGAACGGGCGAAACAGCTATGGAATAGTTGCGCCCCAGCACCGAGCAGTCACCCCTATCTGACGCGAAAAATGATCGAGCCAAACGGGGCGCGAATCGCCAAGACAAATTGTTTGGTGTTGCCAATACTCGATTTCGACGGGAGACTCTGTTCGGTTCAGTTCGTAGCACCAGACGGACAGAAAAGATTGTTTCCTGGCGGTAGGAAAAAAGGCTGTTTTATCCCGGTTTCCGTTCCAGAGGATCCTCAAAATGAGGACATGCCGCTGGCGATCGTCGAGGGTTTTGCCACCGGCGCGAGCGTGTCAAAAGATAACCCTGCTATGTGCGTAATTTGCGCAATCGACGCCGGAAATTTGGAAAGTGTTTGCACTGGCTCGAGGGTACGGTGGCTGAATCGCAAGATTTTTGTTTATGGTGACGACGACCGGCAGTCCCCCATGAACGTGGGTCGAACAAAAGCTATCCAAGCGGGAACAGTCGCTGAGTGCGAAGTAAAGTTCCCGGATTTTCCGCCGGACGCACCAGACCACTTGACCGATTTTAACGACTTATTCGTCTGGAAATCTCGAGGCTCCGCTAATGGATAACGGCACCTCGCCGGAGGCACCCGTTAAAACACCGGATCCGCACGCCGCACAGGACCTCCAAAAAGTTGTGGATCTTCTAGCGAGACTCGCGCCGGCAGAAGCAGAGCAATATCGTCGGCAAATCTCGAAAAAGTTTGGAATCAGGCTCGGCGCGCTGGACGCCATGGTTCGGCAACAACGCAACGAACAGGCCGAGGCAGCCGCCGGCAATCAGATTCTACCGCCAGACCCGGAACCCTGGGCGGAGCCGGTTGACGGTGCGGAATTGCTCGACTCAATTCGGGAAACGTTCAAAAGGCACGTGATTTTGCCGGAGAATGGCGACGTTGCATTGGCGTTGTGGTCGGTCGGGACTTATTGTTTTGACGAATTCCGAATTTGGCCTCGGTTGTTGATCACCTCACCCGAAAAACGTTGCGGGAAAACGTCCCTGTTGGAGGCCCTAGCCGCCGTTACAAAACGATCATTACCCTCCTCAAACATTTCAGCAGCCGCCATGTTTAGGGTAATCGACAAATTGCAACCGACGCTATTAATCGACGAGGCCGACTGTTTTCTGGATTCGTCCGAGGAATTGGCCGCGATTGTCAATTCGGGGCACAGTCGTACTGCCGCATTCGTTCTCAAATGCGACGGAGATTCGCACGACGTGAAACGGTTTACGACCTGGGCGAGCATGGCAATTTGCATGATCGGTTTACCCAAAAAAACGACTATCACCGATAGGTCGATTGTTATCCAATTGCGACGAAAACTCGCTAATGAATCAGTGGAGCGTCTCCCTGTCGATCTAGTCGAATCGTGCGAAAAAATCCGCCGACAGGCCCAACGTTGGGCGAACGACTTCCAGGAAAAACTAGGAGCTGTCGACCCGGTTCTACCGGACTCCTCGAACGACAGGAGTTTGGACAATTGGAGGCCACTGTTTGCGATTGCGGAAACAGCCGGAGGTGATTGGCCTGGTCTGGCCAGACAGTCTTTTGGTGCGCTAAATGCGTCCGATAGCGACGACGCGCCGGGATCGCTCCTACTAAATGATATTCGCCAGATTTTTGAAACGATCGACCGGGACCGGATATTTTCCCGTGACCTGCTGGATCTACTGATCGAAAATGAGGAGTCCCCGTGGGCCACCTGGCACAGAGGAAAACCAATTTCCGCGAGGGCTCTCTGTCGACAATTAACGCCATATGGAGTTCGTTCTCACGGGACGATTCGCGTTGGTGGGCATACGTCTAAAGGCTATTTGTTGTCGTCTTTTCAAGACGCGTTTCGACGCTATTTGCCTGAAAAAACAGTTCCACCTCCCTCCACCCCGATTCCAAACGTCACACCGTCACAAGTCAATGAAGACGGGGCCTCCAGCCAATATCTATCCGTCACACAGAAAATCAATGTAACGGATAGAAAACCGCTCCAGCCTAATAACGGCGGGCGTTGTGACATTGTGACGGATAAAACGGGGAGGGAGGGGGGCGAAAATGTTTTTCGAGGCCTCACCGCCGAGATTTTGGATTGCGTCGAGAAGCTGCCGAAACCCACGATTGCCGATCTGGTTAGGTCAATTTATCAGGACAAAAACGACCCAGCCGAAACCCGCAAATGTTTTGTGAAAATCAGAGATCGGGTCGGGGAACTTGTTTCGGAGGGGCGAATTGTGCACCAGGGAACCGGTTACAAGCTGGTTTCCGGTCCTCTCAATCTAACAAAGACAAAATAATGAACTTCGTTTCAATTTACGGGCGGTTGACTACCGCCCCACGGGAGATTTCGACGAAAAACCCCGACAAGATTATGGCTGTTGGTTCGATTGCGGTGGACGTTGAAACCCGAGGCGACGAACCGGAAACAGAGTTTTTCGGGCTGGTAGCGTTCGGCAGGCCGGCCCAGTCGTTGCTGCGCCATTCAAAAGGCGAGCCGCTGTCTGTTTCGGGGCGGTTGCAATTGAACACGTATGAAAACAAACGAGGTGAGCAGGTTCGCCAACTTCAGGTTGTTCGCGATTCCGTGGTTGGTTCGCGTTCAAGTCGACCGAGCGGTAAACGACCGAGTAACACCAAATCGAAACCCGCTCAGTACCCCGACGAGTTCAATGATCGGATTCCGTTTTGACGGTGTTGTAATGCAAAAAATTATCGCAAACTTCTGAAAAAAACAATTACTGAAAATGCGATTGAGAAAAACAAAATAATCAGAGTGTCCGTTGTAAACATGTGATCTGGGTCCTCCTGACGGGTTCAATCATGCGGGTAATTCTCGGCTCGGCCTTTCGCTAGTGTGACAAACTCCAATCTACTCAACCACAGACCGTTGTTTTAACGGCATTTTTATGGTTTCGTATCCGTAACTAACTTATAGAGTCAGAGCGGTGACCCCATGAACAATGATTTGATCGGTCTAACAACCTATGCGCGCCAAATCGGTCGGCGTCAATCCTCCCTCCAGCATCACCAAGACACCCGCTCCGATTTCCCGAAACCCATTTTGGTGATTCAGGAACACCGCCGCACCAAACGGTTATGGGAAAAATCGGCCCTGGATCGGTATTTCCAGCAGGTCGACTCAGAGCGACTCGCCAAACAGGAACTAGCGCGAATCCGAGCAGCACGGAAACGAGCTGCTGGGGCATTACACCGTTGGGCAGTCACCATGTTCGGGCCTCAAGACGCGTCTTTTATTAAACACGAGCAGTTGCGCCAGCATGGCGGGAACCCAATTACAGTTTGCGCGGAACTCGGCATTGATTTCTGACGGCTGTTCAGCCGGAACCAAGGCGTTGAACGTCCCTAGGCGGCGTACCTATTGGGCGGTTGGGTCGCGGCCCTGCTGGGGTGCGGTATCAACGTTGTGCAGGAGGAGGTTCGCACTACTACACTGCGCCACGCCCCAGCAGAGAGCGATAATCCATACCTTGATGACAATGTACGCCGACTCAATTGGCGTACTCTCTCCAACCGTCGGGCAAGCCATGTCTTACGGTGAATCTGTCTTTTTTCGCGGTTGGATAGCGTAGCTACTCGGACATTTTCTATAGATAGAGTTGTCATGAGTTTGCACGAAATGTAATGGAATTACTGACAAACATAATCCTGATTTACCGGTTCTACAATGTGACAGATTGACGCGGTTTTCCCCATTAAAAACCAATAGGTTAGGATTTACCCATGAATAACGTTTTTGACATTAACGCAGACCCTGAATCGTTCGCCTCCCCGACCGAGAAATTAATTTGGGCGCGGACGAAACTGGCGATCCACAAGGCCCAGATCGCAGAGTGCGAGGCGCGCAAGGCAACGGGCGAATTGGTGGAGGTTTCCCTAGTACGTAAACAAGCTGACGCGGCAGGGAGAGCAATCCGCGACGCGATATTGGCTCTGCCGGATCGGGTCGCCTCAATGCTCGTTGGGCGGACGGAGAGGGAGATTGTTGTCGAGCTGCGGCGCGAATGCGCGGCTCTGCTAAACACCGTTGCCAATGAGTTTGCGCCACCCGAAACGGACAAATAGTGATCCTGCGATCTACAATCACACGGTGCTTGCGTACTCTGCCAGTTGATCAGCGCAGCCCTCTCACGGACATGATCTGCCGGGAGATTAGCCGGGAGTTTGGTGGAACCAGTGTCTATATCGCCGCGAGGAATCATGTCGATCCTGACGAACTACGGCAAATGTATAACGGCTGGAACGTTCCTCAACTGGTGAGGCATTTCAGGATTTCACGCAGTCGTGTCTATCAAATCCTAAACGAGCGGACCGGCTAACCTGACCGTTTCCGGTCTCCAATCAGCCGGTTTTCACTCTGTAGCCGCTCGATTAACCGCGTTTCAATCGCGCACCCGTCGCGCACCGGATTTCTGCTGAATCCTATAGGCCCCGTAGTTACTGGCCTGTAGCGCCATAGCAATGGTATTCACAGTACCTCGATGGTATGGAATTCAATAGAGAACGATCGAAAAGCTGATTCAGCCGAGCTTCGTACCCGCTATGGTGTTGGCATTGAGAAAGGATTCTGCCGTGATCCTTTTTCCGCCCGGTAACTGAACTTCCAGGAGCCGCAGCACACCGTCTTCGGTTGCCACATCCAGCTGCCGCGGATCGTCCAGTACAGTTCCTGGTTCAAGACTGGTTTCGGTTTCTCTGGCCTCAGCACGCCAGATCCTCAGCGTTTTCCCTGCAACCACCGTTTGCGCAACCGGCCACGAGTTCAGGGCCATAACCCGGCGCTGTAAATCGATTGCCGACTCGCCCCAATCTAGGATGGCTTCGCTTTTGGACAGCTTTTCTGCATAAGTCGCAACCTGATGATCCTGGACTTCCCAGGGCTGTTCGGCAGAGAGAATTGGGGACAGAACCTCCTTCAATGCTTCGGACCCCAGAATGGAAAGCCGATCGTGCAGTTCACCAGCGGTTTCACCAGGCTCGATGGAGCAACCAGCCTGGTGAAAAACAGGCCCGGTATCAAGACCCAGTTCCATTTGCATGATGGTCACGCCTGTCCTTCGGTCACCAGCCATGACCGCACGCTGGATGGGCGCAGCCCCGCGCCACCTGGGAAGGATGGATGCATGAACGTTTACGCATCCCAGACGCGGGATTTCCAGGATCTTTTTCGGCAAGATCAGACCGTATGCCACGACCACCATCAAGTCAACATCAAGGTTCTGCAGTACAGCGGCCTGTTCCGGGCTCTTCAGCGACGCTGGCTGATGAAGCTGAATTCCGTATTGCAGGGCCAGTTGCTTGACGGAACTCTGCCTGATCTGCCGTCCTCTGCCGGCCGCACGGTCAGGTTGCGTATATACGGCCCGGATTTCATGGCCCGAATCGATAAGCATTTGCAGGGTCGGTGTTGCAAAATCCGGAGTACCGGCAAAGACGATCTTATACACTATTATATTAACTTGCTTGAATACGGGGGCACGAGGTTCAAACGGCCAAGTATGGCGTACGAACCGTTGCGGTTCCGGAACCAAAACCCGCGGGAGCCGCGTGTGCACGGGAAACGGAAAGCCCATTCATCCGAACGCCCGACAAAGTCGTTCGATTCGCAAAGAACGGGCTATGGGCCAACAAATCTACCAGGAATTTTGTTCCTGGGACAAGCCAGACAACTTTCTTCTTGGCCTTGGCGCCTCACGACAAACTCGGTGTGCCTTGACCAGCTTCTTTCGGATCCGTTGTTTCTTCAGGGGTGAAAGGTAATCGACAAACAGTTTTCCAACCAGATGGTCGATCTCGTGTTGGATGCAAACTGCCAGAAGACCATCAACTTCGAGTTCGAAGGGTTCCCCCTCGCGATTCAGGGCCTTAACCATGATCTGTTCTGCACGTTCCACGTTCTCGAAAAATCCAGGAACAGACAGACAGCCTTCCTCAGACTCCTCTGTTCCCTCTTCGGCAACGATTTCAGGATTAATTAGACAGACGGGGGAATCCTTCTCTTCACTGACGTCCATGACAATGATGCGCTTGTGGATATCTACCTGGGTCGCGGCCAGCCCGATGCCAGAGGCGTCGTACATCGTTTCAAACATGTCATCAACGGTCGTACGGATCGTGTCATCGACCTGATCGACAGGCTTGGCTATCGTACGCAGACGGTCATCTGGAAACTCCAGAATCACTAGTTTTGTCATTGCTTTACCACCATCAAAAATGAAACTTCAGTTACTGGGATTCTATCCGAAACCAGCTAGGCTTTGGAAGTCAATTCTGGTCCCGCTCAACCAAGACATCCGAACGGACTTCTCCCTCTCTGCAAAGGTACAGGGTGTTGAAGAATGATACCTTCAGGGACCTCTTCAGGCTATTTCTGACCAAGCCATGGGGCTGACCCGAGACCTGGAAAACAAACCCGGCCATGGACAACCCGCACCTGATCTACCCGCGCAAGCTCATCATCCTGAGCCAGGAAAATCGAAAAGCGGTGCTCAGCCTTTAGACGGATGAATGCCGGCGCCATCGACAACTACCCCCGGATCAGGCGGCAAAGCTCTGAAAATGCCATTTCACTGAACCCTGCCACCAAAATTCGTCAGTTTTAGACGGAGTCCCGCACCAACGCAGAAACGGGGATCGAACGAGTTCCATGCATCGCCGTACTTGCCGGCGAACACCTGATTGGCAGTACCGGACTGGAAGCTTAGGTGACACCATTCGCAGATAAAAACATGGATCTATATTTTCTATTGATCGGATCGGCAGGAAGTTCACCGACCCAAACTCTGCAGAAAACCCAGGCCAGAAAGCCATCCACATCGGAACCGCACAGATGGTCGAAGCGACAGATCCGGAGAGTTTCAACTACCAACAACGACCAATATGAACCTGCCCGGTGGTCGAGCCCTGCCATGGCAGGAGAAAGTTCAGCTTCCAAAATATCAACCACCTTCACCCGAATCCGAAGGAAAAATAATCGCGACACCGAACCAGATCGGACTGTACGACACCGTCATCTTACGATCGCGGTGTGCGAGACA
>DBZZ01000041.1:31107-38460 GCA_002311315.1 Methylococcaceae bacterium UBA1147 | reverse complement strand
TGGAGCCGGGAAAAGAAGTCATGAATACGCATGACCCATCAGAATTATTCAGCCCTTGGAAAAGATCAGTTATGGACTCGATATGAAGGCCAAGCAACCACTTCACATCATGGGCGGGATCATTGACGAGATAGAAATCCTCTGCTGGTTGATCCTCTTGAGGGCTCCCGGGTTCGGGCCGGCCAGATTCAGGGCGGTACTGGATTCCGGGATTCAACCTGGAGCGATGATTCGGGAATTCCGGGGTAGCCTATCTGGCCGGGAGGTCTTTGCCATTCCGGGTTCGATTCACAATCCGCAGGAACGGGGCTGCAACGCATTGATCCGCAACGGAGCGAAACTGGTGGAAACTAAAGAGGATATTCTTGAGGAACTCCCGGTCGATACAAGCCAGCCAATCCGGGCAATATATACCTAACAAACATGCGTGGAATTGGACGGTGAACAAAAAAATCTTGAAAAATGTTGCCTATAGCCCTACCTCGATAGATACTCTTGTCAGGGAAACTGGCCAACCAGCCGAAAAAATCGCCTCGTCGCTTCTGGTTTTGGAGTTGCAGGGTTAGGTACAATTGGCACCAGGCGGTTATTATTACCGGGTAAGATAAACACGGCAGGGTACGACCAACCCTGCCTTTACAGTGAAAACCAAAGACCAAAGAAATCGTGTTTGAGATCATTATCTATCTGTTTGAAAATTACCTTGACGATCAATCCGAGGGCACACCCGACACCGAAGCGATCCGTACCGAACTTCTTGAAGCCGGTTTTCCCAAGGGAGACGTAAACAAGGCTTTCCAATGGCTGGAGTCACTGACAGAGCACCAGGATATCAATAGTACGGCACCTTCCTTTCGCGCATTTTCTACTGCCGAAACAGCCAGGCTGGACACGGAGTGTCAAGGATTATTGATCTCTCTGGAACAGTCAGGGATTCTTACACCAACGAGCCGCGAACTGGTCATCGACCGCCTGATGGCCTTCCAGGACGAAGACATTACATTGGAAAACCTCAAATGGGTGGTGCTGGTCATTCTATTTAGCCGCCCGAATGAAGAAACGGCCTTCGCGCGCATGGAAGACCTGATTTATGAAAACATACCCACACTGATCCATTAGAAGACATCACCCGCATCGATTCCGCTTGCAAACCCATGCATGGGTACCCGGTATCTGGTTCTTGTTGAACGGATTCCGGTTTTACATCTACCATTCGAAGCATTAGCCGCACGCCGGTTTCGAAACCCAACCCGAGTTGCATCTACCGATGAGTAAAAACCTAGTCATTGTCGAATCGCCAGCCAAGGCCAAGACAATCGAAAAATTTCTCGGCAAGGATTTTCATGTACTTGCTTCCTACGGGCACGTCAGGGATCTAGTACCCAAGGACGGAGCGGTGGATACGCAACACGATTTCATCATGAAATACGATCTGATTGAACGAAACCAGAAGCATGTACAAAACATAGCGAAAGCAGCCCGCTCTGCAGAAGCATTGTTCCTTGCTACTGACCCGGACCGTGAAGGTGAGGCAATTTCGTGGCATCTGCTTGAACTGCTGAAGAAAAGGAATGTGGTCAAGGACAAACCGGTCTACAGGGTCGTGTTCCACGAAATCACCAAGCGGGCAATTACCGAAGCGATACAGAACCCGACAACGCTTTCCACCGACTTGATCAACGCACAACAGGCTAGGCGCGCACTGGATTATCTTGTTGGCTTCAACCTTTCGCCGCTGTTATGGAAGAAGATCCGGCGAGGGCTTTCGGCAGGAAGAGTCCAGAGCCCAGCCTTGCGCATGATCGCCGAGCGAGAACTCGAAATAGAGCAGTTCGTTACACGGGAATATTGGACGATTGAAGCACTGGCCGAAACCAATGGCCAGGCGCTGAACGCGAAGCTAACCCATTTTGAGGGAGAAAAACTTGAACAGTTCAGCATCGACAATGAACAGCAAGCAAAGCAGGTTCAGAAAACCCTAATCGAAAAAGGTGATAGCAGGTTACTGGTTGCCAAAGTGGAGAAAAAACAACGCAAAAAATATCCTGCACCGCCTTTCATTACATCGACAATCCAGCAAGAGGCTGCTCGGAAGCTCGGTTTCTCAACCAAGAAAACCATGATCGTGGCGCAGCAGTTGTACGAGGGTATCGACATTAGGGGAGAGTCGACAGGGCTGATTAGCTACATGCGTACCGACTCCGTCACCCTCGCACAGGATGCGCTGGCCGATATCCGTCAACTCATTAAATCTCATTTTGGTTCGAAAGACCTTCCGGGCCAACCGAGGCTATTCAAAACAAAGTCGAAAAATGCCCAGGAAGCCCACGAAGCGATTCGACCTACTTCGGCCAGTCGAATACCCGATTCACTGAAAAGGCATGTATCAAAGGACCAATACCGCCTCTACGACCTGATCTGGAAAAGAACCGTCGCCTGCCAGATGATTCATGCAACCATTGATACGGTTGCTGCCGACCTGTCGTGCGGGGAGGGCAATACATTCAGGGCCACCGGTTCCACAGTGCGAACTCCCGGCTTCATGAAAGTTTACCAGGAAAGCCACGACAACACCAAGGCGAGCGACGACCAGGAAACCATTTTGCCGCCAATGCAGGAAGGCGACCTGATCGACCTGAAAGAAGTGCGGCCTATCCAGCATTTCACCGAACCACCACCCCGGTTCAGTGAAGCAAGTCTGGTGAAAACACTGGAAGAATATGGAATCGGCCGACCTTCGACCTATTCGTCCATCATCTCTACACTTCAACAACGTAGTTACGTGATACTGGAGAAAAAGCGCTTTCATCCAACCGATGTCGGACGAATCGTGAACCGCTTCCTCACCGAGCACTTTAACCGATACGTGGATTACAGCTTCACCGCAGACCTGGAAGATCAACTGGACGCGGTTGCACGCGGTGAAAAACAATGGATACCCCTGATGCAGGAATTCTGGGATCCCTTTAAAGCGCTGATCGACAACAAGGAAGAATCGGTTCAGCGAAGCGATGTAACCCAGGAACCGATCAACGAAAAATGTCCTGAGTGCCAAAGCCAGCTCTCCATCCGCCTGGGCCGCAATGGGCGGTTCATCGGCTGCACCAATTTTCCGGAATGCAAGTACACCCGGAACCTCAACGACGATAAGGAATCGGCTGAGCCTGAAATTGTCGAGGGAAGAACCTGCCCCAAATGCAATTCGGGCCTGGTCATCAAGTCCGGCCGCTATGGGAAGTTCATCGGCTGCAGCGGCTACCCCTCTTGCCGCCATATCGAGCCACTCGAAAAACCAGTCGATACGAATGTTGCCTGTCCAGACTGCAACAAGGGCAACATCCTCAAAAGAAAGTCACGCAACAACAAGATATTCTTTTCATGTTCAACCTTTCCTGATTGCCAATACGCGATCTGGAATCCTCCCGTTGACGAAAAATGTCCAGAGTGCGAATGGCCAATACTAACGATAAAAACGACAAAAAGAAGGGGAAGCGAGAAGGTTTGTCCACAAAAGGACTGCGAATATGCAACTCCTTATGAAGGCGACTTGGCCCATGGCACAACGCAGTCCGCAACACATTGACGGATTTGCCCGGCATCATGATCGCTCAATGCCGAACAGTTTGACGGAAACCTATTCTCAACCAGTATCAGCCCACAAGCTGCGAACAGCCGCGCGTCAGCTCAGGTACGGCCGAGTCATTGCCTATCCGACCGAAGCCGTTTACGGGCTCGGCTGCGACCCAACAAATATCGACGCGGTTCAGTCGGTTCTCGACATCAAGGGCCGGCCTGCCGAAAAAGGATTGATCCTGATCGGGGCCGATTTCGAACAGCTGCTGCCTTATATCGATCTGGAAGGAATCCGGGATTTGCCCCGGGTGCTGGACACATGGCCCGGTCCGGTCACTTGGATCATCAAAGCTCGTCCCGATGTCCCTGCCTGGCTAAGAGGAGCGCACGATTCGGTCGCTGTGCGGGTTACCGCCCATCCATTAGCCGCCCGACTTGCAAAAACCTTTGGCAAGCCCCTGGTTTCCACCAGTGCCAACCCGAGCGGTAGACCTCCCGCCAGGTCTGCCTTGAAAACAAGACGTTATTTCTGCCGAGAGAAGATATTCATTATTCCCGGAAGCCTCGGAGGCGAACTCAATACAACGGCGATCTTCGACGCCCAGACCAACGCTCGGTTACGGTGAACATTCGCCTTTACCGCCTGGCGGCTGATGTCAGCCGATGAATCGGGGCCTTGCCCGATTTCGACTTATCCCGGGATTGCCTCGAGAATCGATCGAATAATCTGCTGCTGGGTTCCGGCATCAATATAGGGATGCATCGGCAGACTGAACACCCGGCCGGAAGCCAAATCGGCTTGCTCCAGACCTCCCGAAACACGGCAGATATTTTCGTAAGCCGGTTGCCTATGCAAGGGAACCGGATAATGCACTGCAGCGGGAATATTCTGTTCGCGGAGTTTTTCCAGAATCCCCTTACGATGATCTGAACCGACCGTAAACTGTCCCCAGACACTGTCCCGGTCATCTCGCACAACCGGCGCCGTGATCGCTTCCGACCCGGCAAGCAACTCAATGTAACGGTTCCCCGCCGCTTTCCTGCACTCCAGTTCCCAGTCGAACCGTTCTAGTTTTGCAAGCACCACTGCACACTGAATGGAATCCATTCGTCCCCCAACACCTACGCGTTTATGATGATAACGCCCGTCCTCGCCGTGAACCCGAATTTGTCGAACAAGGTCTGCCAAACCATCATCGCTGGTGAAAACAGCCCCGCCATCACCGTAACACCCGAGAGGTTTGCTTGGGAAAAAGCTTGTGCACCCCAAAGTCGACCGGTTGCAGCTCTTGTCTCCCTTGTAGGTTGCTCCAAAGCTTTGTGCTGCGTCTTCAATTACCGGGATATGCCCGTTTCTGGCTGCAATAGCGTTGATTTCATCCAGATCGGCAACTTGTCCGTACAACGACACAGGAATAATCGCTTTGGTTCTTGACGTAATTGCCGATTCGATTCGTTCTGAATCGATGTTGTAGGTATCGGGCTGGATATCGACAAAGACCGGTGTCGCTCCTGTCAGAGCGATGACTTCAGCCGTAGCCACAAAAGTAAAGGGGCTGGTAATCACCTCGTCGCCGCTTTTCACACCGAGCGCCATCAGGGAAATCAGCAAGGCATCGGTTCCGGACGATACCGTCAAACAGTGCTTTGCACCAGTGTACTCGGCCAGCTTTTCTTCCAAATCTCGAACTTCCGGCCCCATCACATACTGGCCATGGTCAAGGACCGTCTGTATTCTGCTATTGATGCTTTCCCGCAGGTCCGCGTATTGAGTCTTGAGGTCGATAAAATTGATTTTCGCTGTCATAACATCCCTAAAAGTTGCTTCATACCGGCCGACATGCGAGCTGGGGTTTCCGCTTTCAATACCGTAACCGTCCCTGGGCACTCGCGGTCTCAGGAAATACCCGGTTGGCCATTGAAATCAGAATCGAATCGAACGATTGCAGAGAAGACTTCGCCAGGCCAGCAGGCCCGTCCCGAAGGCCTCTCTACCCATCCTCGCTGCTTCTTGCGCTTGTTCGCAGAATAGATGCAGTGGCTCATTATCGGATACTCGCCAGAACGCTGTCCAGCCACCATCGATGATCAATAGATTCTTTGGCCAGAAATCCGACAATGCTGCTGGCTCTCTGCCCAGTTCTTGAACAGCCACGCGGTAAAAGGCCGTATCGGATTCTTTGACCACCTGTAGCTGGGCCCCATCGAATCAACAATTCATTTTGTTACTCAACAACGTAACTGATCCTCATGATTTGGTCTGTGATCCGATTACCGCTACAGACAAGGCCAAACGATGCCGGAATCTCGCTTTAGAAGTTAGTGCACATGGGCACTAACGCTTTCAGCCCTGACTCTAATCTGCGTGCCAAGCCCTGTTTCCCGTGTCAACGGACTGTCGCCTATTTCCAACAACAGTGGTGAACTGAGAAAGAACGGCATTGACCGGCGGCAAAGGCATCATACCGAGGCGCATCCACGACACCTTTTGGATGGACTCATTCTGCGTCGGTGTCAGCAAGGCACTCAAAGGCCTATTCAGCAATGTCGGCGAGGCACAGGAGGCAGAACCTTTTTACACTATGGAGGGAACCCACTGAATACATCTCACACTTGACTTCCAGTACCTCGACCCCAGTGTAAGAAGCAGGGATATAACCTACATTGGCCTGCTGAGAGTCAAGATCGACTTGTCATCAGGCCCCTGTTGGTTCTGGATATCAAGAACAAATTTAAGCACGAAAGTTGAGCCCGTCCTCTCCAACCCACCCATAACCCGACGGAGAACCTCTCGGATCTTGCCTCGCAATAATCAGGATATCATTCAAATTATTAGCACTCTAATCCATCGAGTGCTAATATTACCCTTATGGAAAATCAACAGAACCTCTAAAGCATGAATAACGCATGGACATTGGCACCCAGCCTGTCGACCGGGTCGTTCGAAAGCTACCTGGCCGGTGTTAAACAGATTCCAAGGCTCACAGCTGAAGAAGAACAAGAGCTTGCGGCCCGCTTCCGCGAGAAAGGCGAACTGGACGCGGCACGGCAACTGGTCATGGCCAACCTTCGTTTTGTTGTGCACATCGCACGCGGTTACAACGGATATGGCCTGCCGCTTCCGGACCTGGTTCAGGAAGGCAATATCGGACTGATGAAGGCCGTAAAACGTTTCGACCCCAGTATCGGCGTCCGGCTGGTTTCGTTCGCCGTCCACTGGATCCGAGCAGAAATCCACGACTTCGTAATTAGGAACTGGCGCATCGTCAAGGTTGCGACCACGAAGGCGCAGCGCAAGCTGTTCTTCAACCTGAGGAAGTCAAAGCGGCGCTTGGGTTGGCTCAACGCAAGTGAAGCACAGACCGTGGCAGACGACCTCGGCGTCAAGCTGGAAACCGTTTACGAGATGGAAAACCGGCTGGACAGCCGTGATATGGCATTCGACGGACCGGTAAACGGTAGCCAGGACGAGCCTCATAGCTATTCTCCGTCAACCTACCTGTCAGCCGCAGATACCGATCCTGCCGCCATGATCGAAAGGTCCGATTCGGACAACCATGAACAGAAACTTCTGCAGGCTGCGATGAAAAAGCTCGATGACAGAAGCCGCGATATTCTGGCCAGCAGATGGCTGACTGAAGAAAAATCAACTCTGCACGAATTGGCTAACCGTTACGGGGTATCCGCCGAACGCATTCGCCAAATCGAAAACAACGCGATGAAAAAACTGAAACTGGCCTTCGCCTGAACGGCCAGATTCATCTGACAGAACAAGACCGC
>DBZZ01000041.1:10513-31064 GCA_002311315.1 Methylococcaceae bacterium UBA1147 | reverse complement strand
AGACCGCGTTTTCAGCCTTTTCTTTCCACGGAAAACCCCTTCCTTGTCCATTCGATCATTCCTCCCTTTAGATTGTGGACATCCGTGAAATTGAGGGCAGTTAATATGGCCGCCGCCGTAGTGCTGCGAACCCCGGCCCGGCAAACAGTGATGATTTTCCGGTCCCTGTCGTCTTCAAACTCGGTGGTCTTCGCCGCCAAGCGATTAAGCGGAATGAGGACAGCTCCGGCAATATGTCCCAGTTCCCCATTGAATTCCTGGTCCTGGCGGACATCGATCACCAGGGTGGAACTGTCAGCGCCAGTCTCATCCAGTACGCTTTCCGCGTTCATCTGGAATACCTTGTTGAGTTCGCAAATCGACGGATAGTTGATTTCACTGTCCTCGACGTCAGTAGCATTAATCTGCAGTACTTCCTGAATTTGCTCAGGCAGGGGCAATCCGAGGTTGTCCATGATCGCGATGTACTGGTCCCGAGTCTTGCCAGCCAAACGCGGGTTATTCCGTTTTTCATGGCCGATCGTTGACTGGGTATTGCCCCGGTAATCATGCCCAGGGAATACCAGGGTCTCGTCGGGAAGGGTGAAAAGTTTCTTGCTGATACTGTCAAACTGCTGGCCCGCATCACCGGCCGCAAAATCGGTTCTTCCGGTGCCGCCCACGAGCAAGGAGTCGCCCGTCAGCACCCGTTCCGGCCCCAGCAAGCTAATACCGTCGGGGGTATGCCCAGGCGTATAGAGCACTTTGAGTTCAATGTTTCCGACAACAAGAGGATCACCATCCAGGACATGGATGTCGGCATTCGGCTGCGGTCCGGTAAAATGCCTCACAATTTTAGCGCCAGTCAGAACACTCAATTCACCGCAGGCTGAACGGTGATCGGCGTGCGTGTGAGTGTCCAATACATAATCCAGGTTCAGACCGTGGTAGGCCAGCATCGCCAGGTATCGGTCTGTACGGGTCGATACCGGATCAACGATCAGGGCTCGCCCGGTGGCCTCACAGCCCAGCAGATAAGTTTTGCAGATGCTGTTGTTAAGTTCCTGGAAAATCATGTCAGATGCTCCGGTTATTTAAAGATGTTCTGGATAGAGAAAGCCCGCGGTATCGGCGGCCCAGGAATGTTCATCGCCGCCGGTCCGGGTGGCCTAGTGGCTCGATAAACTGCCTGGCCCCTGTCCCGGGTTTAACTACATCGGTCAACTCTCAGAATCACCATCCTTCATCGGCTCAGATAGTCCAACACGATTCCGGCAAAAACTACCGCGCCAAACCAATTGTTGTTCAGAAAAGCCTTGAAACAGCCGTCCCTGGAACGATCGAAGATCAGTGCCTGCTGGTAAACCACGAACCCCGTAGCGACTAGCAGGCCGACATCATAAACCAAACCCAGCGACGCATCCCTGCCAACAAGATATAGCGTGAAAAGAACCAGTCCCTGGATCACCGCAATGTACAAGCGATCGTTGTCACCAAACAGGATCGCCGTAGACTTGACCCCGATCTGCAGGTCGTCATCACGGTCGACCATCGCGTACATCGTGTCGTAAGCCAGTGCCCAAAGAATGGTAGCAACGTAAAGCAGCCATGCTGTGGCCGGAAAAGTCTCCGTTTGGGCAGCAAAAACCATCGGAACCGCCCAACCGAAAGCCAGCCCCAAGTATAGCTGCGGCAAATGCGTATAGCGTTTCATGAACGGGTAGGAAGCTGCCAGAAAGACTCCCACGAAAGACAGCAGAATGGTCATGCCGTTCATTTGCAGAACCAGGCAGAACGCAAACAGACACAAGACAGCGAACAATCCAAGGGCCTCCTTGGGTGAAACCTTGCCCGCAGCAATGGGTCGATCCTGGGTCCGGGACACCATTGGGTCAAAATCCCGATCGGCATAATCATTGATCACGCAGCCGGCGGCTCTCATAATCACAACGCCTGCAACAAAAACCGCAGCCACCAGCGGACGGGGACTTCCCTCGCCTGCGATCCACAGCGCCCACAACGCCGGCCATAACAGCAGGAAGATGCCGATCGGCCGGTGGAGCCTCATCAGGTACCAGTACTGAATCAGCCTGTCAGCAAGGTATTGCCGAAGTTCTGTGTCAATGTTCACAATTGATTACCCCAACCCGAGTACCGAAGGCAAAAAGAATTCACAAACCAGCAGCCTGCGCTGACCAATCCCATAGACGGTTCTGCGGCCCCAGGTTTGCCGATTGATATCCAGCGATTCGCGCAGCCCTGGATTCCAGTCGTGGCAAGCAACGTTGGCAATATCAAGACTATGTCGTCTAAGCCCCGGATAGGTAAAGATCACTTCACCGAGTGGCCGGGTCCCCAGTGAGGCAAGCTTCCGCTGCGACCCTTTCAGCGTGTCCGACGGGATCACGGTCCTGGCAACGATCACCGGCTTCCGATGACAGAACAGCTGAACTTCCCGCACCAGTGCCCACTGGTGCATGCCCAGGTGTAGGAGCCTAGCTTCGTCAGGCCAGGGTCGGGTCCAGCGCTGGTGTACAACGGCAACACGAAACCTGACTCCGCAGGTTTTTTTAAGACGCTGGGTCAGTGAACAGGTTTCAAAAATCCAGGATGCCACATCCGCAGGAATGCCGGACCGTGTGCCTGACCGGTTGGAATACCAGTCAGGTTGGCGCAGAAAAATTGCACTTCGTTTATGCAAATGAATGGTCCTTAGGATAAATTTTCCAAACCCATGCAGTCAGGTGTCCGTTCACGAGATTCGGGAAAGTCAAAAAGAGAATTAAGAGTCAAGCGAATTTAGGTTGGCGAATCAATTATCCGACTTTTGGCGCTTCAAACATTGGCATACCTGGCTCCGCCGCCGACCCAACGCTGAATCAGAGGTTGCACGTACTCGGGGAATTCGGTCTGGATACGCCGGGCAGCGGCGACAGCCAGCTCGAGCAAGTTCCGGTCCCTTCCAAGGTCGGCCAGACGAAACTGGATCTGACCGGTCTGGCGCGTGCCCATTACATCACCGGGCCCGCGAAGCTCGAGATCCTTTTCGGCAATTCTAAAACCGTCGGTGGTTTCCCGCAACATGGAAAGTCTCTCCTTTGCCAGGCTGGAAAGCGGACTCTGGTACATCAACAGGCAGAAACCGTTCCCGGCTCCACGCCCGACTCGGCCACGAAGTTGGTGCAACTGGGCCAAGCCCAACCGCTCTGGATTCTCGATCACCATCAGGTCCGCGTTGGCAACGTCCACGCCCACTTCGATCACAGTAGTCGCGACCAACAGGTCGTACCGGTGCTGTTTGAATGACTGCATGACGGCATCTTTTTCCATTGCAGGCATTCTGCCATGCACCAGCCCTACCCGAATACCAGAAAGCGCTTTCCCCAGATTCGTAGCTGTTTTTTCGGCCGCCTCACACTGAAGGAAATCGGACTCCTCAATCAAGGTACAGACCCAGTATGCCTGCCGACCCCCGGCAATCCAGGCACTGATCCGGTCGATGACCTCTTCACGACGTGAAGCCGGGATCACCGAGGTCTTTACCGGTTTGCGCCCTGGCGGCAATTCATCGATGACCGAGACATCCAGGTCGGCAAACCGGAGCATGGCCAGGGTCCTTGGAATCGGTGTTGCCGTCATGACCAGCTGATGAGGCACGTACCCGTCAACCTGACCCTTGTCTCGCAAAGCGAGCCTCTGATCCACCCCAAAGCGATGCTGTTCATCGATGATGACCAGACCAAGCCTACTGAAGCTGACCGCCTGCTGGAAAAGGGCATGCGTTCCAACCACGACACCGATGGATCCTGATCGAATCAGTTCCAGTGTCTCCTTGCGAACCTTTTCCGGCTGATTGCCGGATAGAAAGCCCACGGTCATTCCCAGAGGTTCCAGCCACTGGCTAAAATTGGAATGGTGTTGTTCGGCCAGTAGTTCGGTCGGCGCCATCAATGCCACTTGCCAGCCGTCGACAAGAACCGACAACGAACAGCAGGCCGCAACCACGGTTTTTCCAGACCCTACATCACCGTGCACCAAGCGCATCATCGGATGGCCGGAGCAAAGATCATCCTCTGCTTCACGAATCACCCGTACCTGTGCACCGGTAAGATCGAAGGGCAGTGCCTCCAGGAATCTGTCAACGGTCGCCCCTGTTGCTTCGAAAACCCGGGCCTTCTTCTTCCTGCCCTGCATCCTGGCCTGGCTCAGGGAAAGATAATGGGCGATCAACTCCTCGCAGACCAGCCGATGCTGGGCCGGATGGTCCCATGCCGAAAGCTGTTCTACCGACATCTCGGCAGGAGGCTCATGCAGCATCGCCAGCGAAGGCTCCAGTTCCGGAAACCCCAGGCTTTCGACCAGCGGCGCCGGCAACAGATCCTGCAGCCCTGATAAACCCTCTGTTCCTTTCCACCATTCAATGGCCTGGGTAACGAGACGTCGCATGCGGGCCTGGCTAATCCCGTCAGTCAGCCGGTAAACTGCCGTAAGCGCCTGCAAATCCTCGGCAACCCCGACTTCCGGCACTGGTTGATATTCGGGGTGAATCATTTCTAGTCCGTTGAATCCGGCACGGACTTCCCCAAAACAGCGAATCCGGGCACCCCTGCCCAATCTTGCCTTCTGAGCGGAATTGAAATAGAAAAATCGCAGGGTCAACAACCCTGTTCCATCACCGATTCTGCAGACCAGGGTCCGCCGCGGACGCATCATGATTTCGGCAAGTTCAATGCGGCCTTCGATCAGTGTCTTGCTGCCCACAACAAGACCTCCGATCGGGCAGGCACGGGTACGGTCTTCGTAGCGAAACGGCAGGTGGAACAGCAAGTCACTGATGGAGTAGACCTCCAGCTTGGCAAGACGCCTCGAGATCTGTGCCCCAACCCCCCGGAGTTGGCTGACGGCAACCGTCTCGGGACCGTGCGGAGTCGCGTTCAACAGTTGCAAGATTCAGTCAGTAGCTGTATTCCTGGTCCAGGACCATGATGGCATCCATCTCCACTCCAGCATCCTTGGGCAGGGCGGCTACGCCGACCGCGGCGCGCGCAGGATATGGCTCCTGAAAATACTCTGCCATGATTTCGTTGACCACTGGAAAGTTGGACAAATCGGTCAGGTAGATATTCAGCTTGGCGAAATCATCCAACGACCCGCCAGCTGTACGGGCTACGGCAGTGAGGTTCTGGAACACCCTGTGAATCTGTTCCTCGATCCCGCCTTCCACCATCAACATGGATTCCGGGTCAAGCGGGATCTGGCCGGACAAATAAACAATATTATTGATCTTGACTGCCTGCGAATAGGTGCCAATCGCCTGGGGTGCTTCCGGTGTCGATATGATTTCTCTTTTCATAACTTGCTCAGCTTAAACCTCGGTTCCCTGCTCTGGCAGGGGTCAATACATAATGGGTGGTCAGGCGTCTACCTTCGTGAACCCGGAAACTACAGCTTGACTCTGGATATCTTGACAACAATCTGCAACTTGCGCAATTTGCGCATGACATTGGCCAAGTGGACACGATTGCGAACCGTGAAGGTGATGAAGTCCAGTGATATTTCATCGCTTTGATCCCGGATATCGACCGATTCGATACTCGAGCCCATCATTGAAATGGTCGAGGCAAGCGTTGCCAGCGTGCCGCGCTTGTTCTTCACTTCCAAGCGGATTTCTACCGAGAAATCCCCTTCAACATCGTAATCCCATTGCACATCCAACCAGCCCTTGTCGTGCCGAAGCCTCTTGGTCACGTTCTTGCAATCATCCAAATGAATCACGATCCCCTTTCCGGGATTGAAGAAACCGATGATCGGGTCACCCGGAATCGGCCGACAGCATTTCGCCCGGGTGGTAACCATATCTTCCGTTCCCTTGATAAACAACGGGGATCCGGAAGACCTGCCCATTTCATCGTGGTTCGACCCTACGGTATTTTTCTCCAGAAAAAAGCGATTGACCAGCAGGAAAGGCAACCGGTTTCCCAACCCGATATCCTCCAGAAAATCATCCAAAGAAGCGTATTTCAGTATTTTCTGGGCATTCTCGAGCCGCTCTTCGGAAACACTTTCTAAGCGCACTCCGTGTGCATCGAGCTCTTTGTCCAGCAGCCGACGTCCGAGGGCAATGGCCTCCTTTTTCTTGAAGTTTTGAAGGTAGGTACGGATCGCTGCACGCGCCTTCACGGTAACAACAAAGTTCAGCCACAAAGGGTTGGGCCGTGCCCATTCCCCGGTGATTACATCAACGGTCTGCCCATTCTCTAATCGAGTCTGCAACGGAACCAGCACCATATCGACCCTGGCCGATGCGGTTGCATTGCCCACGTCGGTATGTACCGCATATGCGAAATCGACAACCGTTGCTCCCCTGGGAAGCTTCACGATGGCACCCTTGGGCGTGAACACGTAAACCTGTTGAGGAAACAGGTTAACCTTGAGATTGTCGATGAATTCCAGCGAATTACCGGCACTCTTCTGAATCTCAAGCAGGTCCCTCAACCACTCGTTTGTTGGTTCGTGGCTGTAGGACTTCTTATTGGTATCCCCCTTGTATAGCCAGTGGGCAGCAATACCCGACTCGGCCATCCGGTGCATTTCACGAGTTCTGATCTGCATTTCCAGAAACAGGCCGTAGGGCCCCACCAGCACCGTATGAAGCGACTGGTAGCCGTTTTCCTTGGGCAGCGCAATGTAGTCCTTGAAACGCCCGGGAACCGGCTTGTACAAGGAATGCATCACCCCGAGTGCGCGGTAACCGTCGTCCGGTTTTTCAACCACCAATCGGTACGCGTAAACATCGAAGATCTCCGACAGCGAGATGTTCTTGTCGACCATCTTTTGGTAAATGCTGTAGAGGTTCTTTTCCCGGCCAAAGACTTCGCACTTTAAATTACTGTCGTCCAGCCGTTTCTTGATGGTGGCTTCGATCTTTCCAACCACTTCCTTACGCTGTCCACGGGCATTTCTGACCGCCTTGTCAATCACACGGTGACGAAGCGGGTACATTGCCTGGAAAGCCAGCTCGGAAAGTTCGATCCGGATATTGTTCATTCCGAGACGATTGGCCAGCGGAACGTAGATCTCCAGCGTTTCGCGTGCAATCCGCCTTTTCTTATCCGACGGCATTACACCCAAGGTTCGCATGTTGTGAACCCGGTCCGCCAGTTTCACGATGATGACCCGCAAGTCGCGGGCCATGGCAAGAAACATCTTGCGGACATTTTCGGCTTGAGCCTCGGCCCTGGACCTGGAGTCCAGCTGGGTCAGTTTGCTGACCCCGTCCACCAAGTCCGCAACAACTTCACCGAATTCCCCCGAAATGCTGCCCTTCGAAACATCGGTATCCTCGATCACGTCGTGCAGGATCGCTGCCGTTATGGCGTTGGCGTCCAGACGCATTTCGGCAAGAATCAGCGCAACGGAAAGGGGATGACAGATATAGGCTTCGCCACTCAGGCGAACCTGGCCCGAGTGAGCCTGGGCTCCGAAATGATATGCTTTGAGAACCTTCTCGACCTGATTCTTCCGAAGGTAGGTTTGCAGGACGCTCGCCAGTTGCCGAGCCAGCTTTTCCTGCGGCAATGATGCTTCACTTTGGATCGCAAGATCAGTCATAACGTTACAAGGAAACGGGTCTCGTCCCCGGTCTTCTCAAATACTTAAACCAGCCTCATAAAAAAACCACCACCCTGCCGCCTGAAATATTTTTGAAACTACCGAAAAATCGGGGTATACCAGCCGTCATTCTTCGGCTGGCGGTTCCTCCGCCACGGTTTCTCCAGCCACCGAGATCTCAGTGGTTTCTTCTTCGGTTACTTTCTCAGCGAATTCAACCGGCTCGCTCTTTGGTTCGTAATGGTCAGCCAAGATATGATCGCCCGCAATTTCGCGCAGAGCGACCACGGTAGCCTTGTCATTCTCCCATTCCACTTTCGGATCTTTTCCCTGGCTAAGCTCCCGGGCTCGCTTCGTAGCCAACAACACCAGCTCAAAGTGGTTTACTACCTTGGCCAAACAATCTTCAACAGTCACTCTCGCCATTAATTTTATCCTCTGTCAATCGGGGTAATGAAAATTCAGTTAGTTATTGAATTATAAAGCAGTGTCGGTTGGGTGACCAGAAAAGCTCCGGCGGGCTACCCGTGAACCGGATCAGGGCATGCAAGGTCAAGAATGCACTGTGTGTTGCTCCGGACAAAGCTACCGCCGGACTCGGCCTCCCTAAGTCAATCATGTCGCAGAATCGAAAGGCAGAAGTCCCTCGAACCGCCCCAGCCGAACGAATCAGAGGCAACAGGGCTCGATGCAGGGTGAAAAAGCTGCCCCGACAACTACTCGAAATCGGCTGACAAGCAATTGCCGACCGGTTCCGACACCTCTACGGAGAAGGAATAGAACTCGTGATCAATACCGGCCGAAAGATCGCGTCCGCTCCTGAGAGCGTTGATCATTGCGGGGGTAAATTCAAAACGCAGGAAATGAACCGCCGAAGTGGCCTGGTCGTTGGTCCGTTCGAGGTCTTCATCGGCAAACGGCACCACGGCATCGTGTCCTGCAATCCGCATCCAGATGCAGTCCTCAACCCGTTTCAGCAAGGCCAGCTGTTCCCGACGTTCCTCGGGATCGCCGTACTCGAGCATGAAGGTCGCCTTCAGGTTCCTCCCGTCTGGAATCAGCGGATTGTAGGCTTCCAGTTCCTGTTCGATACCCGCTTTCTCGAAGATCCGTTCAACACGAAGCATCTCCTGGATCTGGTATTGAATGGTCAGGCGGTCTTCAAAATAAAGGCTGGCATGAGGGCCGATCGCCAGCCGTCTATAGCGCTTGTGATTGATAACCCGGCTACGAAAGGATTCGCGAAGTTCGACATATTGTTCCAGCGAATAAAGATCTGATCGACTAAGTTTTTCCATGTTTAAATCCCGTAGGCTAGGCGCAACAGCCGGAATGGACTGACGGATTTCCGGTCCTCTTCAAGACCTTCGGCGATATGGTGGGCGGCGAGCGGGCAGTCACTGGCCACATAACCCACATCCGATCGTTTGATCTTGTTGAGGATCGGGCGGCAGATCTTTCTCGAAATCTCGTGTGTCTCCTTTCTAACCCCGTAGGTTCCGTCATGGCCCGAGCAACGATCAATCATCTGAATCGAGGTGCCCGGAACCAGCGACAATATATCCCTGGTTTTTGGGCCGATATTCTGAACCCGCTGATGACACGAAGCGTGGTAGGCAATCTCACCAAGCGAATTTTCAAAATCGAGTTTCAACCTGCCTTCCTTGTGACGCAAGGCCAGATATTCGAAGGGGTCGAAAATATTCTTTCGTACCATCTGTACATCTTCATCTTCGGGAAACATCAACGGAATTTCCTGTTTGAACATCAAAACACAAGACGGGATCGGAGCAACAATGTCGTAGCCATCGTCGATCAACCGTTTCAGTTCGGGAATGTTCACTTCCTTTGCTGCGGCTACGGATTCTAGGTCGCCGATCTCGAGCTTTGGCATCCCGCAGCAACGTTCCGTTCCGGTCAACGTCACATCGATTCCATTGTGTTCGAGCACCGCCACCATATCCTCGACCAGCTCTGGCTCGTTTCGGTTTCCGTAACAAGTCACAAAAACGGCAACCTTGCCCCTAGTTCCAGACGTTGGCTCCGGCATGAAGGACTTTCCTTCCTTGCCGGAAAAACGCTTCCTCAGGGTATCCCGGTGGTAGTAGGGGAAATGAGCATCTCGATGGATTCCCAGTGTTTTTTCCAGGAAGAGGCGGCCTACGGCACTGGAACTCACCGCATTGAACGCTTCGTTAATGACCGGCATCCCGGCGATGGAACCGACGGCATCCTGTTCGCTCAATACTCGGTCGCGGATGGTAGTGCCTCCGTTCCTGTGCTTGACGGCCTTGGCTCGGAGCATCAGATGCGGAAAATCAACATTCCAGGGATGAGGCGGAACGTAGGGACATTTGGTCATGAAGCAAAGATCACACAGGTAACACTGATCTACGACCTTGCCGTAGTCTACCTTGTCTACTCCGTCCACCTCCATGGTTTCTGATTCGTCCACCAGGTCAAACAGGGTCGGGAAGGCGTTGCAAAGATTGACGCAGCGACGGCAACCATGACAGATGTCGAAAACCCGTTCCAGTTCCCTATTCAGGTTTTCCTGGTCGTAAAATTCCGGATTTTTCCAGTCCAAGGGCTCGCGACTCGGAGCATCAAGGCTTCCTTCCCTGTTTTCAGTCAGTTCTGCCATCGTTCACTAACGGTTCGCGGTTGATCAGGAGGATGATACGACTCCGCCCCCCTGGTCAAACACAGATAACGGACTGTGGAACCGAACCGGCGGGAAACCGCCCCCAAGAAAAACATGAAACCGGGCATCCTCCCGGTTTCATCGGCCCGCCAAAAAAAAGCGGAAATCAATTATCCAGGCTGTCCAGCGCTTTCTGGAACCGGTTGGCATGCGAACGCTCGGCCTTTGCCAGCGTTTCGAACCAGTCCGCAATTTCGTCTAGACTCTCCTCGCGAGCTGTTTTTGCCATGCCCGGATACATGTCAGTGTATTCGTGGGTTTCACCTGCGATGGCTGCTTTCAGGTTCAGCTCGGTGGTTCCAATCGGTTTACCCGTTGCCGGATCACCGACTTCCTCCAAGTACTCGAGGTGGCCGTGGGCGTGACCGGTTTCACCTTCCGCAGTTGAACGAAATACAGCTGAAACGTCATTGAAGCCTTCGACGTCTGCTTTCTGCGCAAAATAAAGGTAACGGCGGTTTGCCTGAGATTCGCCTGCAAATGCAGCTTTCAAATTTTCTTCGGTTTTAGACCCCAGTAACGACATACTTACTAACCTCCTTCAGCAAAGTTCTAGGAATGATGATTCAAAGCTGATCGATTTTAGAGATTGTCCAACGAAAAGTAAAGAATCGTCGCCCCCAAGGAAGCAATCTGGTCGTCAGCTTCGAAGTACCTCGGCAACCGGGCTTACAGCCCTGTCAATGATCAACCTAGCCATGCGTCCAGCAGGCGTCTATGGTAGATTTACCGTTCAGAATCAATGTATTCAACCCACTGCTTTCCGGATTTCCGTGTATTGCTGTATTGCTGCGCATTGACAAACGATTTTCTTGCCTCGTCATTAAAATGAAGTTCGTAGCAACTCATCCCGAACAGTAGGTGTGCTTCGCCCGGCTTCTTCAACCCACCCTTCTGCAGTGCCGTGAGCAACTGGGCGTGGGCTTCCTTCCACTTTTCCTGTTCGACATAGATGCGGCCGAGCTTAAAGGCAATTTCTCCCGTGGGATCCACTACAGACGCCTTCTTCAGTGCCGAGGCCGCTCTATCGTATTCGCGTGACAGGACCCAGATATTAGCAATCCTCTCCCAGTTCTTCGACGTGCCCTTCACCCTGTCGGCAACGATTTCGCGCATCATTAATTCTGCAGCCTTGTACGGTGTTTCCTGGTACGACATCAAGTTCGCCAGGTTGAGGATATGTCTCTCTTCAATGATAAAGCCTTGGCTGTAGGCTACTTCATTCGCAGCCAGTGCCTTTTCGTACTGATCCAATTCCTGGTACAGCCCTATCAACTGCAACCAGTAATCCCTGTTTGGCGGAAATCGCTCAATCAAGTCCGTCGCTATCTGAACAGCCTTCTTGTAATCACCGAGTTGGTAATGAATTGCCAACAGCATCCGGTACCCGGTTTCATCCGGCTTTCCCTTACCAGCTACCGCCTTCTTCATGTAAAACTTCGCCTGTTCGTACTGCTTGAGCTGGTAGTAGACGCTGGCAAGCACCAGATAATGCTGACCGATTGGGGATCTAATCCTGGACAACCCTTCTTCAAGCAGGGTAACCGCCTTCTCGGGCTTTCCAGTAGAGGCGTAGATCTCGCCCAAAGTGAGGCGGGAAAACGCTGCCTGTTCGTCCGGCAGCACATCGATCGCAAGGCACTGTTCCAACGCCTTTTCAGCATTGGCGTAGCCCCCTTGCTCGATATGAACAAACGCTATGGTACGCAGGATAACCGCCTTCTCCAGGCTGTCTGAATCCAGTTTGGGCAGCATCGCGTTGAGCTTGCCCAGGGCTTCCTTGTAAGCCGACTTTTCGATCAGGTTTTCAACCCTTTCTAGAAGACGATAAGTCGATCGGGAAACCGTCGCTGACCAGACATCCGGCCCGGCCAACGACAGAACCAGGACAAGCACCCAACCCTTGATGGCCAATCGATTGACCCTGTTCCCGAACGTCATTGATATTTTCTCAGTTTGAATTCCATCACCTGGACAGCACGTTGCTCAACCACCATCCCAGCGACTACCTTGGGTTCGAACTTCCACCTGGAAATAGCCCTGATCGCCGCACGGTTGAAAATGCTGCTGGGATACGAGTCCACCACTACCGGATCTACCACACGGCCCTGTTGATTGATCATAAACTCAACCCGGACCCAGCCCTCGATTCCGCGGTTTGCCGCTCGCAATGGATATTGTGGTGGAACCCGGAATGCCGGAACGAGACCGGTACTGAGCGCCCCGGAAAATCCACCGATCTGAAGACCATCAACCAGGGACCCAGCTATTCGTGCATTAACCAGTACATCCAGGTTCGGCATGTCAATCCGCATCTTTTGCCTTGGCGCGGTTTGCGCCGTGCTCATCTTCGGCGGTGACGGTTTCTTTTTCGGTGGCGGTTTTTTCGGCAGGGCCCGGCTACGCGTCCTCAAGTCGGTATCACGATTCAGGCGGACGAACTCGACCATGTTCAGGCCCCCCTTTTCGGGAAGCCCTCCGTGTGAGCGGATCATAATCTGCATCACCCAGAAAAGACCGAGCGTAACAATTAATCCCAGTCCAAAGGCTGAGAACAAATGTCGACTCACTGCGATGAATACTCCGTCGCGATCGACGCATTTGTGATCCCTGCCATCCGAATCTGGTCCATGACTTCCACCAGGTAATGGGTTTTGGTATCACCATCCGCTGCAATGATTACCGAGCCACGCGGGTTCTCAGCATGCATCCGGGCAACATTTGCACGCACTGCGCGGATATCAACTGCCCGTTTGTCGATCCAGACTTCGCCGTTGGCTCGGATCGAGACGATGATATTGCCACGCTCCTTGCGCTCGGCAGTTTCGGCTGTCGGGCGGTTGACATCAATTCCGGATTCCTTGACAAAGGACGTCGTTACAATAAAGAAGATCAGCATGATAAATACGATGTCCAGCATCGGTGTGAGGTTGATCTCCGGTTCCTGGTTCCCGTCGTACCGCTGTCTGCGACGTCGCATTATCAGCCTCGTTCAGTAAAAGTGAGAATATCAGAGAGGTGACGAACCTCGCGGTTCACCTGGTCTTCGATCCACTTGCTGAAATACAGACAGGATATGGCAACAACCATCCCGGCCATTGTCGGGACTGTACTGTGAGATACGCCATTCGCCATGGCACGTGCATTTCCTGTCCCGATCACCGCCAATACATCGAAGGTTTCGATCATTCCCGTTACGGTACCCAGGAGTCCGAGCAGCGGACACAAGGCAATCAACACTTTGATGACCGTCAGGTTCCTTGAAAGCTGGGTCCTGGCCTGGGATATGTAACAGGTCCTTACCGCATGCGAAGCGCGGCTTTGCTTGTTCTGTCTACCACCCCAGCGCTTCAACCATATTTCCCGATTCACCGGATAAACCGTTCGGATGAACAGGATCCGCTCAATGATCAGAAACCAGACCAAGACCGACAGGAACATGATCCACCAGAGCACCATTCCCCCTGCGGCCATGAGATCATCGATAAAAGGTAACAGGCCGTCCATCAGGTCCTCCGGCTTTCCATGGACTCACACAGCAGCCCCGCACTCTGTTCGTCAAGAATCTGGCTAATCGCATTGCTGCGAGCCAGCATCAGGCTGTGCAGAAACAACAACGGGATAGCAACCAGCAACCCCAGCATGGTCGTGACCAGTGCCTGGGAAATTCCTCCAGCCATCAGTTTCGGATCACCGGTACCGAAAAGACTGATCGACTGGAAAGTCTCGATCATCCCAACCACTGTCCCCAGAAGACCCAGCAAAGGAGCAACTGAAGCCAGCAGTTTAATCAGTGACTGACCTTTTTCAAGAACAGGAATTTCCTTGGCAACCGCTTCGTCGATCAGCAATTCAAATGATTCCATGTCATCCACATCGGAGTCTTTTGCAACACCCAATATTCTCCCCAACGGGTTGTCATCGGTTATCCGGGCAAGATCGGCAAGCTGTCGTTCGACGCCTTTCGATACTCTTAGAAGGTCGACCATGCGTGAGAAGACGATGATAAGACCGACGCCCCCCAGAAGCAGGATAATGTAGCCAACGGCGCCGCCCTGGCTGATTCGCTCCCATACATCGGGAGCCTTAACCAGCATACCCAGGATCACGCCTCTGGTTGGATCGATACCGACCTGAACCAGTGCCGAATCATCTTCTTCCAACTCTTCGGCCATATCCAGGTAACCACCTTCGGGCTGGCGTGCAAACTCGAGCATCGTACCGGTCTCGGACAAATAGCGGATATACAAGCCATCAGCAAAGAGGTTGAACGGTCCGACTCGGACCAGATCGGTTTTCCTCGGTTCACCGGAAGCGGAAAGCACCTGCCCTCTGAATCGTACAACCTTCCCCTGTTCGGTCATTTCCTGCTGCAGCAAGTACCAGAGGTTTTCCAGTTGGGCGACGGTTGGCAATTCGGAAGATTCCAAAATTGCTTGCAATTTGCCAATGCGGTCCGGAAACTGCGCCGAAATCAGCGAAGACTCCATGTCCGAGCGGGCATCTGCGGCAACCTGCCGCACGACACCGAAAAGCTCACCCAGTTCGCCGGCCTTTTCCTTCAACACCAACTCCAGTTTCCCCAGTTCTACTGCATTCCTTTCAAAGTCAGCTTTCAACTGCGCTTCACGCGCTTTCTGGCGCTTGAGTTCAGCTTTCGACTCGGCAAGCAGACGAGCCTGGGATCCCTTGATCGAAAGAAAACGCTTTTCGCGCTGATTGTTCAGCTTGCTCTCAGCCCCGTGCGATTCCCTGACGTCCATCAGTAGTTTGTCAAGATCAAACTGTTCAGCCAGAACAGGATCTCCTAAGGTCCAAAGCAGCCCGACTATGAAAAAACGGATCATTGAACTTCCTCCGGTGCCGGAACTGGCAAAGCAAGAAGATTTGGAGCTGCCTCCTTGCGGGCGACACGCAATCCATCCCGCACGGGAAGGTCGTATTCTCCCGGCAATTCTTCCCAGCTGCTGGATTCCTGGTTGAACATACCGCTCTGGCTTCCGTCAAGGGTCTGGTAGAACAGAGCAATCCTCCCCAGACGTAGAAAATCAACTGGCCGCTCGACCCCGTCAATGCTCAGGTTGGCCCGGTAAGCTTCGATGGTCCGTCCATAATCCCCTTCCACCTGGTAAGCTTCGAGTACCCGGCGAAACTTCTCTGCGCTGGTCACGTCCGCACGAACCATCGCGGCCTGGAGGTCACTGATCCGTTCACTGCGCTCCTCTGGAAGAAAAGGCAGGTCGTAGGCCACGAACTGTTCCAGGCTTTCCAGCATGCTCAACATCAGGGGAACCATTTCTCGCTGGGTAACCTCGATCTCATTCAACTGCTTCTCAATGGACTTTTTTTCCTTTTGCTGCGATTCAATCATCCGCACAAGGTAGTCGTTGTACTTTTTCAGAGCCTCCGCTTGCCGGGAATTCTGGCGAAATTCCTGCAACATACGGCGCGTCTCATCATCCAGCCGGTCAATCGTTTGCTGCGAAGATGCCCCATCCCGATTCTGTCTGACACTGGCCCCGATCACCTCTTCCAACGGCCCGGCACACCATACCGCGGCTGAATAGCCAAGCCAGAAAACCACGATCCCGATCAGGGGCTTAGCACGAATTGTCCAACAAAGCTTCATAATTGCCGTCCGATTAAACATTCATAAACTTCAATAGCGCATAAACCAGACACTCGGCATTCTGACAAAACCTGATTAATGCGAAAATTTTGGGATCTTAACATCCTTTTTTGACATGCAATCACACCGGTCAAAGTATGTCCTGTCAACCGGTTAAATCACCCAACCGGCCGTTATTCGCCCACCGAACCATGCTGTCAAGCCGCAGTAGGCTAGCTTGATAGCCTTTAGCTCTATAGCCACAGAACTCATGAGCAAGCTATAATAAAACGTTTTTCTAAGTGTAAACTGAATAAAAACAGCGGTCAGGAACCCCTTGGGCGACACCCTTAAATTATGAAAACTGCAGCAATGAAAAACTTTTCCAGCACTGAAGATCTGCGTATTTCAGAAATCAGAGGGGTCTTATCCCCGGAAATCATCCACACCGACCTGGCAATTAGCGAAGCCGCGGCACGCACGACAAGGCAGGCCCGTTCAGGCATCCACCAGATCCTCAACAACGACGACGACCGGCTTCTGGTGATCGTAGGACCTTGCTCGATCCATGACCCGGAAGCAGCAATAGACTATGCACACCGGCTTCTTGAGGTTAAGAAGAGGCTGGAACCCGACCTACTGATGGTGATGCGCGTCTACTTTGAAAAGCCAAGAACGACCGTTGGCTGGAAAGGTCTGATCAACGACCCCGGGCTGGATGGAAGTTTCAACATCAACCACGGGCTGCACCTCGCCAGGAAACTGCTACTGGAAATCAATGAACTCGGCTTGCCTGCAGCCACTGAATATCTGGACCTGATTACGCCCCAATATATCTCTGACCTGATTGCCTGGGGCGCCATTGGTGCCAGGACGACCGAAAGCCAGGTCCACCGTGAACTGGCATCCGGGCTGTCCTGCCCCGTGGGATTCAAGAACGCCACCGATGGATCCATCAAGGTTGCTGTCGACGCCATTGGTTCAGCCTGTCATCCCCATCATTTCCTGTCGATGACCAAGTCCGGCCATTCCGCGATCTTTTCAACAACGGGCAACGATGACTGTCACCTGATTCTGCGGGGCGGCCAAAGCCCCAACTATGACCAGGCCAGTGTCGAATGCGCTTGCGAAATCCTGAGGCAGGCTGGGCTCCCGGAGTCGCTCATGGTGGATTTCAGCCACGCCAACAGCAACAAGCAATATGAACTGCAGATCGAGGTTGGGCGAGAGATCGCCCGGCAACTGGCGAAAGGAAGCAGGAAGATTCTTGGTGTCATGATCGAAAGCCATCTGGTCGCCGGGAACCAGAAAGTTATGCCCGGTCAGCAACTGACCTACGGACAAAGCATCACCGACGCCTGCATCGGCTGGGATGATACCGAACAGCTGCTCGAATCTGTGGCCGAGGCGATCCGCCAGCGTCGTGCAAATACACAGCAATGACGGAGCCGGCCGGATACACCACGATGGAAATCATTGTCAACGGCAGCCCGTTCAACCTGGACCCGAACTGTTCGGTTGCTGATCTTGTTGCGAAGCTCGGATTCAACAAAACCCGGATCGCTGTCGAACTGAACAGGGAAATCCTGCCGCGCCCTTACTTTCAGACCCGCGAACTGAGGACTGGTGACCGGGTCGAGATTGTACAGGCCATCGGCGGAGGCGAGTCGGATTGCATGCGGATCGGGAATTACAAATTCGAATCGAGGCTGATTGTCGGAACCGGAAAATATCGGAACCTCGAGGAAACCCGACAGGCTATCGAAGCCAGTGGGGCAGAGATAGTCACGGTGGCCATTCGCAGAACCAATATCGGCCAGGACCCCGACCAGGAAAATCTTCTCGATGTCATCTCGCCGGATGACTACATCATCCTGCCCAACACTGCCGGCTGCTATACGCTGGATGATGCTCTGCGAACCTGCCACTTGGCCCGAGAACTACTGGACGGCCACTCGCTGATCAAGCTCGAGGTGATGGGCGACGAGAAAACCCTTTACCCCAATGTCGTGCAAACGATTGAGGCGACACGGCGTCTTGTTGATGACGGGTTCGATGTCATGGTCTATACCAGTGACGACCCGATTGTCGCAAAGGAGCTGGAAGACGCAGGTTCTGTCGCAGTCATGCCGCTGGCCGCACCGATCGGTTCCGGGCTGGGCATACGGAACCCCTACAACATACTCACCATTATAGAGAACGCAAAGGTTCCGATCATCGTGGACGCCGGGGTCGGAACGGCATCGGACGCAACCATTGCGATGGAACTAGGATGTGACGGCGTGCTGATGAACACCGCGATCGCAGCGGCCAGCGACCCGGTGCTCATGGGCTCGGCCATGAAAAAGGCCATCGAAGCTGGGCGCGAAGCGTTCCTCGCGGGCCGGATGCCGAAAAAGCGATATGCCTCAGCATCGTCCCCGATAGACGGTCTCTTCCTATAGACAAATAAATAGCCACAGCCCAACCAGACAGGTCACTGGCAGACCGGCTGTTGCCGCCATTCAGTTCATGTGCGCAGAAAAAAAAATTGATCGGCGACGCGTTCTCAGCTTTGTCCGTCGCCGCGGAAGAATCACGCCATCTCAGGAAAAGGCCCTTAAAGATCTTTGGCCAGTCTACGGTGTTGAACCCCACGAGCCATTCAACGGCGAAAAGTTATTCGGGAATCTGGCCTCGGTTACACTTGAAATCGGCTTCGGGAATGGAAGCAACCTCGCCGCCGCCGCACAAAAGAACCCACAGCGGAACTATGTCGGAGTCGAAGTGCATGAACCCGGGGTCGGTCACCTGATGAACCTACTGGACAAAGGCGGAATCGGAAACGTCCGGATCTTCTGTCAAGACGCCGTGGAAGTAGTACGTGATCTGATCCAGGATGCTGCTCTTGACCGCGTCAACCTGTTTTTCCCCGATCCATGGCCCAAAAAACGTCACCACAAACGCCGGATCGTTTCCCCGGATTTTGCCGAACTGGTATCGGTGAAACTCAGGCAGGGCGGCTGTTTTCATATCGCCACCGACTGGGATGAATACGCCTGCCACATCACCGACACCCTGGAGGGGTGCAAGAATTTTGAACGCATTGATGGCAAAATATACCATCAACTAAGATTGGAAGACCGGTCCATGACCCGGTTCGAGAAACGCGGTCTGCTGCTCGGTCACCCGGTCCGAGACATACTCTACGCCAAGATCTAGTCGGCCCAGCGCTGACCCGAATCAGCCCAGTAGTGATATCAACTGCATCATGGGCGGGAACGTTAACATCTTGAGCACCTGAAACCCCACCAGCACCACCAGCGGAGACAGATCAATACCCGCGATCGGCGGAAGAGCACGCCTGACCGTCCCCAGCAGCGGTTCGGTCAAGTAATAGATCAGTGAAGTGGCGGAATTGTAGGCTCCCGGATTAATCCAGCTAATCACAACCTGGATCAGGATGGCAAACACAAAGATATTGATCAGCAAGCTGATCAATTCCATGAGCGCCCAGACGAACACCGCTTCGACCGGCATCGCAGAACCCTGAAGCGCGAAGATTAAGTACCCGGAAAGCATCTGTAAACCGAGCATCAACACCAACGAAGCGGAATCGACACGTCCGACCGCAGGAATCGCCCGCCGCATTACCTTCAACGGCGGGTGCGTAATCTTGACCAGGAACTGTGAAAAGGGATTGTGAAAATCGGCATTGACCCACTGCAGCAAAAAACGCAGCATCACTGCAAGGATGTATAGGCTAACAAAGGTTTCGATCAAGAAAATGACCGGGTTTGCGTAATACGAAGCCCCCATTATTCGCCTCCTAATTCTCGGGACATTTCAATCGAACGGTCACGTGCAGCCAACAGGGCCTCAGCAACCAGTGTATGGAAACCGCCCTGCTCGAACAACTCGATCGCCTTCTGAGTGGTGCCCCCGGGAGAGGTAACCTTTCTTCTCAGTTCCGCCGCTGATTCCTTTCCCTCCAAAGCCATCCTGGCCGCCCCAAAAGCTGTTTGTTCGATCAGTGCACGGGCCGTTTCCCGGTCCAGGCCCAATTCGTGAATACTGTCTTCCATCGCCTCCATCAAGAGGAAAAAGTATGCTGGGCCACTTCCTGACAAAGCTGTCACCCCGTCCATCTGCAATTCAGATTCGAGCCAGACCACCAGACCGACCGACCCCATGATGCTTTCAACCAAGTCGCGCTGGTCCGCCTGAACGCAAGCGTTTGCATAGAGCCCCGTCGCCCCGGCACCCAGCAACGCCGGCGTATTCGGCATCGCCCGAACCAGGGAAATCGGCTGGCCCAACCATTTTTCAATATCCGATCCGCGAATTCCGGCAACCACCGAAATCATGATCACGCCAGGTTGCAAGCCCCTAGCACCAATTCCCTCAACCACCGCCCTGGCAACCTGTGGTTTGACCGCCAAAACCACGACATCGACGTTCTCGACCAGTTCAACGTTGCTGTCGGTAACCCGAACGCCATACTGGCTGCCAAGGCTTCCAAGCTGGGACGGATCAATGTCCGAGACCCAGATCGATTCCTTCGGATACCCTCCATCAAGCAAACCACCAATCAGTGCAGATGCCATGTTCCCGCCACCTATAAACCCTGTCTTGTTCCTCTGCACTCTGTTTACCCTTGTCATCGCCTG
>DBZZ01000041.1:0-10377 GCA_002311315.1 Methylococcaceae bacterium UBA1147 | reverse complement strand
GGTTTCTAGATTCCCAGTATCGCCGTTGGTGCGGGAACCAAAAGCGGCAGCAAGATTGCTTCAGGGCCGGTTCGAAGGACATCGGCCTGGTCAGGATAAAGCTTGACCGATGAATCAGGATATCCATACAACGATCCCGTAAATTCAGAAACGACCAGCAACCTCCTGCCTTCCCACCGATTGCGAATACCTTTTCTAGTTCGATGATTGAAACGATCTATATCGAAAGAAATGTGCTGGACCATGCACGCACGCGGGAAATCTGTGAGCGGTTCCCAGATGCGAGGAAGATCGGCTGTGACCGCTACACGGAAATCTTCAACCCCAAGGCACAGAACTTTCGTCTCCAAAAGCGCAAGCCCTCGCTGATCCTGGCAGAAAAATTCAAGAACCTGGTCCTTCCTGCTCCCCCAGGATACGGGATCGGGAGCCAGAACAATTACTATTTTTCCCACATGCTCAACTGTCTTTACGACTGCAGGTATTGCTTCCTGCAGGGCATGTATCAATCGGCTCATTACGTGCTGTTCGTGAACTACGAAGACTTCCACAAAGAAATCCGGGAAATCGCCGCACGGAAGTCCTGCATCCAACCTCACTTTTTCTCAGGCTACGATTGCGACAGCCTCGCAATGGACCCCGTCACCGGTTTCTCCGGACCCTTTCTGGATCTATTCAGTGAAATACCCCATGCCTTACTGGAAATCCGCACCAAGAGTACCCAGGTCCGTTCGCTGCTGAACCGGGAGCCAATCGCCAATTGCGTAGTAGCCTTCAGCTTTACACCCGAGCCAGTTTCCAGGGCTCTGGAACACAAGGTCCCATCGATCGAACGCAGGATCAACGCGCTGTCCAGGCTTTCAGCGCATGGCTGGCCAATTGGACTCCGCTTTGATCCGATGATCTACGAAGACAACTACCGGTCGAATTACCAGGAACTGTTTGACCGTATTTTCTCGGTAGTGAACGAGAAGGCAATCCATTCCGTCAGCCTCGGTGGCTTCCGTTTACCCGGTTCTTTTTTTCGCAAGATCAAACGCCTCTATCCGAGGGAGAAAATGTTCGCCGGACCGCTTGAACTCAAAGGGAACCTGGTCTCCTATAAACCCGTTCTGGAGGCGGAAATGAGCCTCTTCTGCACTGAAGCCCTGATGAACCACGTACCTCAACACAAGGTCTTTCATTGCAATTCATGACCCGCACCGCACTGATTACCGGCGCAAGTTCCGGCATTGGCCGGGCAGTTGCCTCGAGACTTCTGGATCAAGGCTATCAGGTCATTGGGCTTTCCCGAACCGTTGACGATTCCACCTTCGAACATGATCGATTTACAGGCTTCCAGGCCGATCTCTCCGACCTGGCTGCGCTTCCCGATCGGCTGAGCCTGCTTTTGCAGCGTTTTCCGATAATTGATTCCGCGGTATTTTGCGCCGGGCAAGGACTTTTCGGGTGTCTAGAGGAATTCTCGTATGGCCAACTGCGCTCAGTCATGGACCTCAACTTTACCAGTCAGGCCTATATCGCCCGGGCCTTGGTCCCGATGTTCAAGCGAAACAAAAAAGGCGATATGGTTTTCATCGGATCGGAAGCGGCGCTGAGCGGAAGTCGGAAAGGCACGATCTATTGTGCCAGCAAATTCGCGCTGCGAGGCTTTACCCAGGCCTTGCGCGACGAGTGCGGGAAAAGCGGCCTTAGAATCACCCTGATCAACCCTGGCATGGTGAAAACCTCTTTCTTTCATGGACTGTCATTCACCCATGGCGAATCTGCTTCGCACGCAATCGAACCGGAGGACATCGCAAAACTGGTATCGACCGTCTTCGAGATGCGGAGCGCAACCATCCTGGACGAAATAAACCTGAGTCCCAGCAGTACGGTCGTGCGTTTCAAAAGCTGAGATCATGGTGACCGGGCAAAAGACTCCTGCTGATCTTTCCCGTCATATCTGTTAGCTTTCATCGATAATGGATATCCATGCCGTCCAGATCTCGGTCTAGCCATTAGCGAGAGGCCCATTGGGTTTTCTGGGCCGGCAACAAACGTGACCAAAACCCCTGAACCTCAAGGAAAACGTTTCATGAACCCGACAGCCAGAACCTGTTTCTTTCTTGGCTTTCTCGCCTGCACGGCCATGTTGGTCATCGCCGCCTACTTCCAATTTGTTGAAGGGCTGGAACCATGCCCGCTTTGCATCTCACAGCGGATGATGGTGCTCGTCGTGGGCCTGATCATGCTGGTAGCCGCGGTACAGAACCCGGCCGCTACCGGAATCCGGATCTACTCGCTGACCACCCTGTTTTTTTCTCTGTTCGGTACAGCAATCGCCGGCCGACACGTCTGGCTGCAAAGCCTTCCGCCCGAGGAAGTGCCCGAATGCGGACCCGGGCTCGCTTATATCTTCGAACACTTTCCGCTCAGCAGGGCCGTCGAGCTGCTTTTGAACGGGACCGGTGAATGCGCAGAGGTTCAATGGACATCCCTGGGCCTGAACATGCCGGGATGGACCCTGATCGGCTTCCTGTTGCTGGGGCTTCTCGGCGGCTTGCAGTACCAGAATACACCGATAACCGACCAGGCCGAGGTCAAGCTGTCATGAGCTCTGCGCTCAAGAAAATCCTGCTGCCGTTTTCCCTTGGACTGTTATTGTGTGCACCGAGCCCGGCATCGGCTGAAAAAGAACCGTCCGATGCAACTGGCCAACTGGCCAAGTCGATCGCCGGAGCCCATCGTGCCGCCAACAACCGGCAACGCGATGCCTATCGCCACCCGAGGAAAACCCTCGAATTCTTTGGCATTAGGGATTCGATGACTGTGGTCGAAATCTGGCCAGGAGGCAAAGGCTGGTATACGGAAATCCTTGCACCCCTGCTCGGTAAAAATGGCAAACTTTACGCAGCTCATTTTTCCCCTGACTCTCAGGTCGCCTTTTTCACATCCAGTCTGAAACAGTTCAGGAAGAAACTGGCCGGGAACCTCACCATTTACGAAAAGGTGACCCTGACCACGCTGCAGCCACCGGCGCAGCTTGAAATCGCACCAAAAGGTACAGTCGACATGGTTCTGACCTTCCGTAATGTGCATAACTGGATGGAAGCCGGACAAGCCGACAGAGTATTCAAAGCCATGTTCGACGCACTCAAACCGAGGGGTATCCTCGGGATCGTCGAACACCGAGGGATCGCCGAACTGGCCCAGGATCCGCAAGCCAGATCAGGTTACGTTACGGAAAAACACGTGAAGAAGCTGGCGCGGAGGGCCGGTTTCGAATGGATTGAAAGTTCGGAAATCAACGCCAACCCACGGGACACAAAGGACCATCCGGCTGGCGTCTGGACACTTCCACCGACCCTCAAGCTGAAGACCCTAGGCATTGAAAAATACAAGGGCATCGGAGAAAGCGACCGCATGACGCTGAAGTTTCGAAAGCCTTAGGCGGCCTTTCCCCGGGGAAATACCACCCCTGATGACATTGCCCGCAACCGGATAGGGATCCGGGTTGCCGTTGGCTCACTCCCGCTCAGCTTCGGTGACGCAAAGGACTCTTGCGCGGGAAATGCGTCCTCAGGAAGTCCATCTGGTCACTCAGTACCCTGCGTCCCTGTAGATAGACATATTCGGCATGCGTTGGAACGAAAGGAATCGCCAGCAGTTCCATGCCTGCGGACTCCGGCGAACGTCCTGCCTTGTAATTATTGCAACGCCTGCAGGCCGTCACCACATTGTTCCAGCAATCCTGTCCTCCCCGGCTGATCGGTGTCACGTGATCACGCGAGAGGGCACCCATTGAAAAACGTTTGCCGCAGTATAGACACAGGTGGTTGTCACGATTGAACAAGGTCGGATTGTTCAACGGAGGAACGTACTCCTTGCTTCTCTTCTGCAGAGCAAAGTTTCGGCTTTCAGTCGCAAGGATCGAATTAACATCTATGAAACTGCGTTTACCGGTTATCGCATTTATGCCACCGTGCATCGTATACAATAACGTTCCCAGTGAATAAACAACCTGGTCCAGGTAATACAGCTTGGCCGCTTCCTGGTAACCAATCCATTCAAGAGGCATCCCCGAAGCGTCCGTCCTCAAAACCTGCTGATTCCAAACCGGCATTTCTGTCTCCCTATATCGAACGTTTAAAGCGCATGATGTTCAATTCAGTATCGAATGAAACCATCCATACAGAAATTCCAACATGCCTTCTACCGTCGGCAAATACCCTGTTTTGTTCACACTTCGAAAGACTTCAATATGATAATGGCCAACAACTTCTGATCATTGAAAGCTGATCATAAACAAATTACAACCCATTGTTCAATATTGTTTTTATAAAGCAATTCACCTTTGTACATCCAGGGATTACGATCACTTCGAACGGTTCACCAGAGGTTTCCCACAACATTGCCTACACTCCCTGTGTACAACCCATCCAGATCAACGCAAAACCCCAAAGTCGCAATGAGTTTGCTCGATCTACAGCCAAAATCCAATCTTCAATGCCCGTGATTCTCAAAGTTGCCGTAGCCGTTCCGCTGCGGCTGGTTTTCGATTATCTGCCCCCGGCGGGGGTTGGTCCAGACGATCTCTGCCCAGGCCAGAGAATCCTAGTTCCCTTTGGTCCACGAAACAGAACCGGTTTCCTATTGGGCATTGAACAAGACGCAGAAATCGATACGCGTCGGCTAAAAAAGGTGATTTCAATCATCGACAAAAAACCCCTTCAGTCGGAAGAGGATCTGAAACTGCTGGCTTGGGCAAGTCGTTACTACCATCACCCGATCGGCGAAGTCATCGCTGCAGCCTGGCCCACTCTCCTTCGAAAAGGCAAGGCGGCTGAAATAACCATCGACACAAAACTGGCTCTCGCCGCCTCCGAAGAGACTGTGCGTTCCAGGCTTGCCGGGAACGCACACCGTCAGAAAACCCTGGTGGACTTGCTGGCTGCTCACCCCGAGGGAGTTTTAAAAACACGCCTCAACCAGCTCGAATGGAACTGGCGCGGTGCCGCGAGCAACCTGCTTAAAAGAAATCTGATCAAGACCATAGCCAGCGACCGGGTCCAACCCTCTAAATTGGTGGTAACCGGCCCCCGGTTCGACCTGAACCCGGAACAGGAAAAAGCAGTACAGGCTATCAGAGCCGAACTGGATGTGTTTCGCATCTTCCTGCTCGAAGGAGTCACCGGCAGTGGCAAAACCGAGGTCTATTTCCGAATCATTCAGTCGGTACTTGAATCGGGCAGACAGGCGATGGTTCTCCTGCCTGAGATCTCTCTTACCCCACAGGTCGAAGCCCGTTTCAAGGCCCGGTTCAACTGCCCAATTGCCCTGTTTCATTCCGGCCTGAGCGAACAAAGGAGAACAAACTCCTGGTTACAATGCGCAAAAGGCCAGGCGACAATTCTGCTGGGCACCCGGTCGGCGGTCTTTACACCGCTAAAGGCCCCCGGCCTGATCATCCTCGACGAAGAACACGACACTTCGTTCAAGCAGCAGGAGGGATTCCGATTTTCGGCTCGCGATATTGCGCTCAAAAGGGCCCAGCAACTGAACATACCGGTCATACTCGGATCGGCGACCCCATCGCTGGAATCCTTGCATAACGCAGAAAGAGGCCAGTACAGGCAGCTTACACTTTCCGTGCGTGCGGGCGATGCTCGTCCTCCCTCCATTCGGGTACTTGATATTCGTAGGCAGCCTCTGACCGAAGGCCTTTCCCCCCGGCTGATCAAGGCAATCAAGACGACACTGGCTGGAAATCAACAGGTTCTGCTGTTCATTAACCGAAGAGGTTACGCGCCTCGCCTGATCTGTCACAGCTGTGGCTGGGTCGCCCAGTGCCAGAGGTGTGATACCAGTCTTGTCATCCACTCCCGGAGGGAAATTCTACAGTGTCACCACTGCGGACATCAGAGACGGATACCGGCTACCTGCGAAAATTGCAGTTGCGATGACCTGCGCCCACTCGGGCTGGGTACCGAACGGATCGAACAAATCCTGGAAAAGATCTTTCCCGAATCAACCATCAGCCGTCTCGACCGGGACAGCACCCGCCGCAAGGGCAGCCTGGAAAGCACGTTGGAAAATGTCAGGACCGGCAAGACCGACATCCTAGTCGGCACCCAGATGCTGGCCAAGGGACATCACTTTCCGAATGTTACCCTGGCGGGAATCCTAGACACCGATTCGGGCCTTTTCAGCACCGACTTCAGAACCACGGAAAAGCTCGCGCAACTGCTCATCCAGGTAGCGGGACGAGCTGGCCGTACAAAAAACCGCGGCACGGTAATCATCCAAACCCGGCATCCCGATCACCCGCTGCTGGTTTCGCTAATCAACGGGGGATATCCGCATTTTGCCAGTGACGCGCTGGCGGAACGAAAACTGATCGGCCTTCCGCCATTCACGTTCCAAGCATTGTTTCGCGCCGAAAGTACCAACCCTGAGCACCCATTGACCTTTCTAAGGCACCTGCGGCAATCTGTCGAAGTCGCTACGGGACGGAACGTTGAGGTCCTGGGGCCGGTACCTGCCCCGATGGCAAGACGAGCCGGTCATTACCGATACCAGCTTCTTCTGCAGGCTAGCCAGCGTAGCACCCTGCATCGCCAAGTCGACCAACTGCTGTCCACGATTGAAAAAATGCCCGGCCAGCGCCGGGTGAAGTGGTCCATCGATATCGACCCTGTAGATCTTTTCTAGAACCGAACAGGAAAGCAAACTGCCCCACAAAAATTTGAACAACCCGCCTTGAATTGTCGATAATGGCAAGCTGTCTAATTTCTTGGCGGCTCAGCCTGAACATGTACATCATGAAACAAAGTCTGGAAGAACTTTTGCTCGACGCGGTCGATTCGCTCAAGGACCAAGGCGTTCTGGAGCCGGAGATAGTCGCCAACATTCAGATCGAACGTACACGGGATCCGCAACACGGCGACTTTTTCTCGAACCTGGCCATGACCCTGTCGAAAAAGGCCGGGCAAAAGCCGCGCGACTTGGCCCAACTGATCGTCGGCGCATTACCGGACTCTCGGGTCGTTGCCAAGGTCGACATCGCAGGTCCCGGGTTCATCAACTTCCACCTCAACCCACAAGCACAATTTTCGGTCATTGAGCGTGTCCGGATGGAAAAATCGGAGTTCGGGACAAGCAGCATCGGCGACGGAAAAAAGGTCCTGATCGAATACGTCTCGGCAAACCCCACCGGCCCCCTGCATGTCGGTCACGGCCGTGGCGCGGCCTATGGTTCGGCGGTCGCAAGTCTGCTTGATGCGACCGGCTTCCAAGTGTCTCGGGAATACTATGTCAATGACGCCGGCCGCCAGATGGATATTCTGGCGACAACCATCTGGCTGCGGTACCTGCAACAGTGCAACGAGCAAATTAAGTTTCCAAGCAATGCCTATCAAGGAGCCTACGTTCGCGACATCGCGGAAAAGATCTTTCGGAAATCGGCTGATCGATACCGGAAACCGGCTGCCGAAGTGATGAAAGACCTGCCAGCGGACGAACCGGAGGGCGGCGACAAGGAGCTACACATCGATGCCCTGATTGATCGCTGCCGCACACTCTTGGGAACCGATGATTACGAGGTTTTTCTGCGCCAGGGACTCGACGAAATCCTGGATGACATTCGAAACGACCTCGAGGAATTCGGGGTCTGCTACGAAGGCTGGTTTTCCGAACGCCATCTGACCGGAAGCGGCGCAGTCGGGAAAGCTCTCGCCAGACTCGAGTCAGCAGGTTTCCTTTATGACAAGGACGGCGCAACCTGGTTTGCCTGCAGCCGGCTCGGCGACGAAAAGGACCGGGTCGTAACCCGGGACAACGGACAAACGACCTACCTGGCCTCGGACATCGCCTATCACATGAACAAGATTGATCGAGGTTTTGATACCCTGATCAACATCTGGGGTGCCGACCACCACGGCTACGTTCCGAGGGTAAAAGCCGCAATCAATGTTCTCGGGGCAGACGCCTCGATGCTCGAGGTTCTGCTGGTACAGTTCGCAGTGCTTTACCGTGGACAGGAAAAGATCCCAATGTCGACACGCTCGGGAGAATTCGTGACTCTGAGGCAACTGCGGGACGAAGTCGGAAAGGACGCAGCCCGCTTCTTCTACCTGATGCGTCGCTGTGAACAGCACATGGATTTTGATCTCGACCTTGCCCGGTCCCAGTCCAATGAAAACCCGGTATATTACGTACAGTATGCCCATGCGCGGGTCTGCAGTGTCTTCAGACAACTGCGGGAAAAACAGCTGGAACATCTGCCCGATGAGGGCTTGGCCCATCTGGAACTGCTGACCGAGAGCCACGAGAAAGCCCTGCTCACTGCCCTATCGCGCTACCCGGAAGTCATCGAAAACGCGGCACTGAGATACGAACCTCACCAGGTGATCCAGTACCTTCGGGATATCGCAAACGATTTCCATACCTACTACAATGCGCACCAATTCCTCGTAGACAACCCAGGGTTGCGTAACGCCCGCCTGAACCTGATCGACGCGGTGCGGCAGGTTGTTGCAAATGGACTTGGATTAATGGGAATTTCAGCACCTGATGCCATGTAACAATGACCCAGGATTACAAGTACCGTACAAGTAGCAAGAGAGGTACCCGCCCGGCAGGAGCCCCGGTCTGGCGATGGGTCCGTGCCGCTCTTGTGATCGGCATTTTCAGCACCTTCCTGGTGTTTCTGCGTTCTCAGAATCCGGCCGAAGACAGTGCCGTGGTGGAATCAGTGGAACAGACACCTGTCAAACCAATGGAAAAAACCCAAACAGTCACCGCGGTCCCGGAAAAACCTCGCTTCGAATTCTACACCATCCTGCCGAAACTCGAAGTGGAGATCCCAGAAACCGAGATCAAGATCCGAAAGCACGAGGAAAAACGTGGCAAGGTGGGACCCGGCCAGTACCTCCTGCAGGTCGGGTCATTCAGAATGTACAAGGATGCTGACAGACTGAAAGCGAAACTCGCAATGCTCGGGATCGAATCAATAATCGAAACGGCGAAGGTTAAAGACACAACCTGGAACCGAGTAAAGCTCGGTCCTTATCGCTCACTGAACACCGTCGAAAGGATCAGAAAAAAGCTGCGGCAGAACCAGATCGACGCGATCGTGATGTCGGCGAAAGAATAGACCCTTTGCGCCCCAACGCTTGGATCAAAAATGGCTCTCCTAAAACAAGGACATCTGCTGACCCGGCAGAAGCGGATGACAAAATGCCGAGGTATCGAGGCTTGGCGCATCTACATAGCCGTATCGCTTCAACGCCAGACGAAATCTCTGCTTGAGCAAATCCGCATAAACCCCCTCGCCTTTCATCCGGCTACCGAAGCGCGAATCGTATTCCCTGCCTCCGCGCATTTCGCGTATCTTCGACATGACATGCGACGCCCTCAACCGTTCGTGCTCTTCCAACCACTCGATGAACAGATCTCTGACTTCGTGCGGCAACCGCAACAACACATAAGCCGCGCTGCCGGCTCCCGCCTCACGTCCTGCCTGTAGAATGGTTTCCATTTCGGAATCGGTAATCACCGGAATGACCGGCGCCATCAGCAGGGTTAGCGGTATACCCGCGTCGGCGATTCTGCGCATGGTTTCCAGTCGACGCTCGGGAGCGGCCGCTCGGGGTTCAAGCCGTCTGGATAGGTTTCTCGAAAGAGTCGAGATGGAAATGGATACCGAAACCAGTTGGCTCGCCGCCATCGGCGCCAGTAAATCGATGTCGCGTTCGATCAGCGAGGACTTTGTCACCAGGATTACCGGATGACGCACCTCGGCCAGCAATTCCAGAATCCTGCGCGTCAGGCCGACCTTGCGTTCCACCGGCTGGTAGGCATCCGTATTGATTCCCAGGGCCAGGGGCTGACACTGGTACCGGGCACTGGACAGCTCTTCCCGTAGCCGTTCCACTGCATCCGGCTTGTAGAATAGTCGCGATTCAAAGTCCAGGCCCGCCGACAAACCGAGCCAGGTATGTGTCGGCCGAGCAAAACAGTACACACACCCATGTTCGCATCCTCGGTAGGGATTGACCGAACGGTCAAAGGAAACATCGGGGGATTGATTGTAACTGATGACCCTTTTCGCGGTATCCAGCGACAGGCTGGTCCGAAACAGTGGCAGTTCATCGGCAAGGCCCCAGCCGTCATCCACGGCTTCATGGACCAGGGATTCGTAACGACCGGTCGCGTTGCTCACCGCTCCACGCCCCTTGCGGGCTTTCCGTTCCACAAGCACCTCCAGGTGCCGCTTGACCAAACAGTCATGTTAGCATCGACAGAATACCTTAACGGATTATAATCCGACTGGCCTGGAAAGACCGGCCCGATCAATAAAACGCTGACTCCGCAACAAATCCAATGACCAAGGAG
>DBZZ01000060.1 GCA_002311315.1 Methylococcaceae bacterium UBA1147 | reverse complement strand
TTCATACGACATCGTTTATATACTGGCAATTGATTGGCAATGTTAATGTTGACTCGCTCGATCTCAGCGAGCGCTCCGGAAGGGGGTTTGATCTTCGATATTACCAACTTTGTCACACCATGCCTCAGTGTTGTCAGTCCAATACATTACTATTATATCAAAATAGATCGCCGTAAATTTTTATGGTGACGAGTGTGGTCTGTCAGCCGAGTGCTGACGATAAGCTAGACTACAAATAAGCGTCTCTAACCTGTTAAACCGTAGACCCCTATAGCTTTACTGGGCACGAGGTAGGTATCCGCACAGATCAAGAACTCGTCACTATTGAGCTGAGACTATCAGAGCTTGAACAAGAAAAGGCTGCTCTCCTTTCTCGAAAGCAAGAGCTGTATCGCTCTGCAAACCGACATGATTTACCGCTACTCACCCCTGGCCAGAAAGTTGAAGTATACCGAAAACTCTTTCGAGGCAGGCAGGATGTTTATGCGGTTCGCTGGCAGAGTTCCGGCGGTCGTTCCGGCTATGCTGTCGCTTGTGCGAACGAGTGGATGCCGGTCATCTGTCAGAAACCAAGGATCAAGTGCGGAGAATGTCGCCACAAAAATTTCAAACCCCTCGATTTTGATGCAGTTTATGACCACCTGTCTGGCAAACATGTGACCGGCCTTTACCCTTTACTGCCGGATAGCTCTTGTTACTTGCTGGCGGCGGATTTTGATAAGGGGGACTGGAAAGCGAATGTTCGTGCACTAGCCCAGGCCTGTCGTGGTGAAGGCGTACCCTATCTTATGGAGGTTTCTCGGTCCGGTGCGGGTGCCCATCTATGGGTTTTCTTTTCAGAAGCTGTTCAAGCTTCGTCAGCGAGGAGGTTGGGATTCAAATTGTTGGATAAGGCCATGGAGCTTCATCCAGGCTTATCCTTCGACTCCTATGACCGCCTATTTCCCAACCAAGACACCATGCCTGATGGTGGGTTTGGCAATCTGATTGCCCTGCCGCTTCAACACGAGGCGCGAAGTCGCGGATGCACCGTCTTCGTCGACGACAACTTTGCGCCATACCCGGATCAATGGGCACTGCTCAGTCAGCAACAGACACTTGCATCAGCTCAACTTGAAGAGCTGGTCGGCAATGAGGCTAATTCCGGTGTGACTGTAGATACTGTGTTGCCGTGGGAGTCAACGTTACCGGTTGATACAGGGAAGCTTTCTGGATGTCCTGAAAGCATCACGCTCATCCTGACCAGTCACATTTATATAAAGTTATCAGGCATTCCAGGAACATTGGCGACACGAATAAAGCGAATGGCCAGCTTTGCTAATCCTGTATTTTTCAAAACACAGTCGCTTCGTTTCTCGACGCATGGCATCCCTCGCTACATATCATGCGCCCATATTGAGCAAGGTTATCTTTCTATTCCCAGAGGCTGCTTGGATGAGCTTCAAGATCTGCTGCTGGAACAGGGAATCACGGTGGACATTGATGACCGTAGAATATCAGGCCAGTTTTTACCTGGAGTCAGCCTAAAAGCAACGCTGCATGGCGACCAGGACAAGGCGGTGCAGGCACTTGTCCAACACGATACCGGAATACTTCATGCACCGACCGCTTTCGGTAAAACCGTAACGGCTATTGGCGTGATAACCAGGCGGCAAGTCAACACACTGATCCTCACGCACAGTCGTCAGCTACTTGATCAATGGAAGGAGCGACTCGACACCTTCCTTGAGGGTGCGCTCATCGGTGTAATTGGCGGCGGTAAAAAGAAACCTACTGGGCAGGTCGACGTTGCCACTTACCAAAGCTTGATCAATAAGAAAGACAATACAGTCTCGAAGCAGGTCAAGGAGTACGGGCAAGTCATCATCGATGAATGCCATCATATCTCAGCGCCACGTTACGAGATGTTGCTTAATGAGGTCAGCGCCCGATACGTCATTGGTTTGACAGCAACGCCTGATCGTCAGGATGGCCACCAAAAAATCATGTTGATGGTTGCAGGGCCCATTCTTCACAAAGCCCAGGCGCACCACAGTAACCGATTTATTCAACACGTCATTGTTCGAGAGCATCACGAAACGCCACCCACCCACATCTGCCAGCCTAGTGTGCGGCCCCATATCGCATCGGTTTACCATTGGCTTGCCCAGAGCAGCGCCCGAAATCAGGCCATTGTTCAGGATGTTGCAAGCTGTGCGCACAACCAAGCAAATTGCCTTGTGCTGACGGAACGACGAGAACATGCCGAGACCTTGGCGACACTGCTGGATGCTGAATCCATATCGTCAGTTATCTTACGTGGTGGGATGCGCGTCAAAGAGCGCCAGTTGGCAGAAAAAGAGTTGCATAGGGTTCAAGTCATCGTTGCAACTGGGAAATACATTGGAGAAGGCTTTGACTTGCCTCGACTGGACACCCTGTTTTTAGCCCTGCCCATCGCCTGGAAAGGAACGCTGTCACAGTACGCTGGCAGGATCCACCGAGCGGTTGAGGGCAAACAGGAAGTCACTGTTTATGACTACCTTGATACTGGACTACCCATGCTTGAACGCATGTTCCGAAAACGTGAGAAAGGCTACAAAGCGATGGGGTATCAGTTTGTCTCTTCCGGGCAAACCAGATTGCTTTAGCCTTTGAGAGGCAGTCAGTCGTTAAAAGCTCATCAAGTGAACTGAGGCCAAGAATTTCTTCACTTGTCTAGCTGAACCCAGTTTATCTGGTCACTCTCAGGCGGCTACTTCCTTCTCGTCTTCAATCTCCAGTTCGAGATGGAAGTTAGCTGGCCCCGTCAGGTTGACCAAAGCATCGAGACTGAACTTATTAATCTGGCCGTTCAGCAAGTCGTTGAGGCGGGGTTGGGTGATTCCCAGACGATGTGCAGCCTCTTTCTGAGTAATATTCCACTCCCTTACACGGCCAGCAATCCTCGCCATGAGCTCGGAGCGCAGCCGCATGTTCAGCGCCTCTTCAGGAGTGTCCTCGATGGCGTCCCACACACTGTCGTAATACTCGATGGCCATTTTCTAACCTCGCTTGGTGGTTGGGCTCAGGGCAGCTCCTTGTATCGCTGCTTGCCCAAGTCGATGTCTTTTTTGGCGGTCTGCTGGGTTTTCTTCTGGAAGCAGTGGAGCACAAATACCGCGTCGCCCCGGTTGGCCACGTAGAAGACCCGAAAGGCGCCGTTGTGTTCCCGAATGCGGATTTCCATGACACCAGGGCCAACGCTTGGCATTGGGCGGAAATCGTCCGGCTGGCCTCCAGCCTGAATCTTGTCTATCTGAAACCCCGCTTCTCGCTTGGCGTCCAGAGAGAAGTCGCGCAGCCGATCCTTCGAGTCTCCAACGAATGCAACAGGTTTCTTGCGCGCCACGCTGGCTCCTTGACTGCCATAAATTTATATCAGTTCAGATATAATAAACTCATCAATCGAATGCTTCAAGCGGCTTCCACTGTAGCCGTATCCCCAATAAGATGCCGTTGACTATTCGCACCTGGGTTGGCGGTCTCAATGACCAAATGCAATATCTGACCCTCCGGTATGGTTTTGCCACGACTCATTGCTATTGCGACCTCTCTACTGAAGACCGAGCCGCCATAATGCAGATGCGGGTTCACTACTAAATCCGAACCATCGCCCGACAATTGGAACATCCGCCCAGTGCCATCTCACGGGAACTGGCATACCAAACAATCCGATCTGACAAAACTTATGATGCCAGTCTCGCCGGTTTCAGAGTCCGGCTAACCCGCTGCCGACCTCAGCAGCAGCCTAACGGTCATTTATGCTGTAAATTTTACATTTTATTTTGTGACACTCTTTAGCGTGCTAGATTGACCTTAAATTACCTAGACAGCATTTCAAAAACCGACGGAAACCCTTATATAGCAGGCTATTTAGACAAATAACAACAAATAAAGCAGCGCTAAGAAAATCAAATCAATCCGGCTCATAACCGTCCCCGCTACCAAACATAGAAAAAGCCGATTCTTTAGGGGATCGGCTTTTTTGTGTGCGCTCTTCCGGCTCAGCGCTTTATTTCCCTTACGTTCCTTGAATCCCTGGGCGGCTGCCTGCATATCATGGAGTAACCTTTTTCATGCGATGCAGAGTTTACCCATGTCGATTATTGATCCCCGTACCGGCAACCCGATGACTGCCGACCCTGCTGCGAGCAGTAACGCGCCCACCAGTGGCGAGCGCCCTAGCGTGACTCGTGAAGAGGTCGTTATTGAGCTCAACGCAGGCAACATTCAGCAGGTACTGGAAGCCTCTATGCAGGTGCCAGTGCTGATGGACTGCTGGGCTCC
>DBZZ01000017.1:13801-14163 GCA_002311315.1 Methylococcaceae bacterium UBA1147 | reverse complement strand
GCACAGACTTCACAACGATTCCTAAATCTCGCGCAATCCGTAGCCGGTAGGCGATACTAAATGGAACCGGATGTTCTGTCGATCTCGATTCGAGACAAGAGCGACCTGTCCGCGGCTATATGCCGTTCGTTGAGAACGGTGGCTTTTTCTTGCCAACGACCCGGGAATGTCGGATCGGTGACCCGGTTCTGGTCATGATCAAGCGTGGTGAGACGGGCGAGTCTCTCGGCGTTCCGGGGAAGGTGGTCTGGATTACACCCAGCGGCGCAGAGAGGAACCGCGTGCAGGGCGTGGGTGTTCAGTTCGATAAAAAATGTGGTCAGGTACGCGACTGGATTGAATAAACCCTGGCCTGGATCATC
>DBZZ01000017.1:11251-13716 GCA_002311315.1 Methylococcaceae bacterium UBA1147 | reverse complement strand
CACTGTTAAAGCCTTTTTCCTTGCTTCAGCTTGGTTGATTCATGCTAGTAGATTCCCATTGTCACCTCGATTGCCTTGACCTCAACCCCTATGACGGCAATTTTGCCGGATTCGTGGATCATGCGTCCCGTAACGGTCTTGAGCACATGATGTGTATCAGCATCGACCTGGAGGCATATCCGGCGATGCGGGACTTGATCAAGGGCTATGGAATGATCTCTGTTACGGCTGGGGTTCACCCGAACGTTCGGGAAGGTAATGATCCGACTGTCGAAGAACTTGCCGCGCTTGCCCGGGATACTAAAGTTGTCGGTGTTGGTGAAACTGGACTGGATTACTTTCGCAGCGAAGGGAACCTGGACTGGCAACGCAACCGTTTCCGCAATCATATTCGCGCTGCCAGGGAGGTTGGGAAGCCGCTAGTCATTCACAGCCGTGCCGCAAAGGAAGATACCCTGCGAGTACTGAAAGAGGAAGATGCCGGAGAGGTCGGCGGGGTGATCCATTGTTTTACCGAAGACTGGGATATGGCGGTCCGGGCGATGGACCTGAATTTCCATATTTCCTTTTCGGGTATCGTGACATTCAAGAACGCGCAATCAATCAAGGAGGTCGCCCAGAAGATTCCAGAGGACCGCTACCTGATTGAAACCGATTCACCTTACCTGGCTCCGGTTCCTCACCGCGGAAAGCCAAATTACCCGACTTACGTCCGTCATGTTGCCGAACAGGTCGCGGAACTTCGTGGGGACACGCTCAATCGTGTAGCGGAAACCAGTGCCGACAATTTTTATGGCCTTTTCGGCTCAGCTGCCTAGACCGGATTTCTCGGCTGATTGGGATCCATCAAGCTCTGGCCGCTGCTTTTGCGATCCCTGTCTGGGGTTCGCTTCTCCAAGTGTACCTCCACAACTGCTGCCTTGCCCTGCGGTGCAGCCGTAACAGTGGAGGCCGGTGCTGATCCGTCTTCCCTGCAGTAGGGATCCCTCGAGGGAACTGATATGCATTGTTTGACGATCGGATGCGCCCAGGGGTATTTCGAGCATCTGGTTGAAGTCGCAGTCATACAGGAACCCCTTCCAGTCCACGCTCAAGGTGTCACGGCACATGACTGATCCAAGGTTGCTTTCCTGGAAATTGTCCTTTAACAGCTGAATATAGGCGTCGAAGAGGCCTTGGCTGACCAATTTGCTGCCGAATCTTCGGATCGGCATGTTGGCCAGCGAATACAATTCGTTGAAGACAATTCCAAAATGATCCTTCAGGTAGCTGCTGTAATCGGTATGCAATTGCTGCTGGGGCGGCGGCAGATCGGTGCCCTGCGGGTTATAGACCAGGTTCAGTTTCAACTCCGAGCCCGGTTGGCCGTAACCGAGCCGATTGAGGCGCTCGAGTCCAGCGATGCTTGATCGAAAAGCACCTTTTCCCCGTTGGCGGTCAACATTGTCCTCGAGATAGCAAGGCAGGGAGGCAGTGATCTCGACACCTTGTCTGGCCATGAATTCTGCGATGTCTAGGTATCCTTCCTGTTCGAGAATGGTCAGGTTGCAACGGTCGATCACGTGTACGTCATTGCCGCGCAGGCTGTGTACCAGGTGGCGGAAGTGGGGATTCATCTCGGGCGCTCCGCCGGTTAGGTCCACGGTTCCAATGCCGTTTTCCACTACGAAATCCATGCACTGGTTGATGGTTTTCAGGTTCATGATTTCCCGGCGCCTCGGTCCGGCATCGACGTGGCAATGGCTACAGCTCATGTTGCACAGGTAGCCAAGGTTCATTTGCAGCGTGATCAAATGGCCGCGACGGATTTCGGGGAATTGGTTGGACAGGAGTAGGGGTCGGGTGAGGTGCATGGTATCTGAAGAGTCTCCAACTGGTCCGGGGCCGTTCATGGGCGGGAGAGGAAATCAGGTTACGCCGCATGGGTTCCGATTTGCGAGTCGTTCTTTCCCAGGGTCAAGTGCACACAGGGTGGGTGACCACAGACTGTCTGTCGGACTGCTAGCTTGAGATGTTAGCAAATGAGCTAAACCGATAGCAACATGCCGCATTTAATGTCGCGGGCTGGCGGGGGGGTTGACCAAGCGTTGCTCGGCCGGGTTGCCGATCTGTTAGGATTTGAAGCTTGTAAGCGGCCTGTTTGCTACCCGGTGCGGTTGATGTGGGTCGCGAAGCGACGAGCCAGGCAATTAGCCGGCAAGAATTCCCATCAAGCTAATGCGAGAGAGCCCGCTGTTTTCAGATTCAGTGTTGCGTAGTGTCGCTGCTGGTCATGGACGAAGCGTTCCAGTGTTTCTTTCGCTGATGCGGCGCATTTTCCACACTGACTGCAGGTGCCGAGCCGTTCTCGAAGCTGGCCGAGTTTCCGTACCCCGTGATCCTTGACACAGGCGCGGATGTGGTCTTCAGTGATTCCGTTACAAATGCAGACATACATGTTCAATTACCCAGCGGCATACATGGTT
>DBZZ01000017.1:8679-10998 GCA_002311315.1 Methylococcaceae bacterium UBA1147 | reverse complement strand
GCTACGATTCTTGAATGCCCAGAATTGGGCTGTCCTTGAAGTCTTCCTGCGAAGTGGTTAATAACGTTGCATTTGCTCTATATGAATCGGATTGGCCAGAGAATAATGTTTAGAGGAGATCTGCATGGATGAATCTTTGGTGCGAGGAGCACACAAGATTGTAATTGTCGGGGGAGGTGCTGCGGGCTTGGAATTGGCGTCGGCCCTGGGAAGAAGGGCCCGTAAGGACGCCTCAATCGAAATTACTCTGGTCGATGCATCGCCGACTCACATCTGGAAACCACTTTTGCATGAGGTGGCAGCCGGAATACTGGATACAACCGAGGCATTGGAATACCTGTCTCAGGCGAGGTGGCGGTATTTCAACTTCCGACTCGGTACCATGGAATGCCTGGACCGAGAAAAGAAGGAAATCGTCCTTTCTCCAACCCTCAACGAGGAGGGTGAAGAACTTATTTCACATCGGTCATTCAGCCACGATACGCTGGTCATTGCCGTAGGTAGCGTCAGTAATTCATTCGGTATTCGAGGTGTGGAGAAGCACTGCCAGTTCTTGGACAACGCGCGACAGGCGTTCAAGTTCCAGAAACATTTGATTCAGACCTTCATGCGGATTTACAGTCGACGTCCTTCGAACGGCAAAGGAATGTCCATCGCCATTATCGGGGCGGGAGCGACAGGTGTTGAACTAGCCGCTGAATTGCACAACGTAACGCGACAATTCGCTATCCACGGACTGGATGAAAACAAAACCGGCGAGGCGGTCAAGATTAGCCTCATTGAGGCTGCCGACCGCTTGTTGCCGGCATTACCGGATCGGCTTTCCGGCGCTACTGCCCGGCAACTTGGAGAACTCGGGATTCAGCTGATGCTGGGGAGGCGGGTTGTGGAGGTTACCGAAAGCGGAGTGATGATCGAGGGTGGGGAAAAGGTTCCGGCAGATATCAAGGTATGGGCGGCGGGCATCAAGGGTCCCGACTGGCTTTGCAGCCTGGACGGTCTTCAAATCAACTTGGTTCAGCAACCGATGGTTGAGGAGACCCTGCAGACGACCCGGGACGAAAATATTTTCGCCATCGGGGATTGTGCAGCGTGTGCATGGGCCGGGCATGAAGGAAATGTCCCTCCGAGAGCGCAGGCAGCACACCAGCAGGCCATATTGCTCAGCAAGTCGCTGGTTGATCGTGTCAAAGGCAAAGCCTTGAAATCCTACCGATACAAGGATTATGGCTCGCTGGTTTCGCTGGGCAAGTATTCAACGGTTGGCAACCTGATGGGATCCGTAAGCGTTGGCGGGTTTATTGCTAGGGTGTTCTACCTTTCGCTGTACAAAATGCACCAGATCGAGGTTCACGGCTATTTCAAGACGGCGATGCTGACTCTGGCGACACGGTTGCGGAAAACTGCGACAAGCCATATCAAACTGCACTAGGTGGCCGGTCGTGGTCGGTTGTCCAAGCCCGATGCGATTGTTTCTTTCAGGCCTCTGATTCCGTCGAGCAGCCACGATAGCTTTCGAGTATACTACGGCGCTGACTCAAAATCGTACGCGCGGGAGGGCCGTTGCGGTTTGCTCTAGATGGTTTAGCGAGACGTTGTTCTGGTTGGCGAAGTAGCCGTTAGACCCTCGCGTTTCGGGAAAATACCGGCTGTGCTCTCCTTGACGGACTGAACCCGTACATCATATAGAAGATAAAGCTCATGGTTGAAATTCAATACAAATTGCGTGAGAGTGATCTGATCGCTTTTAGTGAGTTCCAGGTCAAAGAGGGCAGTCCGCTCCAGAAACAGATGAAGCGACATGCCAATACCATCCCGGGAATCCTCTGTGCCTGTGCTTTGTTTTATTTCTTCTATTACGAGGATGTGTTTACAGCGGCTTACATCGGCGGAGTCGGGGTCGTGTGGGGTCTCCTGGCGCCAATGTACTTCAGGAAAGATTTTCGGCGTAAAGTCAGGCGCCAATTTTCAGAGGAAGAACTGGATGACATCCTTGGTGAATACAAACTCAGAGTCGAATTGAAGGCACTGGTCGAAATCAGCCCCCAGGGTGAGAACCGTGTCCTTTGGAAAGATATAATGAGGCTCGAACTGACCAAAAAATATGGCTTTATCTACCTTGATGCGGATGAGGCCATGATCATACCGCTGGACACGATTAGTCATGGAAAAATCATCGAATTCGCGGATCTGGTCAACGAACGAATCGAGGATTGGATCTAGTCCCATCCCCCGCCGTTTATTCTGGTTGAAGCGATAGGTTCAGGCGTCAAGATTCGGGATCAGGAGGCTTGATAACCGCTCAATGCGGTCTTTCAG
>DBZZ01000017.1:5929-8549 GCA_002311315.1 Methylococcaceae bacterium UBA1147 | reverse complement strand
CATGATCCAGGTCTCTGTGTTCGGTTACTAGTTGGTGAAGTGTGGTCTCGATTTCGTTAGGATCTGCAGTCATTCACGACTCTCCTTAATCACGATGATTTTGGAATGATATGACGGTCTCCAGGCAACGACAGAATCCATTGGCTGGTCGGTCAGTCCGTTCGACGGTTTGTCCCTTTGCGGCTCATTCGGCAGTAGAGTGAGTCTGCCACGGAAAAGGGTATTCAGCAAACTGTTCTTGATGAAATCCCTTCTCATCGGCTTGTTTCTTGGCTTCGAGGCTTTTCCTATGCCTTGCCTGACTCTCCTCACCGATCCTCAACCGGTGTTTATTTATTCCCCATGCTCAACCTGAAGCAAGTCACCCTACGACGGGGGTCAAGGGTTCTATTTACCGGGGTGAACCTGGTTATTCAGGGCGGTTGGAAATTGGGTCTGACGGGAGCAAATGGATGTGGAAAATCCAGTTTTTTGCAGATGATTCTCGGGGACTTGTATGCTGACGAGGGAGACTACCAACCGGCTGCGGGACTGGTTTTTTCTTCGGTTTCGCAGGAAACGGTATTCGGAGTTCGTCCCGCGATCGAGGTTGTAATCGATGGGGATGGGGCTTTTCGGGATCTTGAAGCGCAATTGGCCGAGGAGGATACGGGTAACCAGGTTCGGCTGCACCAGCGCATGGAAGAGATGGAAGGTTATTCAATCCGTTCGAGGGCTGCGCGCCTGATGCATGGCCTGGGGTTTAGCGAAGATCAGCTGGAACGTCCCGTTGAAGAATTTTCCGGTGGATGGCGGATGCGGGTGAACCTGGCAAAAGCGCTGATATGCCGTTCGGATGTGCTGTTGCTGGACGAGCCGACCAATCATCTTGACCTGGATGCGGTGATCTGGCTTCAGGACTGGTTAGGCGGCTATCCGGGGACGCTGGTCCTGATTTCTCATGATCGGGAATTTCTTGACGGCATCGCCGATCACGTGGCGCATATCGAGAACTGCTCGATTAGGTTGTACACGGGTAACTATTCTGCTTTCGAGAAACTGCGGACAGAGCATCTTGCCCGCCAGGAATCCTTGTACCAGAAGCAACAGCGCAGTGTTCAACACATGCAGGCATTCGTAGAGCGGTTCAGAGCCAAGGCAACCAAGGCGAAGCAGGCTCAAAGTCGGTTGAAATCGCTTAAAAAGATGGACCTGATCGTGCGTGCCCATAGCGACTCACCGATCAGTTTCCGGTTCAGCAATCCGGAAAAAGCTCCCGATCCCTTGATTCGCCTTGAAGGTATCGGTGCAGGCTATGGTGACAAGGTGATTATCGATTCGGTTGAATTGGTCATCAGGCCCGGGGATCGGGTTGGCCTGCTGGGGCCAAACGGTGCAGGGAAGTCAACGCTGATCAAGTTGCTGGCCGGCCGTCTCAAGCCTGCCCATGGCGTAATGGAAACTGCAAGCGACCTGTCTACGGGCTATTTCGCCCAGCACCAATTGGAACAATTGGACGGATCATCTTCTCCGCTGAAGCATCTGCAGGCGATCGACCGGGATGCAACCGAGAAAGATCTGCGCAATTACCTGGCCGGCTTCGGTTTTACAGGCGACGGAATTCTGGATCCGGTGAGTATCCGGTCCGGAGGTGAAAAAGCTCGTTTCGTGTTGGCAATGCTCGCTTATCAGAAACCGAACCTGCTCCTTCTTGACGAACCAACGAACCACCTGGATATTGATAGCCGCGATGCCCTCAACCTCGCTCTGCTGGAATTCAGCGGGGCGGTAGTGATGGTTTCTCATGACCGTCATCTGCTTCGTACGCTCACGGATTCGTTCTGTCTGGTAAACGAAGGAACGGTACGTCCTTTTGACGGGGACATCGACGATTACGGGGAATTTTTGGCCCGGGAAAAGGCGGGTCGGAAGGCGACTACCGAAAAAACATTGACGGTTACGCGGCGCGAAATCCGGCGCATGGAAGCCGATCGACGCAAGCACCTGCAACCTTTTCGCAACCGACTGGAAAATGCCGAAGCAGTACATTCCACTCTCCAAAGCCGGCTAGAAGAAATGGAAAAAAAACTGGCCGAACCCGATTTTTACGTTGACGAAAACAAGGACAGGCTAAAGCTTTTCTTGCTGGAAAGAAGCGGGCTCGATGAGCAATTGTTCGAATCCGAAGAGGACTGGATTCAAGCCTTTCAGGCCCTGGAAGATGCCGAGCAACAGACGTGTCTCCCCACATTCATTCACGGTGTTCCAAGACACTGAAAATTGGCTGAGGCGCTCGGTCGAGTGATCGCTGTTCGATGGCGACAGACCACTGGGAATGGCCCCGCTGCTAAAATGGGTTGATGGTACCTAGAGCCGCTATGAACCGAAGTCGGAATCAGGCCCTGCCGACAAACATTGCACCAGTGTCTGGATACTGCTCAATGCTTCAATTGACCCCAGTTGCTTTTTGAAACTCGGTTAAAACTTAGCGCAAGTGCCGATGGTCGTTTAAACGCTGTCGCCGCTAAACATATGACCCTCTACTGCTGTTTAAAATAAACCTCCCGTTATCGGTGTTTACACTGAACTCGTGTCGCCGAAGCCAGACGCATGTCGTTTGTCAGGGATGTGTATGTTCATT
>DBZZ01000017.1:0-5803 GCA_002311315.1 Methylococcaceae bacterium UBA1147 | reverse complement strand
ACATCCGCTGAGTTGTTGATCACCAGAAGTAGATTCCATTCGATGATTTTGCCAGGCAAACTCCCGGCAGCGTTACGTCTGTCGGGAGCTTCGGTCGTCATTTCCTGATAATTGTCATGAAAAGACTAAGACGCGTCCGGTTTTCTTGTATTCGCCCGACGGGCAGGATTACCGGTCGAGGACAGTATTTCTTTTCGGCTGTGCCTGGAAGGTGAATAATGAGGGGGAGAGAGGCCATTGCTCGGTGTGTCGGCGGGATTTCCACCAGGATAGGGCACCGTGCCAGGATGACAGAATGTAGCCGGGTTTCTGGTACAACGAAACTGCGTGTATTCAAAGTGTTGAGGAGACACTGTTTTGACGATACTGCAATTATTTTTCGATATCTGTCTTTTTAGGCGGGGCCCACAGGATCTTCCTGCATCGACACTTTTCCTCGTTCTTGTGCTGGTCGCGAACGCGCTGGTTGGGTTGGTAATCCTGGCCATGGAGTCATCGTTGGATCGGGCCATTCTCGAGTTCCTGACGGGGACGGCCATGCTGGTGGTTTTCAGCTGGATCGTGTTGTCTGCCGCCAGCAAGGGAGAGCGTATGAAGCAAACTGTTACCGCACTGTTGGGTGCCGACACGGTCATTAGTTGTATGGCTTTGCCTCTCCTGGCGTGGGTGAGTGCGCGCCAGAACGTGGGGTTGGCGTCGTTCTTTTTGGTTGGCCTGATGCTCTGGAGTGTGTCGGTAGCGGCCCATGTTTATCGGCATGCGCTGTCGAGTTCCTACATGTATGCCCTGGCCCTGACTATCCTTTACTTCTCCCTGTCGTTCCAGGTGATGGCCTATTTTTTCCCGATTTCCCGATGATCCTGTTTTCGGTTCCCGGCGTTTTAACCGAATTGCCCAAGGAGGGAAGCGGACATCATCTGATCCCGTTTTCAATGACCAGTTCCAGCGAGCGAGGTGTTTATGAAAGGTTATCGAAACGTTCTGCTCACCACCGATTTTACGGAGCATGAAGAACCGGTGGCGGAAAAGGCTGCAGATTTGGCAGCCCTTTACCAGGCCGAACTGAGTATCTGTCATGCGGTCAACAGTTTGCCGATCACGGAATCGGTCTATGGTCCAATCATTCCCTACGATGGCGATCTTACCGCCCAGCTGGTTTTCGCTGCCAAGCGAAAACTGCTTGATATGGGAGCTCTCTACGGGGTTCCAGAGCAGCGGCAATGGGTCGTGGTCGGTAGTCCGAAAACGGAAATTCTAGGGCTTGCCGAGGAAAAAGCCACCGACCTGATTGTTGTCGGATCGCATGGCCGTCACGGGCTAGGGGTTCTTCTGGGGTCGACCGCAACCAGCCTTTTGAACCATGCCCGCTGCGATGTCCTGGCGGTGAGGCTGACCAACGCCGATGTTTGAATGTTTCCGTTGACGAGCGAGTATCGTCATTGTCGGGAGGGTTCTTCATGGATTGATGGATTCTTCCGGGGGGCTGTCAGAACAGCGTGATGTTCCAATGGCAGGGCCGTGATGGCGGTCCCGATGATGTCTTGATACCTCCTTCCCAGGTTCTAGATTGAACAATGCCATTGTCTGACATTAAAGCCGGAGATCCACTGCTTCGGTGCCAGGGTTTTCTATTTCTTGTTTCCGGTGGACGTGGGCTTGGCTGGACGATGCCGACGGATCACCGCCCAGATAGCGCATGCCCGAGTGGTTATGAACGTCGCCACTGTGAAAACGGCTACAGGCAACCGTGACAGAAGCGGTCAGGTTTCCCGGCTGGATCAGGTCTCTGGCGTTGGCGGCAGATCGGAAAGCATCCGGGATAAGGCGGAATGTCCGATGATGGAGGATCTCGATGATGAAATCATGCACGATTGCTTGATTACGCGAGCTTGTTGAATGAATTGTCGCCTTTGTTCGAACAGTTCTTCGATGACTTGGTCGAGGCTGGCCCGAATCGATTCGAACCCCAGGCTGGTCCCGTGTTCCAGTGCTCTACGTGCGGCTTTTTCAATGGAAGGCTTCAGCTTCTTGTACAGGAACCAGGGGAATAACCACGATACGGTGATCAGCAGGATACTGTGGATTGCGAAGTTGATCCCGAGGTACGGTGCGCCACTGGTTGTGCTGTCATGGAACTGGTCGAGGACCTCGTAGGCAACCCAGCCGATTGTTGCCAGTGGAAGCAATACTGAACAGACGCGGGCAATGGTCAGGAACAGGCGTTGTATGGCGTTGCCAGGGTTGGTAAGCGCTTGTCTCAGGCTTTGTTCTGCCTGGCTGTGTAAGGTGTGAGGTGCCTGTTCGCTGACACGGACAAACCCCTTTATGAACGGGGCTGGAGGTATGCCAAACGCTGCAGCGCAGACCGTGATCTTGTCCAGCGCATCCTGGAATCGTGTTTGAGCCCACTCGTCCCACAGTGTCGAGGAGCTTGTCAGTTGCCGGCTCTGCTGCAGGTCCGAAGTGTCTTCGGACCGTGAAGATTTTCTAGCGGACTCGGCCTCTGCATGGGCAAGACCAAGCGATCTTGCAGCTTCCTGGATGGGCCATCGAAGGCCCTCTTCAAGATCCTTGACGACATCGACCCAAATCGTTTCACAATGTTCAAGGACCTTCTTTGGGGACGGGTCAGGCCCCATCGTGTTGATACAGCCATCGATTATTTCTTCGACTTCTTTCATCCGTGCAACGAGACTACGAAATTCGAGTTGTTCGATCGTCTGCCGGTTGGCCAGTTTCTCGATCGTTGTTTTCAGTATGTCGAAGTCATCGATCCCGTTGGAACCGGAACAACAGGTCATGAATACGATCGGCTCGTCGAATCCAGCATTGGACAACTGTCTGGAAAATGCCGACAGCTGGGACGAATCCGCCTTGTCGCCGTGGTTCATGACGAAGACCCAGGCGTGAGTGCCACCTTCAGACAGTAGCATTCGCCAGCCTTTCTCATCGTGATATCGCTCCGGACTGACCACGTAGAGGAGCACGTCGATGTGCGGTAGCCATTCCAGAACGATGTCCCGGTTTGCCGTCTCGGTACTGTCCATATCGGGCATGTCCAGCCACAGAATGTCTTTCATCTGTTCATTGCTGTGCCGGTCCATGCGAATTCCATCGACCGGAAAATGTTGCGATAGTTGTTCAACGTCCAGTTGATGGTAAAGGTAGATCGACACTTCCCGAGATGTCGGTCGCAGAACTCCGGTACGGGCAATTTCGTGTCCGGCCAGACGGTTTAGCAAGGTGCTCTTGCCGACCCCGGTTCCGCCGAAAAATGCAACCACCAGGGGTCGGTCGCTGCTGCTTCGGAAAAGGCTCTGCGGCGTCCGGCGTTCCAGGCGGTCAAGCGAAGCAACGTGGCGAGCTGCCAGCCAGTCGGCCTCCGTGCAATCCTTGGCCCACGATCTGGCTGTCCGGAGGGTTTTCTCGATATTGTGCTCCACTTCAGAGGTCCCTCAGGGTTTCCGTTGCTTGCTCTAGTGTCTCTGCCGGTATGTTAAACCGGGTTTGGTCGCACATGCCTGCAGGAATGTTTTGCAACGGTTTTTTAAGTGCCTTGCCGAACACATTCGATGCGACCGCTTTTAACTGCATCTGCTTCAGTTCGGCTTCGATCTTCCGCATGTAGTGACCGAGGGCGCTTTCAGTCAGGTAGGAAGTTATCGAAAGAACGGCCGGCGTAATGACAAAATCATGGACACCGATACCGCCGGTTTTGAGTGCGATGGCAACGGCTGCTGCATCGGTGGTGAGGCGAGTAGCGCGGAGACTGGTGAGCGTGGCAGGTTGTTGTTTGAGTTTGTTGTATAAACGATGGGCTACTTCTTCGATGCAGGGCTGGAAATCCTTCTGGTACTCTTCGACGGATGCCTGGTAATTTTCCGAGAGGGAAGTTTTATGGTTTTCGAAGGTTTTGTAGAGTTCATTCCACCAGTACTCGTAATGGCTGTTTTCTGCCCTCATCGAGATGATCGCGTTGGAGACCTGCGTCACGTAATGTTCGTAAATACGTTCGAGTACCTTGAATTCGTGGCTTTCCCGAAACTGTTCCTTTTCATTGTCGGATGAATTCTGGCCGGAACTGAAAATATGACGGATCGGCCAGGTCAGCAGGCTGCGGGTTTTGGCAAGTAGCGGAGCGATGCCCGGGATTTCCAGCAAGGTCAACAATTCGGCCAGGGCCCGTTTCAGTGTTTCGAAATGCTGCGGATGATCCAGGTAATAACGCTGGTACAGTTCGGTTGAACTGTTCGTTGCATCATCGATGATCTTTTTCCATTCTTCGGCTTGGGCCTGTTCTTCCCGAAGTGGTTCCGTCCAGTTTTCCCAGTAGCGGTTCAACAAGGCAGAGCAGGTTTCCCGGTACGTTGCTCGGTTGCTGGTTGTTCTGTACTGCTGAAGGAAATTGAAAAGCCGGCCTGACTCTTCGGGCATGTGTTCATGGTGCAGGCCATCTGGATGAAACGGAAACGGCACGATCGAGGGGACGGAATCAGATCTTGTTTCTTGCCATTTGTCGCGGAAGGATCGAGAGATTAGTTCTGCCGTGTCTGCCTGAACCTTGTTGAGTACAACCAGGGTGGGCTGGTTGAGTGGTTCGATGAGGGACAACATTTGCCAGACAGACTGGTCAGCGTACTTGTCTTTGCTGACCACTACAACGATGACGTCGGATAGGGCAATGGTTCTCAGTAGACTGTGGAAATAATGCTGTGAACCGATGGAGTCGAAATCAGGGGTATCCCAGATGATCGCGTTGCTTGTTTGGGAATCCTGTATTGGACCGATATCCCGTATGGAAAAGGCAGAATTTGGCTCCGCCGGTTTCTGGCCGCGTAGGACTTCCAAGTAGCCGTGGAAAAACGCGGTAAGGGCTTGACGGTCCGATTCGCTGATCTGCGGCCCAAATCCTTGCGGGAACATCGTGAAACCTGCCAGCGGGCTGACGCCGGCATATTCCTGGTTCAAAAGCAGGTTGACGACCGAACTCTTGCCCGACTGGGTGGGGCCAATCACGGCGGCCTGCAAGGGTAGAGTAGGGGCCTGTTTCAGGCAGGCATGCCTTTCCAGGAAGGCTTCTCCCAGTTCCAGAGAACCCAGTTGGCTGCGTGCTCCGGCCCGGATTCCCTCGGGAACCCGAGGTTCATTGGCAATGGCCTGGTAGCGCCGCTTCAGCAGACGCAAAAAATCCAGCATGGGTAGGCGGGATCCGGAATTCCTTGGTATATAATTAGATCTTTATTATACGTGAAGCGCACGGAGAACAACGAACATGAACAAGAATCTGAATTTGTTGCTGCTGATTTTCGCTGTATTGCTGAGTGCCTGCGGACAAAGTGACAAGATCAACGCCCGGTCAGACCGTAGCATGTATCGCTCGGTAACCGGTATGCAGCGTAACCTGCCTGCAGAGGAAAAGGTCGAGTTTCAGGTTTCGTTCTGGTCGCTCAAGCAGTTCGCTGAAAACGAGGCTGAATTCCGGGATCAGGTTCATCGGAAAACGGTTCCGGAAATCATTGAGCTAGGCAAGCAGAATTTCGTCGAGCAGTCCGCCAAGGGCAACGCCAAGTTCATCATGTACGCGACCTGGGAAGAAATGATCGTGGAACTGGTTGAGGAGCGCAAGAGAACCGAATTGCGCCAGGGGCGTAGAGATTCGCGGGACGAAGGCAACAAGATCCACAAGATGTAACCTCTACTGCTTGTCCCAGGTTCTTTTTGAACCCTGGGGTAGCGTTTCTCCAGATGGCGTTGGTCGACGGATTCTTCGGACGCCACGACAGGTCGATGTCGGCCGCTGGAC
>DBZZ01000029.1:30604-31249 GCA_002311315.1 Methylococcaceae bacterium UBA1147 | reverse complement strand
GCTTCCAATGGGACTTCGGGTGGAGTGTGTACAGTTAGTTTCATTATGGGGATCCTCAGCCGAACGGCGCTGTAAACATTATTCTTTAAGGGGGTTAGGACTGAATTCTTGTCGGTTTCAATCCTGCAGCAAAGGGTGCAGTCCGATCTTGTATTGGCCTAAATTACCGCCGTAATTGCCCGCAGTAATCCGGGCCAGTCCTTCACCTCCTGCCTCCGCAGCAGCATGCATTCCTTGCCTCATTGCGTCGGCAACCGATGATTCGTCCAACCCATCGATCACGATCTCTAACACACAGGCCTCGTCTTCTCTCAATTCGGTTTGCGGAGCACTGCCGCGCAAGGTCGGACAGAAAGCGTCGTTGGTCGAGGCCGGCAATGCCTTGTACCTGGAACCGGGTTTACTGCCGCTGCGGACAACACCACCCGGCATCGGCAAGATGATGTTAGGCAACTTCCTCATGGCCTCCGCTGCCGCCGTTGCAGCTTGCAATGTGGACGAAAGTTCTTTTCCTAGAAACAAGAGGTTTCCACCCCCGACTGCAGCCTGAATGCCAAAGGAGTCATCGATCAGAAACTCCCCCTCCATGACCGGAATACGCCACATTTTTCGATCATTGAGTACCTTGCTGCCTTGATAGCCATC
>DBZZ01000029.1:15049-30421 GCA_002311315.1 Methylococcaceae bacterium UBA1147 | reverse complement strand
GAATTGGCGAACAGCAGGACGCTGACACCGGGTCGTTGATCCGGGGTTTCCTTTGGAGACAACGTTTTCTCTATTCCTGCTTCGCATCGGCAACCAATGACCGAAGTCGCGAACCCGGTTATCGACTGCGCCGCCGCCATTGCCCAGTAATCACTCTCAGCGGTAATGATGATCCGCGCTGCTGACATTTTGAACGCTTCTGCGAAGGTATCGGTAATTTCAGTCGATCGTATTTTCATTTTTCTTTTTTGGAAGGTTCCGAAGAAAAAGCTTTCCCTTCATCAGATGAAGGCATCCACAAAACCACACCGATTGTCCTTCGACAATCAGAAAGCAGTTTGGCAGTTATTGAACTGGGTAAGTGGGAACAATCTCAGTTTCTACGTGAGTATCGAAAACCGGATAATTGTCAAATTGAACGCTGTAGTACTGATCAAAAAACGGCCGGATCTCGTCTTCGATTTTTTTATCATAGTCGGGTGCGACTTGGAATATGCGGCCTACGGGATCGGCACAGAATTCGTGGTTCTTAATAAACATCTGTCCGTCCTTCAGCACATAGCGAGCCGTTTTAAACATCTCCTCTATGTTTTCCTGCTCATCGTAGATCGTGATATCAGCATCGGCACCCACACCGAGATGCCCTTTGTGTTTCAAGCCCAACAGTCGTGCAGGTGCTGCCCGAGTCACAATGGCAATATCGTTCAGCGAATATTCCCTGTCGAGATCCAGCAAACTGGTGCTTAACAGCGCTTTTTGATTGACAGCGGCCGCCTCCTGTTTACGAAAGTCACGATCCATCAGCAGCCGGATCAGCCGCGGATAATTCATGAACGAGCCGCCATTGGGATGATCGGTGGAAAGCACCATCCGCCAGGGGTCTTTCGCCATCAGGAAAAGCTCAAGGCCGATGGCCCATTGCAGGGTGTGGGTATAAACATGTTGCTGGTATTCGAACGGAATAATCCCGCACCCGCTCTCGCATTCAGTATCGCAGTTGATCCATTTCCGCTCTTTCACGTGGCGCAACATCCAGGCCAGCGGCGCATCGGCCGTCATGCTAACGGATTTTCCGAACATGACCTGACCGACATCGGCACTGATATTGGGGTTCTCATTGATAAAATCAGAGATTTCCTTGGCCTTTGATGTTGGATTCTTACCCGGCTCCCCACCGTAACTGTTGAACTGAATGTGGGTAATGTGGGCTTTCCGCCCTTCCGCCGCGCGCATGGTATCCAGAGTGGTGGTGTAGTTCCCACTATGACCCAGGTTGTTGCAGTGGATATGGGCCGGATGCGGCAGACCAAGGTCGTTTGCAGTATCGATCAGTGCCTTGATCACCTGCCTCGGGGTAATATCGAACGAGTGAATCTTCTCATCGATCTGGTTGATGGTGGCATTTTTATCTCCCTTCCACTGCTCATCCCCGCCAGGACACACCAGCTTGATGGTATACGCCTTGCTTGCATTCAGCCACCAGGCGACCGCTTCCCGGAACTCCTCCATTCGTCCCTTCTCCAACATCCGATGGAGGAAACTGTTGTTACCCATCAAGACGTAATATCCCTTATCAAGGATGGCTGTATCCTCCAACTCTTCCAGAACGTGACGAGCACTTAAGGGAGGCACGGCCGCTTCCATGACGGTGGTGTAGCCCAACGTGGCAAAACGATACCCGGTGGCAAACGTGGAAGGAACGATCCCACCCGCCCCTGACCGAGTAAACTCGGTTCCCGGATGAGGATCGTAGCGATGATCTTCAGGCTGAAATTTTCGCGCCAAATTGGTCTTGGGCCCGGCAATGTGACTGTGTATATCGACACCGCCAGGCATCACCACCATGCCGTGAGCGTCTATCTTAGGCGTATCCGCTGGTACGCTTTCGACTATTTTTCCATCCTGGATACAAATATCCCGAACTTGGCCGTCAATGTTGTTGGCGGGATCATGGATTTTTCCGTTCACAATACGAAGTGCTGAGGACATTTAAAAACCCTTAATAGTTATTATTATTAACAACCCATACTGATGGCACTCGATGGAATCTTCGTCTTATTGAGCTCTCTTCAGTTCACGTATCCGCTTGACCAACGGTTTTAAAATGTCCAGATCGCTGGGGAAAGGCGATTCAAAAGCAGGCCTCAGGGGGATGGGAATATCATCCATCCGATAGACAGTGCCGGGTGTGTTGATTCCGTAACAGGCCGTGGTAAAGGCAACGCGTGCCGCTTGGCTGGTCGGCGTGGGCTTGGGATCAAATGAGATCATCGGGATCTTTTTCAGATGTTCAATCGCCGGCTTGGCAAAGTTCGCGATCGGGTCACTGGCAATGATACAAGCGGCATCCGCTTCACCCCGGGTCAGAATGTCAGTGGTGGTAAATTCTCCCGGTTCGTGCCGGGGATAACCGCGATTAAAATTGATCCCGAAGGGATAACCCGTTTGCCACGACATCACAGTATCGGCGCCAGTGACGTTACCATGGCCCCGAGCCGGTTTGACGACGAAATGTGTGTGCTCGTTCAAATCGGTAGCCAACATGTGAAGAGCACTGGCGTTGTAATGACGGCCACGGGTCATGGTCAGTCCCATCCCAAAAAAGAGGATGCCGTAATTACAGGACATCAGGCGACTGGCCAGATTTTCGATCACGTCAATCGGCACACCCGTTTGTTCTTCGAAGGTCGAATTCAGCTTCCCTCCCCTGACAAGAATTCTCAACGCCCACAACAGCTCGAAATCACTGCCCGGTTTCACCTGAACAAATACGTCAGCAATGTTCGTAGTCGTGGTTGAACGCACATCGACATTGATGACCGTACGATCTTTCCTGCCATTGGGAATGTACATCCCTTTTGGGTTGACTGTGTAATGAGTCGACAGCCGAGGATGACAGTCCGACGGGTTGCAACCCCAGTAGACAACCATGTCTGCACGATTTTTGACCTCGCCCAGGGTTGTCGTCGGTTCACCAACACCCTGAAGTCCCATCCCGGTTGGGCCATGACAGACGGACGAGGTACTATCAATGTTCGCAGACAGCAGGTCGGCCATCTTCACCGTCTCCCTCTGCGCTTCGCTGGTGGAGTTGCTCATGCCGTAGATGATCGGAAAACGGGCATTGACCAGAATCTTCGCCGCCTCATTAATCGCCTCTTCAAGGCTAACCTCTTTACCCTCGATCATCGCTACTGGCCGACTCTCGTCGACAGAGTGCTCGGCAAACCAAGCTTTGCCCAAGACACAGGCGTTCTTGGCTTTGATGATCCGTTTTTGATCGAGATCTACCGTCAGTTCCATATCGTCACAAACACAGCCACAGAAGGTACAAGTGGCATTTTTTACGACTCTGATGTTCGGTTCTGCAGCAACGCTACTATCCATCACTTTCCTCCTGAGCCAAGGGCCCTTCGATTTCAACGATTAAATGTTTCGAATCCGGCATTCCTGTGCCCGCCGTGTCTCCATCTGTCATTAATGCAGATGTGGTCGGGCCGTAGGGCATGAAAATAATCCCCGTTGCGGTGTCCTGGACCTTTTTACTCACTTTTCGTGGCTTGCAGGAAACAACAACTTCCTCGGTACCTGCACGCAATCGAATCCGGTCACCGGTCTTCAGTCCAAGACGGTCCATATCTTCCTGTTTGATTTCAACGGTTGATGTCTCTCTTTTATAGGCATCTTTGAGTTTCCCTTGATTCAGGGCTACACCTTGTTTTGCGGTTCGCATGGGAACCAGAAGCATGGTTTCTGTCATTGGTTTGAACTAATTTCTGCGGCCATCCGGTTAAAAAAACATAGGATCGATTAGCTAGAATAGCGGTAATTTCACCTACCTTACACACATTGAACCACGAATAAACGCTGGCAGAGCGTGACAACACATTCTCTCCAGAAAACAATTGGAGAGTGAAAAATCCTCAGCCTGCTGCCCTCTCCAATAATTCAAATTTACCTTCTTTCCCAGCCCAATCATCTGCATCAGAAAGCGGGTCTTTCTGATCGGTAATGACCGGCCAAAGTAGAGAGAGTTCGGCATTCAGCTCAATGAAATGATGCTGATCTTCTGGCAGGTCCGCTTCGTCAAACACCGCATCTACAGGACACGGATCTACGCACAGTGCGCAATCGATGCATTCATCAGGATCGATGACCAAGGTGTTGGGCCCTTCGTGAAAGCAATCCACCGGACACGGATCCACGCAATCCGTATATTTACAATTAATGCAAGCTTCACCAATAACAAAAGTCATGACAATTTTCCTATATCTTTACTTGGACATTAACCTAATTACTTAGTGCCTCCCGAAGGGGAGAATTTTGACCAAGGTACAAGTTACATTCATTTACTCAAATAATCCTGTTTTCAGTGAAGACCGAGAGAGAGCAATCACTAAATAAATTAGCTCCAGATCAAATATGAGGAAGATCCACGCTATCCGTCATCATACCAATCAGATTGGCGCTCAGCTTTTCAAGGACCGTGTTCTGGCGGAGCCGCGCGTTGAGGAACTTAAAATCCACGTCATCCATCTTTTGATCCTGGTCGAAACACGAGAACACAAACTCCTCTTTACCGGTCTCTGGATCTACGTGACGCTGCAGACACTGGGCACAAACCTTTTTCATCATGCATTGCATGGGCGAGTTGATGGACGCGATCGCCACGTGTTCTCCCATATGCGGCTGCAACAACTCCGGATCGTGGCGTGCTGCCTTGACCGCGGCCATCATCCGGTCGGAGCCGATCGCGATGAGGTGGTTTGCCTCTTGTAACGGGAACAGTTTTTCGCCGAAATCACCATTCGAATAACCGATCATGGCCTGCACGATATTGCCCCTGAAATGGGAATCCAGCGGCCGCCGTGGCTCGATAAAGTCACCCGTATCGGTAGAAAAGATCACCTGGTGGGTGGCTGCCTCAACCTCGTCGCGTTTGAACAGGTCCTCTCCGTGCTTGTACCCTGCGAAATAGAGGACTTTCGATCCTGCCTCTTTACAGGCTTTGGCGATACTGAAGAGCACTGCATTGCCGAGGCCACCGCCCAACAGAACCACATTCGAGTTTGAAGGGATTTCCGTGGGCGTTCCCGTCGGTCCCATGCACACCACTTCTTCACCCGGTTGAAGGTAGGCGCACAGGTTCGAAGAACCCCCCATCTCCAATATAATCAAAGAAAGGAGGCCTTTTTCCTTGTCCACCCACGCGCCGGTGAGCGCTATGCCTTCCATCGACATCCTGAAACCCTTCACCACAGGTGCATTCACATCGAAGTTTTGCAGCCGATAGAACTGACCCGGTTCGAACTTGCGAGCCTGGTACGGTGCATACACGACCACCTCAGTGATTGTACGGGTAAGCCGATTCACTTCGACTACGCGCGCCTTCAACTGATCATTCAAATGTTCCAACATGCCGCCGAATTGCTGATCCCTTTCGGCTTGTCCAGCTGGATCCAGGTCGCTGATTTGGGCCCGAAAAAGATCGACGATTTTCGGGTAGCCGTTACGAGCGGAAGCCATCGCCTTCACGACGTTACCGGCATAGGCAGGATGGTTATCACCGTAATAGCTGACCGTCAAACCGTCTTTGCTATACGAGGTGAAAAAGGATTCCAAAGGATCCTTGTCATCCGTCAACTTGATCTCTCCATTACTCGATGAAGCATCGAAAGGTTTGAAGAAATAACCGTCATTGTCGAAGGTACCGGGATGTTCCAATTCATAAATGATATTGGGACTGGTGCCTGCGGCGACCATCAAGGAGCGGCAAGGCAGTTCGACCTCTTCTCCGGAATCCTGGTATTTGGCCCGTATCTTTTCGACGGAGCCGTAGCTGTCAGCAATGGCCTCGATCGGCGAAACTCGCTCAATAAAGTAAATTCCTTCTTCCAGCGCCTTGGCGACTTCCTCATGATTGAGGCGATAAGCAGGGGATTCCTGGACCGTACGCCGATAGATCATGGTGACACCGCCCCAGCCCCGAACCAGCTTGATCAGATTGGGTTCTCTCCCTTCGTCTGCAGCAGCTTGCTTTTCGGCGATCACTGCCTGGCCATGGTCGATGTAAGTGTCGTAGATCTCCTTTTCCTCTCCCATCAACCGTTCCAGATAGGATTCCAACCGGCCTTCTGATTCCAGAAGCCCGCTCCGCTTCACAACTTGTTCGACCATGACGGGGTAATAGGCCATCAGCTCTGTCGCTGTATCGATCGCCGTTAACCCGCCGCCCAAAACCAGCGCCGGCAAACGCACCTGCAGGTTGGTGAGGCTATCTTCCTTACAGGCCCCTGTCAGTTGGAGGGCCATGAGGAAATCACTGGCCTTGCGAATGCCGGGCAGAAGGTTATTTTTCATCGGCACGATCGTGGGTTTACCGGCCCCACTGGCCACGGCCACATGGTCAAAGCCCAAATCCGCCGCATCGTCCAACGTGATTGTGCCGCCAAAGCGCACACCCCCATAGCATGCGAAACCCTGCTTGCGCAGCATGGTGACATACAAAAGCCTTAGGAAATTCTTGTCCCAGCGGACGGTGATGCCATATTCGGAAACTCCGCCAAAGCCTTCGAGAATACGCTGATCCAAGCGCTCCGTGAACGTTTCCCAGCTTGCGATGGGCTGAAAATTTTCACCCACCTGCGACTGCGGAGGTGGCTCCAGTTTGAGACCATCCACGGCCACAACACCAAAGCCCTCGTTTGCCAGATAATGCGCCAAGGTGTAACCGGCCGGTCCCAAACCCACGACCAGCACACGCTTGCCATTCAATGGAAGCTGGTAAGGACGCCGAATATTCAGTGGGTTCCAGCGGGTCAGAAGGCCAAAAACCTCAATGCCCCATGGCATGTCCAATACATCGGTGAGTACCCGCGTTTCGATCTGCGGAATATTGACTGGATCCTGTTTCTGGTAGATACAGCCTTTCATGCAGTCATTGCAGATCCGGTGGCCGGTCCCGGGACACATGGGGTTGTTGATCATTAGGGTCGAAAGAGCAGCGACCGCGTCACCCTGCATGTGCAGATACTGAAATTCTGAGACGTGTTCGTCGAGAGGACAGCCCTTCAGCTCGATACCCAGTGGGTTCTTTTTAATAGTCCCGTGTTTGTCTGTAACACCCGTCGAACAGGAATCACGACCCTGGTTGTGACAGAAAATACAGAGATCAGTTTCACTGATAATCTGATCGTGATTGTATCGGTTGTCGGTCAGCCCAAAACCCACGCGATGGCGATAGGTCTCTTCCGGCCCTTGGAAAAAATGGGGGTCATCGGGGTTCGGGTAGTCCTGTTCAACCAGGTTTTGAAAATCAACCTTCTGTTGCAGGTGAAAAACCTCCCAATCGTCGGTACTGGTTGGACGAGGCTTGGTATTGACTTGGAAAGCGATCCACAGCATCACCTCTTGCATCAAGCCGTTGACGGCTTCTTCCAGATGCGCGAGCTCGTTAGCCGCCGGAAACAGTGGGTCATTCCCCTGCAACCGATCCACTGACGCTTTGGAGTCATCAGACAGCTGGGCTGCACCCGTCTCGTCTTCTTTTGCGCTTGCAATATCGCTCTCTAGACCCGTAAGGGCTTCCACCATACGTGCAAAGGAGAGTTCATCAAGCTTCTGTGTTGGCGGGTTGCCTAGCAACTCGGTCAGCTGCGTTATTTTTTGTTCAATCGGGGCAATATCGACCCCTTCAATGTCGGCTGGCTTGATTCGTTTAACCACGCGCTTGCGAACAAAATCCCTGCGCACAGTCAGAAGGCCGTCCAGAGCACGTGTTTTGGTTACTTGTTCTTGCTGAGCTTGGTCCAAGCCAAACAGAGTGCCTAGGAAGCGCGATACATGGGGGCCGATATTTACAGCCACCCAGGTTTCATCTTCTCGGGTTGGATTGCCTGAATCCATGATCTCGACGTAGCGTTGTCCAAGATCTGGATCTGACTGGACTAACTCTTCGGTGAAACGAACTTGGAGAAGACGTAATTTTTCAGGTTGGAAAAGGTCACGATAGCCAAAGCCCTCGATCCCCAGGGTTAATACCTCACCATCGGTCTCATTAGCGAGTGATGCTGACATAGGGTTTTTCCTCTTTAAGTTTCATTGCGCTCAAAAATACCTTAGCTAAACGTGTTCGTCCCTTCTATCAACCACCCACCGAACTAGCTTTAGATTGAGCACCACTTATACGAATTAAAACCCTATCTTTCACAAGTTTTTAATGGAATAAAATGATGATTACTCGAGCTACATAGAGAGTACTGATTGTATGAATTTCGACTTCAACGTTTCTTTCTCCGGCACTAGCGGACAAATCTACTATCAAAACTTAGTCTGCCATTACCAATTGCTACTGGTTCAAAAGGTTGCAGCTTTTCTGATCGGAACCACCTACAACGACCGCCTTGCCCTACTCGTTGTTATCCAACTTTCTGCTGCGGATTATTCTTGTTCTACCTTCGACAACGGATCGTACTAAGAGACTTGACAATTTGCAAATATTTTAATTTCTGGTCGGGCATTGAGTCTAACAGCCCCCAAAAACGGGCAAGGGTGAAATTGTTGACCGGATTCAATCGGGCCCACCTGAACAAAAACGCAAGCAATACGGCACCGACTTCAAGGCCAAAAATACCCTGATCAGTAGGATCGCCAACGAAAGCAGGAAGAAGCGGGCTACTTGACCAAATCGCTGAAAGAGGAAACCCGGTACCCGCGAGATGTTTGCTGAAAATAAAAACCCCCTGGAAGAACTCAAAGTTCCGCCAGGGGGTTCGAGCCCGACCGGTTACGGGCCAATTGACGTTTTCAGGTTTCCTTGGCGGATTTCTCGGCGGATTCCTTTTCGGGTTCCTTTTCGGGTTCCTTGGCTGCAAGGGGCAACGACAAGACTACTGCATCCTCGCGTCCTTTCTTTCCAGGATAATAATCCTTGCGCATGCCGATTTCGCTGAAGCCCATGTTCAGGTACATCTGAATCGCAACGTCGTTGGATGGCCTGACCTCCAGCAGCGCAACATGGCAACGATTTTCATCAGCGGTCTCCATCAACCGATCCATCAAGCCACGTCCGATTCCTTGCCGATGGAAGCTGGGATCAACGCCGATGTTCATGATATGTGCCTCGCCGGCAGCAATCGACACGATTCCGTATCCAACGACTTGATCAACGCGATCACAGACCCAGCACAAATAGCCAATCTTCTGACAATCTTTGAACGTTCCTTCACTCCACGGGAAATTGTAGAGCTGTTTCTCGATGGCCACGATCGACTTGATGTCACGAGAACGCATGGGACGGTAGGACAGAAGATCCATTCCACGATCGAGACTGGGATTGAACTTGGCATAAAAATCCCGATTGGCATCGTAGGTAAACTCTTTCTTTAGTAAATCGTATAAAGCTCGCATGTTTGTAATCTACAATATTATTATTGTCGGCCCCGGGCGATAACCCGCCCCCGTGAGGCATTATTATGGTTGTTTCCAGCCATTGTCCGCTGTCTCAATCGCTAGTTTCAGATCTTCCCAGGCCTTTCTTTTCTCAAGCGGGGACCGTAGCAAATACGCCGGATGATATACAACGACCACCGGTATGTCACCGTACCGGTGAACCCGCCCTCGTAATCGCCCAAGCGGAGTCTCAGTCTTCAACAGCTTCTGGGCAGCGATACGCCCGACCGCAAGAATGATGTCGGGCCGCACCATCTCTACCTGTTGTTTTAGAAACCCTTCACACGCATCAACCTCTACCGGCCGCGGATCCCTGTTGTCGGGTGGTCGGCATTTGAGAATATTCGTGATAAAAACATCGTCCCTGTCCAGCCCAGCGGCCCGCAGCATCTCGGTCAGAACTTGTCCTGCCTTCCCGACAAACGGTTTCCCCTGCGCATCTTCACTGGCTCCCGGTGCCTCGCCAATGACCATCCATTTTGCGCTGTGACTGCCGCTACCGAAGACAGTCTGGGTCCTCGTTGAATGCAGTTCACAGCGGGTACACCCCGAGACCTCTTGCTCTAGAACCTGCCACCGGATCCTGGGTCCCGACATCTTGTCGGGGGCGCTTTCCGAATGACCTCCCCGCGAAAGGTTCCGCTGGAGACACGGTTCTTCGGCTGCTGCCGAATCCGGTTGCAAACCACCGCTTGCAACTTCGGTCCCGGTTCTGGGTATCCAGACCTGAATACCCATTGCTTCCAGGTAGGAAAGGCGAAGGTTCTCGTCCATCACCGTAGTCCTTTAACGCCGCCTCGTTGTCACCATCGACGCGTTCCTGAAATCGGGTAACGACCCATCATTCCAGACCGGAAATTCTTCCAACTATACATCGCTGCCTGTCTGTGGATGCTGTCTGCCAACCCTCAGCATCAATTTGTTTGCCGCATTTAGATAGGCTTTTGCCGATGCAATGACAATATCGATGTCTGCGCCCTGACCGTTGACGATCTTGCCACCTTTTTCAAGCCGTACGGTAACTTCACCCTGTGCATCGGTTCCGCTGGTTATGTTGTTGACGGAGTAAAGCTGTAACGATGCCCCGGTATCAATAATAGACTCAATTGCCTTGATACTCGCATCGACAACACCACCACCGACGCCGGCGCCCGCTATTTCTTCACCATTGCGACAGATCACAACCCGTGCTTCCGGAACCTCCCCGGTTTCACAAGAAACCTTCAGTGAAACCAGTTGCGCCCATTCGTCTTCGGACTCAACTGCCGCTTCGGTAATCAGCGCTTGTAAGTCTTCGTCAAAAATCTCGTGTTTCTTGTCCGCAAGCTGCTTGAAACGAAAAAAGGCCTGGTTCAGCGATTCTTCCGTATCAAACTCAACACCGAGCTCGTTCATCCGGCTCCTGAACGCATTTCTGCCGGAATGCTTTCCCAGCACCATCCGATTAGTCTTCCAGCCGACGTCTTCTGCGCGCATAATTTCATAGGTTTCTCGATTCTTGAGTACCCCATCCTGATGAATACCCGCCTCGTGTGCAAAAGCGTTGGCACCGACAATGGCCTTATTGGGCTGGATCGGGAAACCCGTGATGTTGGAAACCAGCTTTGAACAATTGACGATTTCCCGGGTATCAATCCCGGTACTGCAAGCAAACACGTCCTTGCGGGTACGAACCGCCATCACCACTTCTTCCAGTGATGCATTGCCAGCCCGCTCGCCCAACCCGTTGATTGTGCATTCAACCTGCCGCGCACCATTCAGCACAGCGGATAGCGAATTGGCGACCGCGAGACCAAGGTCGTTGTGGCAATGCACTGAAAAAACAGCCTTGTCCGAGTTGGGGATACGTTCGATCAGATTGCGGATCGTGTTGCCGAACTGTGCCGGCACACTGTAGCCCACGGTATCGGGAATATTGAGGGTACGCGCACCCGCGTCTATCACGGCTTCGAGAATTCGGCACAGGAAATCCTCATCCGATCGCCCCGCGTCTTCCGGGGAGAACTCGACGTCATCGGTATACTTCAAGGCCCGTTTTACCGCGCGGACCGCATATTCGATCACCTGTTCCGGTTCCATCTGCAGCTTCTTTTCCATATGAATGGGAGAAGTTGCGATGAACGTATGGATTCGACGCCTCTCGGCTGGCTTGAGGGCTTCGCCGGCCTTGTCAACGTCCGAATCAAGGGCTCGAGCCAGACCACAAATCGTGCATTCCTTAATCGTTCGGGCGATCGCCTGAACGCTTTCGAAATCGCCAGGGCTCGCCGCTGGAAATCCACCCTCGATAACGTCTACTCGCAGACGTTGCAGGGCCTTCGCGATACGGACTTTTTCATCCCGTGTCATCGATGCACCGGGACTTTGCTCGCCATCACGAAGCGTGGTGTCGAAAATAATCAGTTTGTCTTTCATGGGAACACTCCAAACCCGCTTATCGGCCCGTCATCCGGAAATGCCGAAAGCATCCTAAAGGAAATTTGCATGATTGTTGATGTAAATGCTGGATGCCCCTCAGGGCAGCAGCGGACCCAGATCAAGAAGCCAGTGCAAACCTGAAAGACCCCTTGACGCAGGTGATACGCCAGGAGAAAGGACGAAAAGCCTGGAAAATTTCAGTGATGTAAAGAAAAACATTGCTAATACTCGGTGACTAGCAATATACGCTGGTTGTTTTCATATTCCAAGCTCAGGAACTGTATAACCCGGGGTTTGAACCACCGATCCCGTCCTTAGACAGACAGCCCTTTTTTACGCCGTCTGTACCTGGCTATCAAGGTCAGCGTCGGGCCGGAAAACGCGTATAGGAAAAAAAACACGAATAACATAACGGGAGGATGAGCAAACACCAGGCCGAACGACAGCATGACCGAGGTGGCAACAACGAACGAAACCTTTCCCCGAAGATCGATGTCCTTGAAACTGTAATAGCGGAAGTTGCTGACCATAAGCAAACCGATAACGATGGTCAGCAATATTGACGTGTACTGCAGATCCTTGCCAAAAAACCCGTACTCGGTGGCGACCCAGATGTAACTGGCAAGAACGGCGGCACCGGCCGGGCTGGGCAACCCTTGGAAGTAACGCCGGTCCGCAGTTTCCAACTGGGTATTAAAACGTGCCAGACGCAAGGCAGCTCCCGCCGCATAAACGAAAGCCGCAAACAGACCCAGTTTACCCAGTGATTCGAGGGACCAGAGGTAAATGATCAGAGCCGGCGAGATGCCGAAAGAAGCCATGTCGGCCATGCTGTCATACTGCGCCCCAAATTCGCTCTGGGTATTGGTCAACCGGGCAACACGCCCGTCCAGACCATCCAGGATCATTGCCAACAGAATAACGATAGCTGCGATTTCGTAACGCTCGCCGACTGCCGCCGTTACCCCGTAAAAACCACAGAACAGCGCTGCGGTGGTCAGAAGGTTCGGTAAAAGATAAATTCCACGGCGATAGCGCCTAGGGGGTGACTTGTTCATCTACAACGTAGCCCGGTGTTAAAAAGTTCAGAACCCTTGACCTGCAAGCGGAAAAGCCCAGAGGCCAGTTTTCCGGCACCGGGCTACCTGCTGAATATAAGCCGGTCAGTTTTTCGCCTTGTCAACGATCTTGTTGGCCTTAATCCAGGGCATCATGTCCCGCAGTCGGGCGCCCACTTCCTCGATGGGATGTTCCCGACCAATGCGGCGTTTCGCCTTCATGCTCGCATTGCCAGAACGATTCTCGAGAATGAATTCACGGGCAAATTCGCCGGTCTGAATTTCCTTCAGAATCCTTGCCATTTCGGCCTTGGTCTCATCGGTAATCACCCGCGGACCGCGGGTCAGATCACCATATTCTGCCGTATTGGAAATGGAATAACGCATGTTTGCAATACCGCCTTCGTAGATCAGATCGACGATCAGCTTGAGTTCGTGCAGGCACTCGAAATACGCCATTTCCGGCGCGTAGCCCGCCTCGACAAGCGTTTCGAAACTCGCCTGGATCAACGCCGTAGTTCCTCCGCAGAGAACAACCTGTTCGCCGAACAGATCGGTTTCGGTTTCTTCCTTGAATGTGGTTTCAATGACCCCGGCACGACCGCCGCCGTTTGCCGAAGCATAGGACAGAGCGATTTCCTTAGCCATTCCTGAAGCATTTTGGAAAATGGCAATCAATGAAGGCACTCCACCACCCTCTGTATAGGTTGAACGCACCAGGTGACCCGGCCCCTTGGGCGCGATCATGATCACGTCGAGGTCAGCACGCGGCTGAATCTGTTCGAAGTGAATATTGAAACCATGAGCGAATGCCAGGGCAGAACCCTGCGGGATATTGGGTTCAATGATTTCCGAATAGAGTTGTGCCTGTAACTCGTCGGGAGCCAGAATCATGACCAGATCAGCCCAGGCAACGGCCTGTTCGATCGGCATCACACTGAGTCCAGCGACTTCTGCCTTAACAACGGATGACGAGTCAGACCGCAGGCCAACGACCACTTCCACTCCGGATTCCTTCAGGTTGTTGGCATGAGCGTGCCCCTGAGACCCGTAACCAACGATGGCTACCTTCTTGCTCTGGATAATCGAAAGGTCGGCATCTTTATCGTAATAAACTTGCATTGAACTCCTCATTTCTAAATATTTTACTGAAAACTTTTCTGAATCCGCTCAGGCATAATCCTGCCCATGCTCAAACATGCAGCCCCGTCAATCCACGCGGAATACCTGTTGTACCAGAACGCACGACTTCGATAATGGAATTTTCGTCGAGTGCAGCGACCATGGCATCCAGCTTGCTGGTCGCCCCGGTAACCTCGATGATGTAGCTGCTCGCAGTTACATCGACAATGTTGCCCCGAAAGATCTCGCACAGGCGTTTGACTTCGCTACGGGCATCACCTTCGGCGCGAACCTTGATCATCATGAGTTCGCGTTCGATATGCTCGGACTCTGAAAGGTCGATTAATTTCACCACGTCAATCAGCTTGTTCAACTGTTTCGTGATCTGTTCGATGACCCTGTCACTGCCACGAGTCACCACGGTCATGCGAGACAGGGTGGGATCCTCGGTCGGCGCAACCGTTAGCGACTCTATGTTGTATCCGCGTGCCGAAAAAAGCCCTGCAACCCGCGATAATGCACCGGATTCGTTTTCCATCAGAACTGAAATGATATGTCGCATTCAGGCCAACTCCCTGCTACCAATTGATCCGGGTGCAAGACGCATTTCATGATGCGCCTTTCCGGCCTCGATCATGGGGTACACGTTTTCGGTCGGGTCGGTAATGATATCGAGAAAGACCGTTCGATCCTTCAGTTTCAGGGCTTCCTTCAGAGCATCCTCAACGTCTCCTGGTTTCTCTACCAGCATCCCGACATGGCCATAGCTTTCGGCGAGTTTCACGAAATCGGGGATCGTGTCGAGGTAGGAATGGGAATACCGGCTCTCGTAGGAAAATTCCTGCCATTGCCTGACCATGCCCATGAAGCGGTTGTTCAGGTTGATGATCTTTATCCCTGTATTGTACTGCAGAGCCGTCGACAGTTCCTGCAGGCACATCTGGATGCTTGCCTCACCAGTAACGCAGACCACATCCGAATCCGGGTATGCCAGTTTAACTCCGATCGCGGCCGGTAGTCCGAACCCCATGGTCCCCAGTCCACCGGAATTGATCCAGCGCCTCGGTTTGTCAAAAGGATAATACTGAGCAGCCCACATCTGATGCTGACCCACATCGGAAGTGACGTAAGCATCACCGCCAGTCACTTCGTAGAGTGTCTCGATAACGAATTGTGGCTTGATCAGTTTGCTGTCGCGATCGTAGCGGAGGCAATCCATCCCACGCCATTCATCGATCTGCTTCCACCATTCCTTGATCGCCTTTGCGGGTGCTTTCTTCTTGCTGCCTTTCAGCAGTTCGATCATTTCCGCAAGAACCGGCTT
>DBZZ01000029.1:6390-14988 GCA_002311315.1 Methylococcaceae bacterium UBA1147 | reverse complement strand
ACGTCAAGATGGATGATCTTCGAATTGGGACAGAATTCACTAAGCTTTCCGGTTACCCGGTCGTCAAAACGCGCCCCGATCGCGATGAGTACATCGCATTCATGCATGGCCATGTTTGCTTCGTAGGTCCCGTGCATACCCAGCATCCCGACGAATTGCGAATCGGTCGCCGGGTACGCACCCAGACCCATCAGGGTATTGGTAATCGGATAGCCCAGGTGTTTCGTGAACTCGGTCAGTTCCTTGGCAGCGTTACCGAGCACAACCCCGCCACCGCTGTAGATCATCGGACGCTCGGCTTCCAGAATAACATCAACCGCTTTCTTGATCTGGCCCTTGTGCCCCTTTACTACAGGATTGTAAGAACGCATTGATATTCGTTTCGGATACTTGAATGGAACCTTGATCGAGGGGTCCGTAGTATCCTTGGGTATATCAACCACTACAGGCCCGGGTCGACCGGTGGTTGCAACCATGAAGGCTTTCTTCATCGTTACGGCAATCTCGCTCACGTGCTTGACCAGGAAATTGTGCTTAACGCACGGGCGAGTAATCCCCACCATGTCGACTTCCTGAAAGGCATCGCTTCCGATTACCGGTGATGGCACCTGCCCAGAGATCACGATCAACGGAATCGAATCCAGGTAGGCAGTGGCAATGCCGGTTACGGCGTTGGTGGCTCCCGGCCCCGAGGTCACCAGCACTACGCCAGGCTTGCCCGTTGCTCGTGCGTATCCGTCGGCGGCATGCGTCGCCCCCTGCTCGTGGCGGACCAGGATGTGTTTGACATCGTCCTGCTGGAACAGTGCGTCATAAATATGGAGTACCGCCCCACCCGGGTAGCCAAATATGTACTCCACCCCTTCTTCTTTCAAACACCGCATCAAGATTTCCGCGCCGCTCAGCTCCACGATTCCCATCCTTTCCTAATTTATTGATTGTCGGATTATGCCCATTTTACAGACGGTGCCAATGTTCTTTTTTCGACCACGGGTAAAACGCTTAGCAAGCCGGAAAAAATGGGCAACCACCCTAATAGTTATTACCTGTACCGTCAAGACAAATCTTGCCCCCCGCAAGCCGTAATGGTCAAGGTCAATCAGGCGCTGCTGCCGCAGGGTCAGCGCAGACGGGAGGATCGATTTAATCCGGGCCGGTTCTCCGATGAACGCCGATTCCGTTATCGACCCAGCGGTCGGCTACTCCCATGCGCCGATCGGGATCACCCCGTCACCCAATCGTATTCGCCCCCCCTGCGCAATTCGAGCGGTTACTCCCCCATGTCCGCGCATCGCGTTGAAACCACCGGGACCCAGAACCTTTTCCATCTTCGAGCACGGGTGACAGACACCGGTAATCTCGAGAACCGCGTCCCCGATTCGAAAATGGATCTTTTTCAGTGCAAGCAGGTTGATGCCAGACACCACGAGGTTCCGTCGAAGAAGATCCGGACAGACGCTGCGACCGGTCAGGGCACCAATGACGGCCAGGTGTTCGTACTGCAGCAGGCTCACTTGGCGCTTGCCCGACTTGCCGGCGTAACGGTCACCGATCAACCCTGTTTGCGAACAGGCCATGACCTCGTCAACCTCGGTCATTGGAAGATCTTTCGACGATCGAAGACCAATCCAGACCAGTATCCCCGGCACCGGGAACGAGAGAAGCAAATCCGAATAACTCATCAAACCCATGCCAGAGAGAAGATCGGCATCAAGCCGGCCCACCTACCTCCGAAACTGGAATTCGGCGCACGGATTCAAGATTTCCACCGCGGTTTCCAGGGGGCAAGTCTAACATTTTAGCTCACCACCCAGGCTCCTCGGCGGATGCGGTTGGATCTCGGTATGAGCCAGAACCCTTTCCAGGTCCGTGGTGTGATCAAGCACGAAAAGAGGCGCAAGCTCCGATAATCTCGTTGTGCCATCGGCACCACAAGATACCGCAATTGCTTCGACACAGGCATTCTGCGCCATCCGCAGGTCATGAACCGAATCCCCAATCATCAGAGTATCGTGGCTTGATACCCGAAGTTCGCTCATCAGTTGGCAGAGCATCAGCGGATCGGGTTTTGACGCCGTTTCATCGGCGCATCGGGTTGAATCAAAAAAGCCAGCGATTCCAGTTGATCCAAGAGCCACCTCCAGGCCAGCCCGTGTCTTGCCTGTAGCGACCGCCAGCTTGTGGCCACGGCTTTTGAGTCGCCCCAGCATCTCCACAACCCCTTCGAACAGATGATCCGGCGTCATTTCCCGTGAACGGAAGTAATCACGGTAGACCGTACAGAACCTGGCTCGCGTTGAAGATGAAACTTCCGGGTAAAGAACTTCCATGGCTTCGCCAAGCCCCAGCCCGATCACGCGCTGTGAATCCCCGGCCGTAGGGAGCCGTAGCTTGCAAAACCGGGCAGCGCGCTCTATGCACTCGACAATCCAGGTGATCGAATCAACCAGGGTCCCGTCCCAGTCGAATACCAGCAGTTCAAAATCCCTGGTCATCCTGCAAGCGTTCCAGGACGCTGGTCAGCTCGGGATCCAGTGGGGCTTCGATACGCATTTTCCTTCCATCGCGCGGATGCCTGAATTCAAGACAGCTTGCATGTAGGAAAAGACGTTTGAGACCGAAAACTCGCATTTTTCGATTGAACTCGTCCTGACCATAGCGTTCGTCCCCGGCAAGCGGAAAGCCAAGGTGCGCAGCATGCACCCTGATCTGGTGGGTACGTCCGGTTTTGGGCGACACCTCAACCAGGCTTGATTGACTGAACTTCCGGATTCGAACAAAGTCGGTGCTGGATGCCTTGCCATCTTCCCGGATCTCAACCATCCATTCACCGCTTTTCCTGATATTCTTGCGCAGCGGCTGATCAACCCTGACCTTCTTCCTCGGGAAAGCACCAGACAGCAATGCAGTGTAGCGTTTACCCACCTGTTCATTCCGGAATGATTCATGCAGCTGCCTGAGCATGCTGCGTTTCCGGGCAATCAAAAGACAACCCGACGTATCACGGTCCAGCCTGTGTACCAATTCCAGAAAACGGTCGTTCTTGCGCAAAGCGCGGAGACCTTCGATGAGACCAAAGCTCAACCCGGTTCCGCCGTGGACCGCAATGCCGAACGGTTTGTTGATCGCCAGAATATCATCGTCTTGGTAAAGAATTCTGTTACTGAGCCGGCTTTCGATCAGCCGGGCGCCAGATTCCGAGTTCGAAACCGAAGCAGTTCGAACCGGTGGAATTCTAACCGAGTCACCCATTTTCAACCGGTATTCGGCCTTTACGCGTTTGCTGTTGACCCGCACTTCGCCCTTGCGGATCATTCTGTATATCCGGCTTTTTGGAACCCCCTTGAGCTTGGAAATCAGAAAGTTGTCAATTCTCTGGGTGGCATTGGCTTCGTCGATTTCCACCATCCTCACCTTAGACGTCGTTGTCGACGCCCCGGTCAACGGAGGAACCCGCCTGACCGCAGGGCGGCCATCTTGCTGTCGCTAGAACACGTCTGGCAACAAGTTCCGTAGATATTTTGCATGGGATTCAGCAACCCTTGAACAGTCTCTGGCAAACAAAAAAGCCCCGCAAAAAACTGCGGGGCTTTTCCCAAAACCATCAACCAACGGTTTATTTCATCATTGAGTGCTTGAACATGCGGTCCAGCTTGGTATTGGCTTCTTCTGCGGCGGCAACAGCACGAAGAGCTGCGGACTCTGCTGCATCAATCTTTTTATCCAGGTCAGCCAAATCCTGACGGCTTGCACAGCCCCCGGCTACCATCGCTACGAACAAAACCGCTGATACTTTCGAGACAATTTTTAACATTTTTCAATCCTTATTTCTAACTGGGCAAAAGAACATCATCACGGCTCATATCCAATCCTAGCCCATCTATTCTGACCCCAATTCACAAGCGTTTCCAGTCATTAATCTTCTGCTAGCGAATTACCACAAACATACCCTTCCTCACCCAGAAGCCCAGGCTGTCAATTTGACTGTTGGTTATGGCAATGCAACCGCGGGTCCAGTTGGCTACCTTGTGGACTTCCTGATCAGCAGATCCAAGCCCGTGAATCCCGATTTGACCACCAAGCAGCGTGTACTGGCTCGGCACCTGATCGAGCAGATCGGCGTCTACCAGGCTGCGGTACGTTGCCCGGTCAATCAGCCCCTTGTCCAAGCCCCGTTTCGCATCGATTCTGGAGGGGTAGGTAATTCCGTAAAACTTGTAGAAGCGACTGTCGGAGTTTGTCCAGCCAATGCGGTAAATGCCCAGAGGCGTTTTGTAATCCCCCTGGACCTTGTCGTATCCGGCACCGTTCTGACCGATGGAAATGTTGCTGAACTCGGCCCGGGTATCGTTTCCGCTCTTGACTTTGATCATCCTGGCCCGGGTATCGACCAGTAACCAGATTTCCTCCTCGGCATGCACCGCAGCGATATACCCAGCACCCAGAACCAGCCCCGCAATCAAAAGGAAGACTCTGCGGTAATCATCGTACAAGTCTTTCATTCGTTTATCCTGGCCAGAAACGCTACAAAGACCGGTCGCAACACTGAAAATGATCACGGGTGACCTTGAACAGAACTGGGCTCAGCAAAACAAGGGCAACCAGGTTCGGTACCGCCATCAGACCATTCATCACGTCGGCAATCAGCCAGACCAGATCCAGCTTGACCTGAGTCCCAACCATGATCGCAACCAGCCACAACAGGCGGTAGATCGGGATGGGGCGCATGCCAAACAGATATTCAACGCATCGTTCACCGTAGTAACTCCAACCCAGGATGGTGGTAAATGCAAAAACCACTTCTGCGATCGCAACGATGTAACCACCGACACCGGGCAATCCAGTATGAAAGGCAAGAGCAGACAGCCCAGTACCGGTTTCGCCGCTGCTCCACGCACCCGTCAGGATGATCACCAGTGCCGTCATGGTGCAGATCACCAGGGTATCAATGAAAGTACCCAGCATTGCGACCATTCCCTGGTTAACGGGGTTGTTCGTTCGGGCAGCGGCATGAGCGATCGGCGCACTGCCCAGGCCAGCCTCATTGGAAAAAACCCCTCGGGCGACACCAAAACGAATCGCTGCCCAGACCGTCGCACCGGCGAAACCGCCGGTAGCCGCCGCTTCGGTAAATGCATGTTGCAAAATCAATCCCAACGCATCCGGCACCGCATCTAGATTTCCAAGGATAATGATCATTGCTGCAGCAACGTAGGCGATCGCCATGACCGGAACCAGGCGGCTCGCAACCACGGCGATTCTGCGCACCCCGCCCAGTATGACGACTCCAACACTGAGGGTAACAACAATTCCGGTAACCCATCCTTCCACCCCGAACATGGAATGGATGCCGTCAGCCACCGAATTGGCCTGCACCATGTTGCCGATGCCAAACGAGGCCATCATCCCAAACAAGGCAAACAGCGCTGCCAGCCAGCGCCATCGAGGACCGAGCCCGGAGCGGATATAGTACATCGGGCCTCCAACGTAGCGGCCCACTTCATCCACTTCCCGGTACCTGACTGCCAGAACAGCCTCCGCGTACTTGGTTGCCATGCCAAAAAGCGCGGTAACCCACATCCAGAACACGGCTCCTGGCCCGCCGAGTGCGATCGCCGTAGCAACTCCGGCAATATTTCCGGTACCGATGGTAGCGGACAGCGCGGTCATCAATGCCTGGAAAGGGGTGATCTCTCCGGCTTGGTCCGATTGCCGCCCCCGCCAGAGCAGGCCGAACGCAGCGCCGGTTTTCCTCCACGGCATCGCCCTCAGACCAACCGTCAAAAACATTCCGACCCCCAGCAAAAAGCCTAGCATCACCGGGCCCCAGACCAATTCGCTGAACGAATTCAACAGATCTTCAAATGCATTCATACCGGATGACTCGTTCGAGAACAGGACAAAAGAACCGGGAAACCGCCAGACAATAACCAGTCACGGGCATTCTATTGCATTCCCAGGTCCGGTTCGAGCACTTCAAATCATCATTCGAAACAAACTGCAAACCCGATGTTTTAGGCTGACTTGCTGAATACGATGTCGTTCTCACCGGCTTCGACGCTGACAGTGTCCCCCGGCCCAAATTGGCCGGAAAGAATATCCTGAGCAAGCCTGTTCTCCAACTGCTGCTGGATGGTTCTCTTTAATGACCGAGCACCGAAAACTGGATCGAAACCGGCTTCAGCCAGTTGATGAAGAACCGTTTCACTGATTTCCAGCGACATCTGTCTTTCAGCCAGGCGTTCCCTGAGACTCTGGATCTGGAACTTGGTAATCTGCAGTAATTCCTCTCGGCCCAGCGAATGAAATACAACTGATTCATCGAGACGGTTGATGAATTCGGGCCGAAAGTGTTGCGCTACGATCTCCATCACTGCGTCTTTCATGCGTTCGTAGCTCTCATTTCCCGACAGGCACTCGATAGAGTCGGAGCCAAGATTGGAGGTCATGACAATCACCGAGTTCCTGAAATCCACCGTACGGCCCTGGCCATCGGTGAGACGACCGTCATCCAGAACCTGCAAAAGCACGTTGAAGATATCCGGATGCGCTTTTTCGACTTCGTCCAGCAAGATGACGGAATAGGGTTTTCGACGAACGGCTTCGGTCAGGTAACCGCCCTCTTCATAACCAACATAACCGGGAGGGGCACCAATGAGCCGGGCGACCGAATGCTTTTCCATGAACTCGGACATGTCGATTCGAACCATGAATTCCTCACTGTCAAAAAGGAATTCAGCCAGGGCCTTGCAAAGCTCGGTCTTGCCCACCCCGGTAGGACCAAGGAAAAGAAAACAGCCAATTGGCCGAGAGGGGTCCGAAAGCCCGGCCCGACTGCGTCGTATCGCATTGCTCACGGCCATGATCGCCTGATCCTGACCGACGACACGGTCCGCTAGTACAGCTTCCATCCTGAGCAGTTTTTCGCGTTCGCCTTCGAGCATCCTCGCAATCGGAATGCCGGTCCAGCGCGAGACCACCTCGGCAACCTCTTCATCGGTGACCTTGTTTCGCACAAGTTGCATTTCCTGGTTTTCCGCCTCAGAAACAAGCTTCAGTTCTTTTTCCAATCCCGGTATCGCACCATACTGCAGTTCCGACATGCGAGTCAGGTCTCCTGCCCGGTGCGCCGTTTCAAGTTCTTGACGGGCCTGTTCAAGCCGTTCCTTGATTTGCGCCGTGCCCTGCAACGACAATTTTTCGGCCTTCCATATCTCATCCAGGTCGCTGAATTCACGGCCCACTTCATCAATCTGCTGCTGCAGACTTTCTCGTCGTTTTATGGACCCTTCATCGGTCTCCCGTTTCAGTGCTTCGCGCTCGATTTTCAGTTGAACAAGCCGTCTCTCCAACCGGTCCAGTGTTTCCGGCTTCGAGTCAATTTCCATTCGAATTCGGCTGGCAGCCTCGTCGATGAGGTCGATGGCCTTGTCGGGTAACTGGCGGTCCGAAATGTACCGATGCGAAAGAGACGCTGCGGCAACAATTGCAGGATCCGTAATTTCGACCCCGTGATGCACCTCGTAGCGCTCTTTTAATCCTCGCAGGATGGCAATCGTATCGCTCACGTTGGGTTCGTCAATCAGCACTTTCTGGAACCGCCGTTCCAGCGCCGCATCCTTTTCGATGAACCGTCGATATTCATCCAGCGTTGTCGCACCCACACAGTGCAATTCGCCGCGTGCCAGAGCAGGTTTCAGCATGTTCCCGGCATCCATCGCACCTTCGGCCTTACCCGCGCCGACCACGGTGTGCAATTCGTCGATAAACAGGATAATCCGTCCTTCCTGTCGGGTGATATCATTCAGTACCGCCTTGAGTCTTTCTTCGAATTCACCGCGGAATTTCGCACCGGCGATCAACGCTGCCATGTCCAGGGCCAGGAGACGTTTGTTGCGAACCCCCTCGGGCACCTCTGCGTTGACAATACGCTGGGCCAACCCCTCGGCAATCGCGGTCTTGCCAACCCCTGGTTCGCCGATCAGGACCGGGTTGTTCTTGGTCCTTCTCTGCAGAACCTGAATCGTTCTCCGGATTTCATCATCCCGTCCCACCACCGGATCTAGTTTTCCCTGTTCCGCACGCAATGTCAGATCTACCGTGTATTTCTCAAGGGCCTGGCGTTGTTCCTCGGCATTTGGGTCGTTGACCGGTTGATCTCCTCGGACCTTGTCGATCACCTGCTCCAATGCGTCCCGGTTCAAACCGGATCTCTTAAGCAGCTCTCCCACGGGACCACCCGCCTCAACAGCAGCGAGCAGGAACAGTTCGCTGGAAATATAGGCGTCGTTTCGTTTCTGGGATAGTTTGTCGGTCAGGTTCAATAGCCGGGTCAATCCCTGGGAAACCTGCACATCACCTGCATTACCCTCGACCTTTGCCATCCGCTCCAGCCGTTCTCCGAGCCAGACCCGTAGCTGACTCACGTTTACCCCGGCTTGCGACAGAATTTGGCGAATTGTTCCACCTTCCTGATCAAGTAGCTCAATCATCACGTGTACCGGCTCGATATACTGATGGTCCTGTCCAAGCGCAAGACTTTGCGCTTCACTGATAGCCATCTGGAATTTATGGGTAAGCTTGTCGAGTCTCATGGTG
>DBZZ01000029.1:0-6273 GCA_002311315.1 Methylococcaceae bacterium UBA1147 | reverse complement strand
TCGACGGCAGGAAATTGAAAAACAATCGGCAAGGGAGATCCGATATCAAGATTTCCATTGCGGGTGAAAAGACGGATTGGCAACTGTCGCCACCAACGAACAATGAGGTTCGTTCTAGTGAACGAAAGAATGGGTCCAGAATATCATCAGAACGCCGGCTCCAACCAGCAGCATCTGGTGCATGGTCGTCCGGAAATCGTTTTTCTTGTGCAGCGTCGGAATCAGGTCCGCTACCGCAATATAGATAAAGCTCGAGGCAGCAATGGCCAGGATATAAGGCAATAAACTTTCCACCCGGCCAAGTGCAAAATAGGCAAGAAGCCCACCGAGCACGGTGGTCACACTGGCCAAGACGTTCCAAAAAAATGCTTCTCTACGCTCGTAACCGCTATTTAGAAGGATTGCGAAATCTCCCACCTCTTGGGGGATTTCGTGGGCGGCAACGGCAAGACTGGTGATGATTCCAAGCTGGATATCGGTCATGAATGCTGCCCCGATCAAAACCCCATCGACGAAATTGTGAATGGCATCTCCGACCAAGATCAATACCCCCGAAGGGTGGGGGCCGAGAAGTTCGTTCGCTCCGTGTCCCGCGCATTCGCCGGAATGGCTATGACGCCAGAGCAAAAGCTTCTCGAGCAGGAAAAATGTCAGGATGCCCCCGAGGATCGTCAGTGAAAGATTTTCCAATAGCTGGCTGTCCGCTCCTTCGAAAGCCTGCGGAATCAGGCCGACAAACGCCACTGACAACAGTGCGCCAATTGCGAAACTGACCCCGTGGGGCAGCAAGCGAGCCCGCTGTTTCTCCGGTAGCCAGAGAAAGACCGAGGCGGCGACTACGCTGAGTATCCCGCCGAGCAGAGTAAAAATGATAATCCAGAGGAGTAAATGCATCGTTTGGTCAAAATCAGTGGGCTTCCGGCTGCAAAGGATAGGCAACTCGGGAAGCCACTGCAATCAGAGACTTTCGTTTGCCCGGCCCTAAATCCTTGCTGCCCGCTCGATCAAATCACCAACCAAACGCGTTTTCAACCTGAATCCTCTCCCGGTGAAAGCCACTAATCGATCCATTCGTACAATTCGATCATCGAAGGATCACACTTGCCGCAACTACTTGAACAGGCGCCGTCACCGGAGAGTTTTCTTACTTTCCCCTTGCTGACCCATTTCTGCAGAATTCCCTTGAGTGCATCGTCATCCGTATCGAACCGGTTTGCCAGGTCCGAGAGAAGCACCCGCCGGTGTTCCTGAAGATAGTTACGAATCTCGCCAAGCAGCATCAATCAGACCTCGTGCACCAAGTGCCCACTCACCTCGTTGCGGCGGCGACCATATATCCTCAGCGCCAGCACTACCAGCAGAAAGAAAACAATCAGCCCCGCGATCCAGGAAAAAGAATACAAGGGGTGTCGCGAGAAAACCGCAGACTGATAATAAATGGTCGCCGACATGTAGGCCAAACCCGTAGTCCAGCATGTTACGAACAGGGTCCAACCAAGATTGGTTTCCCGATACACGGCTGCGGTAGCCGCCACGCAGGGGAAATACAGCAGAATAAACAGCAGATAGGCAAATGCCCCAGCCTGACCATCAAACCGAGAACGCATCGCTCCGAAAGTGACCTCAGTCACTTTCTGCTCCTCGGCGGCAATGGACAGATCATCGACGTTTCCGATGTCCAGCCCCAGCGGGTCCAGCAACCGCTCTCCGAGAGCGCCAAGATTTTCCGGAATCGACGCAAAAGCCTCGGAGATTCCGGCCTCGACATCAAAACCGTCAGGCGTTTGCGTACTTGCCGCCACTGGATCATCCCTTTCACCCAACTGGGTATAAAGGGCATCCAGTGTCCCCACGACCGCTTCCTTGGCTAGAACACCGGTGAATATTCCCACTGCTGCCGGCCAGTTGTCTTCTTTCAGCCCCATCGGAGAGAAGATCGGCACGATCATGCGGCCGATTTCGCTGAGAATCGAATGCCGGGTATTTTCATTGTCGAAACTGCCATCCGTACCGATCGCATTGAGCGTATTCAGAACCAGGACCATCGGCACAATCAGTTTTCCGGCACGAAACAGAAAGGCTTTCAGCCGATCCCATGTCCGTAGCAGGACGCCCTTGAATGTTGGCAGATGGTAAGTCGGGAGTTCCATGACAAAGGGGGCCGAATGGCCCTGGAACACAGTTTTGGTCATGATCAGTCCGGTGATGACCGCCACCCCAATACCGATCAGATACAGGCCGAAAACAAGATTCTGTCCTCCGACCGGAAAAAAGGCCGCCGCAAAGAGCGCGTAAACCGGCAACCGCGCGCCACAGGACATGAAGGGATTCATCAGGATAGTCAACACACGGTCGCGCTGGCTTTCCATCGTCCGGGTCGCCATGATAGCCGGCACATTACAACCGAAACCGACCAGCAAAGGCACGAATGCCTTACCCGGCAGCCCGATAAAGCGCATGAACCGGTCCATCACGAAAGCTGCCCTTGCCATGTACCCGGAATCTTCGAGAACGGAGAGGAAAAGGTACAGGAAACCGATAATCGGGATGAAGGTCGCCACCACCTGGATACCCGCACCAACCCCTTTGGCCAACACCAGGACCAACCATCCCGGCGCACCGTTTTCCGTCAAAAGGTGGGCCAGGCCGTCGACAAAAAAGGTTCCTGCCAGGATATCGAAAAAATCGATGAAGGCACTTCCGACGTTAATCGTGAGCATGAACATGGAATACATGACCAGCAGAAAGATCGGAATACCGAGAACGCGGTTCAAAACGATCCGATCAATTTTGTCCGATGTACTGCGCTTCAGTTCCGTGGCCTTCAACACCGCGGCCTGCACCAGGTCATTCACAAATGTGTAGCGGCCATCCGCGGCGACGATATCCACGTCGTCTTCAAGCTCATTTTCGGCCGCATCACGGATCGTTCGGACCCTTGAATAAGCAGCTTCTCCAGCCACTCGCCTCGCCAGTGAATCATCCTCCAGTAGTTTCACGGCCAGCCAGCGCGGCTCGTACTTTGCCGAATCGAGCGCCGGCGGCAACAGCAACTTAACCTGATCAATCACGGATTCGAAAGCCGGGGCATACGAAATCCGGGCTGTCGGCACGTGACCATCCGATGCAACCCGTAGAACCATTGATTTGAGTTCCTCAATACCGCGGTTTTTCGCCGCCACAAGAGAAATGACCGGGCAACCCAGTTTCGCCGCCAACAACCTCGTATCGATCATTAACCCCCGTTCGGCTGCCACATCCATCATGTTGAGCGCCACCAACATCGGGATTTTCATCTCCAGCAACTGGGAGGTCAGGTAAAGATTCCTTTCGATGTTGGAGGCGTCAACGATATTGACGATCAGATCCGCTTCGCGTTCCGCCACGTAGTCGCGGGCGATCTGCTCATCGATCGAGACCGCTTCATCCGTAACATCGAGGGAATAGGTCCCAGGCAGATCAACCAGGTCGAAACCCACATTCTGGAATCGGTATTTGCCGGTTTTTCGTTCCACCGTCACACCCGGCCAGTTCCCAACCTGCTGGCGGGCTCCGGTCAGGGCATTGAAAAGCGTGGTTTTCCCGCAGTTGGGATTCCCAACCACCCCGATAGTGTATTGTTCAGACATTCGCTAGATTCTCTCGATGAGAAGACCGGCCGCTTCTTCCTTGCGCAGACTCAGCGAGAACCCCCTGATCTTGATCTCCACCGGGTCGCCCATGGGAGCGAACCTGGTTACGGAAAACTCGGTGCCGGGCGTCAGGCCCATTGCAAGCAGTTTCCTGCGGTAGGAACTCGCAGCCTTTCCAAAACCGACGATACGGCCGAATTCGCCAACCTTCATATTCTGTATACTGTTGGGCAATCTTGTTCTACCGGATTGATGAACTGAATGAAGGACGGCACAGCCAATATGGCCGAACCGGTTTGACTCGTTTTTCGCCTCGGCGCAACGCGCTAGACAGGCAAGACCATGATCTTGTGCGCCATTCCGGCACCGAGTGCCAGACGAATATCATTGACCGCGACTACCAGAGAACCACCAAGCCGCTGAAGAATTTCGATTTTGCTATTGATCTGAAGCCCCATCGAGGCGAGACGCTTGTCCAGGCCTGCGCCGCCCCGGTGCATGACGATACGGACCAGGTCCCCTTCACCCGCCATACTGAGAGGAAAGGACCGACGGTTCATAGTAGTATCATTTGCAACCATCACAACTCCCTGCACCGCTTCAAATTTGAATTCTGACCGGGTCAAAACCTTAGCAATGCCGACCATCGACCTTGTAGGAAGATCCCGATTTACGATCCGTAATGATCTAGTAAGTACGAATGATTCTCATTATATCTTAAAATGACCCTCTCTACCATAGAGGTCACCCCACGAAAACATGTCCAGTGAAGTGCAAGAACCACGAGGACAGAGAAGACTATGCCACGCATACAAAATCTTCCGGCGCACTGCTAGAATGATTCCAACAACTTTGCACGAGAGGATCGACCGAAATGGACAGAAAACTGGAACAAACCCTGACTGATCTTCGCAACGAAGTATCCAGGTTGCCTGAGCAAGATCTGGAGTCCAAGCAAAAACTCGAATTGCTAATCCAGACCCTGGAAAAAAAACTGGGGAGTCCTGACAACCTGGATTATCACAATTCACTGACCAAAACTGTCTCGGACTCGGTGTCACATTTCGAGGTTTCACATCCCAGAATCACCGGGATATTGAATGATGTAATGATGACCCTGAGCAACATGGGAATTTAGTCCTTCAGACACGTCATTCGGCCCTCGAAACGGAAGTCGAATGACGCAATTTTCAAGGAGCTAACGATGCAAGGCGACAACAAGATCATCGAATACCTCAACCGGGTTCTCACCAATGAGCTGACGGCAATCAACCAGTACTTCCTCCATGCCCGAATGTACAAGAACTGGGGACTGAAGCAGCTCGATCAGCATGAGTATCATGAATCCGTGGATGAAATGAAGCACGCGGACAAGCTCATTGAACGCATCCTGTTTCTGGAGGGGCTGCCCAACCTGCAGAATCTGGGCAAACTGATGATCGGCGAAAACGTCGAGGAAATTCTGCGTTGCGACCTGACCTTGGAAATGCGAGCCTGTCCCCTGCTAAGGGAAGCCATTGAATATTCCGAATCGGTGCAGGACTATGTTACCCGGGAACTTTTGGAAGAAATCCTGGACAGCGAAGAAGAGCATATCGACTGGCTGGAAACCCAGTTGGACTTGATCGAGAAGGTCGGACTGCAAAACTACAGTCAATCAAAGATGTAATCCGAAAACCGCACCGCGAGTTTTCATGACATCCAGAATCACCCTGCGCAGGGCCGCCGCTCTCTCCCGTCATTCGCCCTTGCGCAGTTCATATTCTTCCGGCGGCATCCAATCCACGTTACGCGAATAAAGCTTGGCGTACTTGTAGAAGGTCCCCTCGAAATTTCCCACGGCGATCACGAACCCCGGCCAACCATCGAGAAAGCCGCGTTTCAAAAAATAGTGCTTGAGAAATGACCAAATCCCACGAAGCAAGGCACCGACCATCCCCGGAACCACATGCCGTTCCGCCAGTTTCTCCGCACCGAGTGTGGAATATCGGTTGGCCTTGGAGATCACCTGATCAAGGTTCGCAAAAGGAACCTGCCACAGCGATTGCTCTAGATAACCCAGGGAACCTGCAGAGAGTAATTCGTACCCTTCATGAACCGGTTCGAGCGTGTATTTCATCGCGCCATTCCGAAATAGTTGAGGCTGCCGGTAATTCGGGTACCAACCCGAATGCCGAATCCACCTCCCCATGAAAAAGTTGCGTCTGGGCACCCAGCGCTTCGGCTATTCCGATCATGCCATCCGTACTACCGGAATCGGCGACAATGATTTCATCGGCCCACCCCAGGCTTCGAACCGCGGCGACGATCTTTTCAGCCTCGTTAAAAGCGATGATGTAGGCAGAAACTCGGTTTTGGCTGGACATCGTTAATCCCAAATCGGTCTATAGAAACCGCGCATTATCATTGATCCATTATCCGCCGACAAGGTCATCCCTCTTGCCTCAAGATTCTCAAACGCCCGCGCCCAATAGCCGTATTGTACTTACGGCATGACTGCGGCCCGTTGGTCACCCGGCAGGGCACAAGCCTCGATAGGGAATACAAATGTGGGTAGAATCAGGATTCTGCATCTCTTCGACAAACCCGGTGCCCAAAGAACCCCCCAAAAAGACCAGATCCACCACAGGCTAGCAGAACC
>DBZZ01000001.1:4988-35180 GCA_002311315.1 Methylococcaceae bacterium UBA1147 | reverse complement strand
CCTGTCGGGCGGTGATCGCAGCGAACCGGCAGGCGCCGGAACTGGAGGCGGATATGATCCGCGCAATTCAGCAGGCGTATTATCTTGAAGCGCGCAACCCATCGGATCATTCGGTTCTGATTGACCTTGCCAGTGGCCTGGGATTGGATGTGACCCGCTTTAGCGGGGATCTAAACGCGCCGGAAACCCGTGCCGAGCTCGACTGGCAGATCGCTTTTTGCCGCAAGTTGGGAGTGGCGGGGTTCCCTTCACTGGTTCTGAGTCACCGGGGGCGGGAATACGATCGTCTGCGGATCGATTATTGTGACCCAAACGCTATACTGAAGCAGATTGAAGTCATCACGAGTAGGATAAACTGAAATCATGGGTTGGGTGCATCGCCAACGTTGATCCACCGGGCCGGCAGAGAAAATCAAAGTGAACATGAATATCCAGCGGGGTTCCGATGGCGGATATCGATTATGAAATACTGGACTGGTCGACAAGATGTGATCGTGTTATCGGACAGCGAACGCGATCCGAAATCCATCGGCTGGGTCTGATTCATCGGGCTGTCCACGCACTTGTTTTCAATTCGTCCGGTCGCCTGTTTTTGCAGCAGCGTTCGTTGTCGAAAGATATGAACCGGGGTTTGTGGGATTCTTCGGCGGCGGGCCATGTCGATGCTGGGGAGAACTACGACGACTGCGTGGTCAGGGAGGTTCGAGAAGAACTTGGAATCAATGCATCTGGCCGGTTTGAACAACTGTTCAAAATCGAAGCCATTCCGGCAACAGGCATGGAATTTTGTACCGTATACGATTGATGGATGATGGGCCTTTCCGTCTCAACGCAACAGAGGTTCAGCGAGGGAACTGGTTTTTACTCGAGGAAATTGATTCCTGGATCAGTTTCGGGGGCGATGCCCTGACCTCCACCTTCCAGACAATCTGGCTGACGGCGCGCAAAACGTACATTCAATAAAAAACCGGTGCAGGCGACGCACCGGTCTAATAACGGCAATCCATTGCCTTGGGGTTAATAGCTAAAGTCTAATTCTCAATTGTTTTATCCGTGGTCGTTTTTGGTAAAGACGACCGAAACCGATAAACTCTTAAACTGGCTTGTATCTTAATCCGAGCAAGATTGCCTCTCCATTAACAGAACATTACAGTTTGTTAATTTTTGACCGGGGAACTTTTGCCGCAATATTAGTGCGGAGACCAGTGCTGGATACTGGGCCCCCCGTTCGGAGTTGAACCATGATTGCGAGGCAGTAAAAACGCATGCACCTACTGGTGGTAGAAGACGATGTCAAGGCTGCAGCCTACCTTTGCAAGGGACTCCGGGAAAGCGGCCATAATGTTGACCATGCCGCCGATGGAAAGGACGGCCTGTTCATGGCAATGGAGAACGAATACGACGTCATCGTGATCGATCGAATGCTGCCCGAGTTGGATGGACTATCGGTGGTTCGAACCCTGCGGGCAGCGAAGAAAAAGACCCCGGTTCTGGTGCTGAGTGCGCTCGGCGAAGTAGCCGACCGGGTGCAGGGGCTGAATGCCGGGAGTGACGATTACCTAGTCAAGCCTTTTGCATTTTCCGAACTGTTGGCCAGGCTGGACGCCCTGATGAGGCGTTCGGATGGAGAAACATCGAAGACGAGCCTGGGAGTGGCTGACCTGGAAATCGATCTGCTCTCCCGGGAGGTGCGCCGTGGTGGAATACTGATCGAACTTCAACCCCGCGAATTCCGATTGCTGGAATATCTCATGCGCCATGCCGGACAGGTTGTTACCCGCACAATGCTTCTGGAAAACGTGTGGGACTATCATTTCGATCCACAAACCAATGTGATCGACGTTCACATCAGCCGACTGCGGGGCAAGATTGACCGCAATTTCGATCAAACCCTTCTGCAGACCATTAGAGGCGCTGGATACTGTCTTCGTGCGCCAGATTAGCCTTTTTCGCAGTTCGACTTTCCTGCTGACCATGAGTTGTGTGTCAGTGTTCATCTTGTCGGCCGTGATGCTGATGGGGTTTGTTTATTTTTACACGTCAACTTACATAGCTCAGCGTACCGACGAGACCATCAATGCGGCCCTCAATGGGTTGAAGGAGCGTTACCAGGACTCTGGCATGGGTGGGCTACAACAGGTCATATCCAAGCGCGTTGCATCCGATTCGATCGGATCGGACATCTTGCTGTTGGCTGATTACGGCAAGAACACCCTGGCCGGAAACCTGGATCAATGGCCTGACGTCAAAGGTACTCCGGATGGATGGATCAATTTCCGCCTGGAAGGAAGGGGGCACGGGGATGATATTCCGCATTGGGCGCGAGCTCGGTGGTTCACGCTGCCCGAAGGTTTTCAATTGATTGTTGGCCGGGACCTGTACGATCTGGAAATGAGTCGGAATGCCATCGCCAGAACTCTCTCATGGGGTCTTGTGGCGGCGGGCATCATGGCGATACTTGGGGGAGTTACGCTCGCCCGCGGGTTCCTGCGGAGGATCGAAATGATCAACCAGGCCAGTAATGAAATCATCAACGGCGATCTGTCGCGTCGCATCCGCACGGACAATACCGGAGATGATTTTGACCAGTTGTCGAACAATCTCAACCAGATGCTGGACCGAATTGTGGAACTGATGGAGGGGGTGCGCCGGGTGTCGGACAACATTGCCCATGATCTGCGTACACCGCTTGCCCGACTGCGCAATCATCTCGATGAACTGAAATCTGCATCGGGCAGCGAAGGCGATACCGACTCGGTAGATCAGGCTATCCAGGAAGCCGACGAACTTTTGGCAACATTCAACGCATTGCTCAGAATTGCCCGTCTCGAATCCGAATCGCAGCCGGATTACCTGGTCGACGTGGACTTGGTGGCGGTGGTTAGCGATGCGGTCGAGTTTTACGAACCCTTGGCCGAAGAAAAAATGCAGCGGATGGAAATATCGGTTCCGCCTGACTCCCTGATTATCCTCGGCGACAGGGGCCTACTTTCACAGTTGATAGCGAATCTACTCGACAACGCGATCAAGTATGCGCCGACGCAGGGCCATATCAAGGTGAGTCTGTTGCCAGGCCCCGAGTACGTCACCCTGTCCATAGCGGATTCGGGAGCAGGCATTCCGATCGAGGAAAGGAGCAAGGTATTCCAGCGTTTCTACCGACTGGAATCCAGTCGCAGCAGTCCTGGTAACGGATTGGGACTTAGTCTCGTGGCTGCAGTCGCTACATTGCACGCGGCCCCGATCAGGTTGTCCGATAACCAGCCTGGATTAAGGGTGATCATCGACTTTCCCCGCCAGCAGGTCTGAGGTTGCTCCCCGGTTTTCGAACTACTGTTGTCAGTCGATCGCCCAGTTCGCTCGATTGGGTGATGCAAGGTGGGTATCCTGATGATCATTCGCTCCTGCCGCGATCTTCCTGCATTCTAGTCTGCTGTGTCCCTGTTTTGTTTTGCAACCTATTCTGTATCTTTTTTGATACAAATATTTGAAATGATTTCAATGAGATGGTACGGTTAGTTCAATTAATTTATAAAAAATAAACGGCAAGATATTGATATGCTGATTTCGTCTGCTGTGTTATGAAGAACATTCGAAATATCATTGGAAAGCAGGCTAAAAATCTCAGGTTAAGTATTTTTCGTGTTGTTTCTCACAGCAAGCGTTTGACAGGAGACCAGAGGTGAGCACAATCAAATCTGTGTCGGTCGGCAGCAAAAATAGGGTTTCGAAATCGAGTTTGGGAATCGGAGGGGGCAGCGACTCTTCTGGCGGAAGCAAGAAAATGATGCTACAGACGAGGACAGTTGACGGACTAATGGAAAGGGGTCTCGATTCTGTCGTTGGTCGTTCGATGAACTAAACGATTGATGGGGGTGCCTGGCTGTAGTAAGGCAATATAAATGCCCGATTGGATCTACGCATCCAGTCGGGCATTTTTTTGATCCAAACCCGGTGAACAGCTTACCGGTGTCATTGACCCGTAAGGGCTGGTATCGTTTCTGCCTTAGCATAGACAGAAAATTCCGATTTCCCGGTGGACAAAGGGGGAAATTCGTTGCTTATGTGCCATATTTACGAGTGAAGAAACGGAGCTTAAGCTTTATTATTGCATCGGGCTTGAAAAACCATAGGGGTTTCCCAGTTTGGTTTCCGGCAAGGCTCTCGGCTTGGTTGCCTGGACTTGTGTTGGTGTCATGCAACTTATTTCTTACGATGTCTATCGGAACGCCACTGTTTGTCGCACGGATCGAACCACTTGCCCGGTGAACAGGCTTTAAAATCGAGGTTTCTATAATGGGTGGAGGTGTTATGGGCCGGAACATAATTCGGCTTGGCATGGATGCCATTGCATCTGCGGACGAGGTTGTCGCGACCGCTCTGGCCGACTTTGGTTACCCGGAGCCCAGAGTTAGAACACGGGATTTCGAAGCATTCCTGTCGATCATTGTCAGTCAGCAGCTTTCCAATGAGGCCGCGGCAACCATCCTGGATCGGGTCAGAGGGTTACTGCCTGAAATGTCTCCAGATGCCTTGCTTGAGTTGCCGGAAACCAGTTTGCGTGAAGCAGGACTTTCCGGGCGTAAGGTTGAGTACGCGACCGGATTGGCGCGGGCAATCAGTGAGGGTCAGTTTGATCTGGACCAACTGGAAGAACTGGACGATGAGGAAGCGATCCGCGAAATTATTGCGGTCCGAGGGTTCGGTCGATGGAGTGCGGAAGTGTATCTGTTGTTTTCCCTGCAGAGACAGGACATTTTTCCTGCAGACGATCTTGCGCTGCAGGTTGCGCTCCAGCGATTGCGGCTCCTTGAGTCTCGTCCGGCGGCGGCGGTAGCCAGACGGTTGGTTGGTCACTGGGCGCCATGGCGAAGTGTGGGGAGTCTGTTTCTTTGGCATTTTTATCGAGGGATTCCGGCCTGACCCGGGGTTTTTACCGAGAGAGTTTGTTGGTTCGTACAGAGCCCTGAACCTTCCCGACTCAGATTCGAAGAAACGAATTTAGAGGAGAAATACTGCATGGATCAGAAGAACGTTTTCGGGGAACCGATCGAAGAATGTTCGTGCAAGCCCAAGACGGGTTTTAATCGAACCGGAAAGTGCGAATCGGGTCCGGAGGATATTGGTTCGCATACGGTGTGTGTTCAGGTCACCGGGGCCTTTCTTGAGTTCAGTCGTTTTCGGGGAAACGATCTGAGTACGCCGGTGCCTGAATTCGGATTTCCCGGCCTCATGGAAGGCGACAGGTGGTGTCTTTGTGCCGCCCGATGGCGGGAAGCTGTAGAGCTTGACGCGGCGCCGAGGGTATTTCTGAGATCAACTAACCAACTTGCCCTGGAAATCGTGGATCTGGAAGATCTAAAACGGTTTGCAATGGACTTGAGTTGAATTCCAATCTGAGTCGGACCATCATGCTTCTAATGGGTTTTGCGGCGCGGTCCTGCTTCGTTAAAGCCCATCGCTATTTGGCGGCCAAGACCCTACGTCTTCTGGCCGCATTTATGGTGGCGAATACTGTTCTTATCCAACCAGATATGGACTGGTGACAAACCTGAAATCGGTTTTTTTGCCGAACAACCTTTTTGCCTCCAGGCAATCCTGTGAGATTGGTGCGGACAGGATACCAAGATGCTTTAACTGTTAGAGAAAGGTGGACGAATGAATGAACAGAAATATCAGGAGACGGAGCAAAGCGGCTTGCCTCCAAAGCAGGACGGCTGGGAACGGGAAGTCATTGAAAAGCTTGCTTTCGCCGCACTTTCCGAGCAGCGAAAAGCTCGCCGCTGGGGGATCTTCTTCAAGTCGCTGATCTTTGTCTTTCTTCTGGTGCTAACCGTCAATGTGCTGGGCCCTTTCCCAGGCGAAGCGGGTACCGAAGGACAAAAACACACCGCGGTAGTTGACGTGGACGGGTTCATTCTTGAAGGGGCGACGAGTAACGCAGCAACGATTATCGATGGCTTGCGGGCAGCTGTAAAAGACCCCCGTACCGCGGGTGTGGTATTGAAAATCAACAGCCCCGGTGGTAGCCCTGTTCAGTCGGATTACGTCTACCAGGAAATCAGGCGACTGAAAAACGAGAAACCGGAACTGCCGATTTACGCCGTCGTTACTGATCTGTGTGTGTCGGGCGGTTATTACATTGCCGCCGCTACCGACAAAATCTTTGTGAATCCTTCAAGCCTAGTGGGATCGATCGGTGTGATCATGAACGGTTTCGGCCTCGTACCCGCCATGGAAAAACTGGGAGTGGAGCGGCGTCTCTTGGTAGCCGGTCGGCACAAGGCCCTATTGGATCCCTTTTCGCCTGTCAAGGAGGGGGAGAAAGTACACGTTCAGAGTATGTTGAATCAGGTTCACGCCGAGTTTATCCGATCGGTGAAGGAAGGACGCGGTGACCGCCTCAAGCAAAATCCAGATCTTTTTTCCGGGCTGGTCTGGGCTGGCCGACAGAGTATCGAGTTGGGTCTTGCCGACGGCGTAGGGGATCTTCGCAGCGTAGCCCGGGACGTAATCGGAGCCGAGACAATCGTCAACTTCACTTCGGAAGAAGAAATATTCGACCGGATCGTTCACCAGTTTGGTACTGCAGTCGGTCTGGTTTTTGCGGAATTGGCCGGGACAAGACTGGGACCCTGATGCAAGCATCCGGGTGGATTTGGCCAGCTCTGTTTTGCCGGGTTGTCTGGACTGATTTTTGCCTTCGATCCTGTCAATCACCTCTGTAACCGGTCAACTGGGCGAGATGGGTGGTATTCTGGCCGTGTCCAGCCATATATTCCATGCGAGGACTGCAGTTGGAAAACTGCCTGGCTTCCCTAGTACCAGGGTGTCGGTTGCCGCATCGTCGAGTTTGACTACGGCTTTTTAAGCCCCGTCCTTTTATTCGTTTCGGCCAGTTCTTCACTCTAGGGTCATACTCGGTCATCCTCCATTGCAACATCCATCGTACAGAGTTGAATCGGATGGGTTACTTGAATTTACAGAACGATGCGGAGTTATCCTCAGCTGTGCAGGGTTCTCTGGATTAATCAAGGGCAATCCTGTCCGTCTGATCGGTGACACACTTCGGTGTATAGGCGTTCCATCATGTCAACCGTGCCGGCTCCAAGGGTGAGTCGGGAACCTTTCCGAACATCTTGGTGGATGGCTAATCCACACTTGCAGACCATTCTTCCGGCATTCCGGAGGGTTGTGGTTCCGGCTAGGTTACGTATGATTATTGGCACCCCAGATGGAGATTTTCTCGATCTAGATTGGCTGGGCGATCAAGGCTCCGGGCTGGTCGTTTTGCTGCATGGGCTCGCTGGTAGTTCGAAGTCCGCCTACATTCTGGGCCTGCAGAAGGCTCTTGTGAATGTTGGATTCAGAACAGTCGCGATGAATTTTCGCGGTTGCAGTGGTCGGCCCAATGACCGGGCGAATGTCTATCACTCCGGCGAGACTGGTGATATCGATCAGGTTGTTGGCCGCATCCGCAATAAAGAACCAAAGATTCCCGTTGCTGCTGTCGGGTTTTCACTGGGTGGCAATGTTTTATTGAAATGGCTTGGTGAAAAGGCGGAAAAGTGCGATTTGTTTGCCGCCGTATCCGTATCAGTACCTTTCCAACTGGATCGGTGCGCAGACCGCATGGACCGTGGGGTGTCGAGGGTTTATCGCAATTACCTTCTGGGCCGGCTCAGGCGATACATGGCGGAGAAATTGCAGTATCTTGAAGCGAGGAGGCTGGTCGAGGAAGCGGGCAGGATCACGGCGCTTGGCGATCTGTCGGGCATTCGTTCGTTCTGGGACTACGATGATCGGGTGATTGCCCCCCTGTACGGGTTCAAAGATGCCCTTGATTACTATGAACAATCGAGTTCCCGTAGTTCTCTTGCATCGATCAGGGTGCCGACCCTCCTGTTGCAGTCGATCGATGATCCGTTTATGACGCCAGAAACCGTTCCTACTAGCGAAGAGCTTTCGTCAAGGGTTATTCTGGAAGCGAGTCCCAGCGGGGGACATGTCGGATTCGTGTCCGGCGCCGTTCCGGGTACACATCACTACTGGCTTGAACAGAGGATTCCAGAATTCTTGACAGCTCAGCTGGAAAAAACGGGTTTCGGCTGAATAATTACCGGGTGAGGCTGGCTTTCCTTAGGTTAAAGGTCGCTTCTGTTTGGCTTCTTGTCTTCAGTAAAGTGCCCTGTTTGTTGCTCTGGATCGGGGGTCTCGTTTCCCGGGCGGCACATGAAACTCCCCTGCCGTTGTCGTTGTAACAAGGGATGTTAAAAGGTGGTTAGCCCACTCCAGTTCAGGTAGACTAGCCGACCTCGCGCCCGGGTGGCGAAATTGGTAGACGCAGGGGACTTAAAATCCCCCGGATATAGCATCTGTGCCGGTTCGAGTCCGGCCCCGGGCACCAAAGAATCGACAAGGCAATTCTGATCAAGTGGCTGTGCCTTCTAACGGCGATACTCCCACCGACCTTCATCCGGGCATCCAGATCCGGTTGAATCTCGCTAGACTCCAAAGGCAGGGCGGGCCGGGTTCTCCTCCCGCTTCCCGCGCTTGTAATCCGATAACGGGTGATGTGTTTTGCCGGCTTGACCGGGGTCCAGTTGGAACTGCAGTCTGCGCTTATGTGGCTGCATTTCGATGGCTGAAAGGATGTTACGCTTTTGTTATAATTAAAGGGGTCCGCAGAGTCCAAAAAAATGGATGTCGGCTCCGTGGGACCTGTCGGTTATAAGGCGGCTTGTGTCCCCTTTGTGAATCTGCCCCATTCGGCATGCCGAATTTTTTCGGAGTATGGCCCTTTCTGTTTTCCCGGGTCAACGGGATCAGGTACCCACCAGCAACCAGTTATAGGTTTTCATGTCAGAGTTTGCGAAGGAAATAACTCTCGTCAATCTTGAAGACGAGATGAAACGATCGTACCTGGATTACGCCATGAGCGTAATTGTGGGGAGGGCGTTGCCGGATGTTCGAGATGGTTTGAAGCCAGTACATCGTCGGGTGTTATACGCGATGAGCGAACTCGGCAACGAATGGAACAAATCATACAAGAAATCTGCACGTGTAGTCGGAGACGTAATCGGTAAATATCATCCTCATGGGGACACAGCGGTCTACGATTCGATCGTTCGGATGGCCCAGCCTTTCTCCATGCGTTACATGCTTGTCGACGGTCAGGGGAATTTCGGTTCGGTAGACGGCGATTCGCCGGCCGCAATGCGTTATACCGAAGTTCGGATGGCTCGGATATCCCAGGAACTGCTTTCCGATCTTGAAAAGGGGACGGTCGATTTCGTTCCCAACTACGATGAATCCGAGAAAGAACCCAGTGTTCTACCGGCTAGAATCCCTAATCTGTTGATCAATGGTTCATCGGGAATCGCGGTGGGAATGGCCACCAATATCCCTCCACATAATTTGTCGGAAGTCATCGACATCTGCCTGGAATTAATCGACAACCCGGACCTTTCGCTTGAAGCGTTGGTGGAACAGATGCCCGGACCGGATTTTCCAACGGCTGGCTTCATTAACGGTGCTAAGGGGATCCGTGAAGCCTACATGACGGGGCGCGGCAAGATTTACCTCAGGGCCCGGGCCGAATTCGAACACATGGACGATTCCAGTCGGCAGGCGATCGTGGTTACCGAACTGCCATACCAAGTCAACAAGGCAAGGTTGCTGGAAAAGATCGCGGAGATGGTTAAGCAGGGTAAACTGGAAGGAATCACCGCCCTTAGGGACGAATCTGACAAGGATGGGATGCGCATGGTGATCGAACTGCGCCGCGGCGAAGTTGCGGAAGTGGTTCTGAACAACCTCTACCAGCATACCCAGCTACAGAACGTTTTCGGCATCAACATGGTTGCCCTGATCGACGGTCGGCCAAGGTGTCTGAATCTCCGGGAGATACTGACTGCCTTCCTGGATCACCGGCGCGAGGTGGTAACCCGGCGTACGCTTTTCGACTTGAAAAAAGCCAGGGACAGGGCCCATGTGCTTGAGGGGCTTGCTGTTGCCCTAGCCAATATTGATGAAATCATTGAATTGATCAAGGCGGCATCGACACCTGCCGATGCGCGCAAGGGTCTTACCGCGCGTTATTGGTCGTCTGGAGTCGTCGCCGAACTACTGGCACGTGCTGATGCGGGCCGGTCACGGCCGGAAGGGCTGGAGCCAAACTTCGGGCTAGGTGAGGAGGGTTACCTGCTGACCCCAACGCAGGCCCAGGCAATACTTGACCTCCGGTTACAGAAACTGACCGGCCTGGAACAGGCAAGCATTGTTGATGAATACCGCCAGATCTTGGGGCAGATCGACGATTTGCTGGATATCTTGGGCAACGAAATTCGGTTGATGACGGTGATTCGGGATGAACTCGAAGCGATCCGTGAACAATTCGGCGACGAACGTCGGACCGAGATCATCGAGGATCGGCTGAATCTTTCCGTGGCGGATCTGATTACCCAGGAAGACATGGTGGTCACCATGTCTCACGAGGGTTACGTAAAGTCGCAGTCACTTGATGAGTACAAGGCTCAGCGAAGAGGAGGCCGGGGTAAATCTGCGACATCGACCAAACAGGATGACTTTGTCGAAAAGCTGTTCATTGCCAATACACACGATACGATTCTCTGTTTTTCTAGTCTGGGAAAGGTCTACTGGCTAAAGGTCTACGATTTGCCGGTCGCAAGCCGGGGGGCCAGAGGGAAGCCTTTCGTCAACCTGCTGAACCTGAGCCCCGGTGAAAAGATCAACACGATTCTTCCGATCACGACATTTGACGAAAACCTTTTCGTGTTTTTTGCAACCGAGCAGGGCACGGTAAAGAAAACGTCGCTGAAGGAGTTCGAGAGACCTAGGACCACAGGCAAGATTGCAATCGATCTCAAACCGGGGGACTTACTCGTCGGGGCGGAGGTTGCCGACGGGACCCGTGATATCCTGCTGTTCAGCACCGACGGCAAGGTGGTTTGTTTTTCGGAACAGAATGTTCGGTCTATGGGGCGGACGGCAGGCGGAGTCAGGGGAATCCGGCTGCGTAAGGGTCAGCGTGTCATTTCGCTGATCATCTCGGATGAGGGCGCGGTGCTGAACATTACCGAGCACGGTTATGGCAAGCGGACCGCGCTGGACGATTTCCCGAAGCACCGGCGCGGCGGACAGGGAGTCATCGGGATTCAGACCAGTGAACGCAATGGCCGTGTCGTCGGAGCCAGTCTGGTTCGGGAGTCGGATGAACTGATGCTGATCACGGACGGTGGAACGCTGGTCCGAACCCGTGTCAAGGAGATTTCCATCCTTGGAAGAAATACCCAGGGCGTGCGCGTGATAAGGCTCGGTGGTAATGAACGCGTCGTCGGCGTGGGCCGAATAGAAGTGTTGGATGGCGAAGAGGAATCTGTCGAGGAAGACCCGCAGACGGACGAATAAGGGTCAATGACCAGGCTCTACAATTTCAGTGCTGGGCCATCCAGCATACCCGGTCCAGTGCTTTCCCGTGCACGGGATGAGTTACTGGATTGGCATGGATGCGGTCTATCCGTGCTTGAAATGAGTCACCGGGGAAAGGAATTTCATTCGATCGCGGAAAAGATCGAGAGCGATCTGCGGGCATTGCTTGGTGTTCCGGATACACATCGGATTCTGTTCCTTCAGGGAGGGGCCACAACCCAGTTCTCACTGATTCCGATGAATCTTTCAGGCAAAGGCCGTACGGCCAGTTACGTCGACACCGGTTACTGGTCGAGAAAGGCGATTCAGGAAGGCCGCAAGCTCTGTGATGTCCAGATTGCCGCCAGCTCGGAGAATCTAAACGATTACAGCCTGCCCTCATCGGAAAACTGGGTAATTAACGTCTCGGCGGATTACCTGCACTACACTGCCAACGAAACCATCGAAGGAATGGAGTTTTCAGGGGTACCCGATTCCAACGGTGTGCCGCTGGTCTGTGACATGTCCTCTAACATTCTGTCGGGCCCGATCGATGTTGAACGTTACGCCCTGATTTATGCTGGTGCCCAGAAAAACCTCGGCGCAGCGGGGATTACTCTGGTGTTGATCAGGGAAGACATGCTTGGGCGTGTCTCCGGTGAATTACCGAGTGTTTTTAGTTACCTGGAATACGCAGAGAATCGATCACTGGTCAATACACCGCCCACGTTCATCTGGTATTTAATGGGGCTAGTGATTGAATGGATTGATGAACAGGGTGGTCTCGATGCTGTTGCGGCGACCAATACTGCCAAGGCAACAAAGCTCTACCAAGCGATCGATCGGTCCGAGTTCTACTCGAACAAGGTCAAAGTTGACGCCCGGTCTCGCATGAACATACCCTTTGTGCTTGCGGACGCCGACCTGTCGGATTATTTCATTCTAGAAGCGGAAAAGAATGGATTGGTTAACCTGCGGGGACACCGGTCCGTTGGTGGAATGCGAGCAAGCCTTTATAATGCTATGCCTGAATCGGGAGTCGATTGCTTGGTTTCGTTCATGAATGAATTTGAGAGGCGTAATGGCTAAGGTATTCCGGATCTTGGTTTTTCGGAACTTGTTGACCAGTTCAGGCCCGGACTGGAAATGTCGGTTCGGTGATGCGCCACGGATGGGCATCCGGTTCGCAAGTCTTTGATAGACTACCTTTCGATGGAATATGCTTAGTGTTGGCAGGAAATAGTCTGGTTAAAAATTCAAAATCCGTTGAGTAACGATAGACTAGTCATGGCAGCACCCGGGCCCTTATCAAAAATTAGAAAGCAGATCGATTCGATTGATTCCGAGATCTTGGCCCTGATGAACAAGAGGGCCAGCTTGGCGGTGGAAGTTGCCAGGACAAAGTCAAAGGCCGGTGAGAAAATCTGTTTTTACCGTCCGGACCGGGAAGCGGAGGTTTTAAACGGGGTCCGCGAAAAAAACCCGGGTCCCCTGAAGGACGACACGGTAGTGCTGGTTTTCCGTGAAATCATGTCGGCGTGTCTTGCGCTGGAGAAACCCCTGACCGTTGCGTTCCTGGGGCCGCAAGGAACCTTTACCCAGCAGGCGGCCAGGAAACATTTCGGTCATGGTATCGAAACGCTTTCCTTGGCATCCATCGACGAAGTGTTTCGCGAAGTAGAGAGTTTGTCCGCTCAGTTCGGCGTAGTGCCGGTAGAGAATTCCACGGAAGGGGTGATTACGCACACTCTGGACAGTTTCCTGAATTCGTCGCTGGTTATCTGCGGCGAAGTTGTATTGCGGATTCACCATAACCTGTTGTCGAAGGAAGCGGATGTCGCGGGTATCCGGGATATTTTTTCGCATCAACAGTCGCTGGCCCAGTGCAGGCGCTGGCTGGACAGGTTTCTTCCCGAGGCCAGGCGAATCAGTGTAAGCAGTAACGCAGAGGCAGCCCGGAGGGTCGAATCGATTCCCCACAGTGCTGCGATTGCCAGTGACATTGCGGCAAGGCTGTACAACCTGAATATCTTGGAACAGAACATCGAGGATGAGCCAGACAACACCACTCGGTTTCTGGTGATCGGCAATCTGGAAGCGGCCAGTACCGGTAAGGACAAGACTTCCCTGGTGGTGACAACCGGTAACCAGCCGGGTGCCTTGCACGAGATGCTGGAGCCCTTTGCGAGCCAGGGGATCAGTATGACCAAGATTGAATCCAGACCTTCCCGTCAGGGCATGTGGAGTTACGCCTTTTTTATCGACATTGACGGACACCAGGATTGTCCGGCGGTAGCCCGAGCTTTGCGTATATTGGAGACGAAGGTCAAGACGTTCAAGATTCTTGGCTCTTACCCACGGGCAACAACCTAGACTTGCGAACCGGGGTCCCTGAGGGTCAAAATAGAAAACCAAAGGCATGAACGAATTTCAGCATCTCGCGGTCCCTGGAGTCCAGGGGCTGGATCCTTATCAGCCGGGCAAACCCGAATCGGAACTCGAACGACAACTGGGGTTGTCGAATATCGTCAAACTGGCGTCCAATGAAAATCCGCTAGGGCCAAGTCCTGAAGTCATTAGGCAGATTCAGCAGCGCTGTACAAACCTATCCCGCTATCCGGATGGTAACGGCACCGAACTGAAAGCAGAATTGGCAAGGCGCATGGCAGTTCAGCCCTCGCAGATTACGCTTGGCAACGGTTCCAGTGACGTTCTTGAAATCATCGCCAGGACGTTTCTGACCACGGGTTCGGAAGCGGTATTTTCCGAATTTGCCTTCGCCATGTATCCGATCTTCGTTCAGGCGACTGGGGCAACCTCCCGAATTGCCAGCGCCCTTGAGCCGAGCAGCGAAATGCCGTATGGCCATGATCTCGAGGCGATGTATAGCCTGGTTAACGACAAGACTCGGGTTATCTTTGTTGCCAATCCCAACAATCCTACGGGAACTTATCTTTCGACTGATAGCCTATCGGGCTTTGTCGCATCGTTGCCTGAGGAGGCAATCTGCGTAGTTGACGAAGCCTACTTCGAATACGTGGAAAAGGAAGATTTTCCAAACGCCATGGAGTGGGTGGAGCGGTTTCCGAACCTGATTGTGACAAGGACTTTTTCGAAGGCTTTCGGGCTTGCCGGGTTGCGGATCGGTTACGGGGTTTCAGGTGTTCGGGTCGCCGACCTTCTAAATCGGGTGCGCCAGCCGTTCAACACCAATTCATTGGCGCTCGATGCGGCGCTGACTGCCCTTGCCGATGAGAATCATATTCAGGCGTCACGGAAGGTCAATGCTGAAGGGCTTTGCTTTCTTGCCGAAGGCCTTACCGAGATGCGACTGAAAGTTATTCCCTCGGTGGGCAACTTTGTCTGCGTCGACGTTCAGCGTAGTGGCGCCGAGGTTTTCGCCGATTTGCTCAAGCAGGGAGTGATTGTCCGACCGCTTTCGGGATACCAGATGCCGAATCACATCCGCGTTACCGTGGGAGCCCGTCGTGAAAATGAACGGTTCCTGGCCGAGCTTCGAAAGGTTCTCTGAGGTGTCGGGACGACTGTGCATTATCGGGGTGGGACTGATCGGTGGGTCAGTCGCCCTGGCGGCTCGTCAAAAAGGTCTTTTTGCTGAAATTATCGGGGTTGATCAGGATTCGGAAAACCTTCGCGAAGCGCAACAGAGGGGCGTGATTAATGGCGGTTTTGAAGATGTCACGGATCTTCGGGGAAATTTTGACGTTGTGATGTTGGCAACCCCCGTGGGGGGTATGCAGCGACTATTCGAACTTCTGAAACCGCGATGGTCTTCATCGACTGTATATACCGATGTCGGGAGTACCAAGGAAAACGTGGTCGAAGCAGCCAAACACGTTTTTGGGTCAGTGCCTTCGAATTTTATTGCTGGCCACCCGATTGCCGGCAGTGAAAAAAGCGGAATCGGGGCGGCCAGGGCGGATCTGTATCAGGCGAAGCGTGTCATTCTGACTCCTTGTGCCGAGACCAGCGCTGGACCCTTGCAGGACGTACGGGATCTGTGGGAACAAATCGGGGCTATGGTATCGATCATGGAAGCTCATCATCATGATCAAATATTTGCTGCGACAAGCCATCTTCCGCACATCGTGGCTTTTGCTCTGGTCGACATGCTGGGTAGGAAGGACGAACAGGACGAAATACTCAAGTATGCTGCCGGCGGATTCCGCGATTTTACCCGTATCGCTTCGAGCAATCCCCGGATGTGGCTGGATATCTGCATGGGGAACCGAAAGGAACTGATGAGCCTTATTGAAGGCTTCAAGGATGAATTGAGCAGGATCAACGAGATGCTCGAGAACTGCGAAAGGGACAAGTTGCTCAACAGTTTTCAGTTTGCAAGGGATACACGGCAACGGTTCCTTGAGCGTTTCGACGTCGATTAAGATGCACGGATCCCAGGCAACGGACTTGTCAGGATCATTGCGCTTACCGGCTACATGCCGGTTTTCCAGCAGGCTAATCTATCGGGCCTGATTGTTTTACTCTACCTCCGCCGGTGCTCTCCCCTGCAGTACGGGAGAGAACGTAGCATGTTTTCATATCTTCAGACCTAATGACATCAATCAATTTTCATCTCCAACCCGGCGGGTCTCTTAAGGGGAGATGCCGGGTTCCGGGGGATAAATCGATCTCGCATCGCGCAATCATGCTGGGATCGATTGCCGAAGGGCTGACTCGTGTGAAGGGGTTGCTGGAAGGTGATGACAATATTGCAACCCTGAACGCGTTTCGATCGATGGGCGTTGAAATCTCTGCCCCCCGGAACGGAGAGCTTAGAATTAACGGTAGAGGATTCCACGGACTAAAAGGCCCTGAGGAATCGATGGATCTCGGAAACTCGGGTACTTCCATGCGGATTCTTTGCGGTTTGCTTGCCGGCCAGGAGTTTGATAGTTGCCTGGTTGGTGATGCATCACTGTCGAGGCGACCGATGGGCCGGGTGACGGAACCCCTGGCGCTGATGGGAGGGGGTATCGAAACCACCTCTGGGGGCACAGCACCGCTGATTATTCATGGCAATCCGTATCTCGAAGGTGTCAGGCACGAGCTCCGGATCGCCAGTGCTCAGGTTAAATCGTGTCTACTGCTGGCTGGTTTGTACGCTACGGGAACCACCAGTGTTGTTGAACCCGGGATTACACGCGATCACACGGAACGAATGCTGCAAGGGTTTTCGTATCCGGTGGAGCGGAAGGGCAATCGGGTTTCCCTGAGAGGAGGCGGTTCGCTGCTGGGAACCGACATTGATATTCCGGCTGATATTTCATCAGCTGCCTTTTTCATGGTCGGTGCGTCGATTGCCGAGAGTTCGGATATTACCCTGGAACAAGTTGGGGTCAATCCTACCCGGGCGGGGGTGATCGATATCCTGAATCTGATGGGAGCGCGGATCGAAACGGAAAATCTGCGCCAGGCGGGGGGCGAACCGGTGGCTGATATCCGTGTAAGGAGCGCATTCCTCAAAGGGATTCGGATTCCCGAGCAATATGTGCCGGTTGCCATTGATGAATTCCCGGCTATTTTTATTGCGGCTGCTTGTGCCGAAGGTGAAACCGTCCTGACCGGAGCCAGGGAACTCAGGGTCAAAGAGAGCGATCGTATCCAGGTGATGCTGGACGGATTGCTTGAATTGGGGGTGGATGCAGTTGCAACCGATGATGGCATGGTCATTCATGGAGGGCCTCCCGGTGGCGGGACCATCGATTCAAGAGGTGATCACAGGGTGGCGATGGCATTTGCAATGGTTGCTCTGCGAGCTAGGGGAGAAATAAAGATTACCGATTGCAAGAATGTTGATACCTCGTTTCCGGGCTTCCAGGAAATGGCGCGGTCTCTGGGTTTGCAGATCACAGCCGAGGTGGATGAGCAATGAATGCCAATATTCCGGTGATCACCCTGGATGGTCCAAGCGGAGCGGGGAAGGGGACAATCAGTAGGATCATTGCAAAGCGGCTCGGTTGGCATTACCTGGATAGCGGTGCTATCTACCGGGCGTTAGCGGTGGAAACGATCAATCTCGGTATTTCTGCCGATGACGAGGTTTCTGTAAGAACTGCGGCAAGGGAGCTGGATCTGCGCTTCGAGTTTGAAGCTCAGTTTGCAGTGCTGTTGTCAGGGCGGGATATTTCGGCAGGCCTTCAGAGCGAGGCATGCGGAAACCAGGCGTCCCGGATCGCCGCGATAGCTAGCGTTCGTGAGGTTCTTTTGCAAAAGCAGCGGGACTTTCGACGGCTCCCAGGGCTGGTCGCGGATGGCCGTGATATGGGGACTGTTGTGTTTCCCGATGCCCCGTTCAAGTTCTTTTTGACGGCCAGCGCTAAAGTCAGGGGTGAAAGAAGATATAAGCAGTTGAAAGAAAAAGGAATGAATGTTAATCTTGATAAGATTATCGATGAGCTTTTGAGAAGAGATCAGCGTGATCAGAATCGCAAGGCGGCACCTCTAGTCAGGGCTGAGGATGCGATTCCGGTTGACTCTTCCAGAATAACTATTGATCAGGTCGTCGAGCGGATAACTAATCTAATACTAGCTGATTGACCGGTCAAGACGATTAGGGTTGCCGTCTCCCTTCTGAGAGATCGGCAGGTATTTTTAATTTTTTTAGGGGTCCGTTAGTTGTGGTAACGGATTGGGAACGTATAAGAGATATGACCGAAAACTTTGCCGAAATGTTTGAAGAAAGCCTGGCGCAGATGGAAATGCGTGCTGGATCGATTTTATCGGGAACCGTTATTGATATCGGGCCGGAGGCTGTTGTGGTTAGCGCCGGGCTGAAATCCGAAGGCGTGATTCCCAAATGGCAATTCCTCGATGCTGCCGGCAACCTCGAAGTCGAGGTCGGCGATGAAGTGGAAGTTGCTCTGGATATGATCGAAGACGGTCTGGGTGCGACCCTGCTGTCCAGAGACAGGGCCAAGAAAAACAAGGCATGGCAGGAGCTGGAGGATGCATTCGAAAATGGTGATACGATTCAGGGCCGACTGACCGGTAAGGTGCGCGGTGGTTTTACTGTGGCGGTCGGAGCATTGCGGGCTTTCCTGCCGGGTTCCCTGGTTGACGTCAGACCCGTTCGCGATACGGCATTCCTCGAGGGGCGTGATCTCGAATTCAAAGTGATCAAGATCGATCAGAAACGTAATAACGTTGTTCTTTCCAGACGGGCAGTTGTCGAGAAAGAGTACAGCGCTGAGCGAGAGGCGTTGCTCGCGTCCCTAGAGGATGGGGTGGTTGTTAACGGAATCGTCAAGAATCTCACCGATTATGGTGCATTCATCGACCTTGGCGGCATTGACGGGCTTCTCCATATTACCGATATGGCCTGGAGAAGGGTTCGGCATCCATCCGAGTGCGTCGAAATCGGTCAGGAAATTCAGATCAAGATTCTCAAATTCGACAAGGAAAAAAACCGCGTTTCTCTGGGTATGAAACAGTTGGGTGAGGATCCCTGGCAAAATATTGCACGACGTTATCCGAAGGGAAGCCGCCTGTTCGGAAAGGTCAACAACCTTACGGATTATGGATGCTTCGTAGAAATCGAGGAGGGAGTCGAAGGACTGGTTCACGTTTCCGAAATGGACTGGACCAACAAGAACGTCAGTCCGTCTCGTATAGTGCAACTGGGTGACGAGGTGGAAATCATGGTTCTCGACATCGACGAGGACCGTCGTCGAATTTCACTGGGCATGAAGCAGTGCAAGGCGAATCCATGGGACGAGTTTGCTGCCATTCACAAGAAAGGGGATCGGCTTTCCGGAACCATCAAGTCCATTACCGATTTTGGTGTATTCATCGGTCTGGATGGAGGAATCGATGGTTTGGTTCATCTGTCCGATATCTCCTGGCAGGTCAACGGCGACGCAGCGATTCGGAACTATAAACGAGGGGATGAGGTCGAGTCGGTCATCCTGGGTATTGATTCCGAACGCGAGCGTATTTCTCTGGGGATCAAGCAGCTTGAACAGGACCCATTCCAGAATTACATCGCAGCTCTCGACAAGGGCGCTCTGGTCAAGGGTGTGATCAAGGAAGTTGTGCCGAGAGGGGCAACAGTGAACTTGGAACAAAACGTCGATGGATTCATTCGTGCTTCCGAGATTCAGAGGGACCGGGTAGAAGACGCCCGCACATTGCTCAAGGAGGGCGAAGAAGTCGAGGCCAAGTTTATCGGTGTCGATAAAAAGAATAAGATGGTTAACCTTTCAATCAAGGCCAAGCATCATGAGGAAGAGTCTACGGCACTGAAGGATTATTCAAGTCAACCGGCAGGCAAAACCACCCTTGGTGATATTTTCAAAGAACAGATGGATGAGAGTAGTTAAAACTCTGTGAGTTGGTTTTGTTGGTGTGTTTTTGAATTGATGCGGAAATAAAAGTGACTAAATCGGAGTTGATCGATGCCCTTGCGAGCAAGCAAGGGCATCTTGTTCTTAAAGATGTCGAGTTGGCTGTGAAAGCTATACTCGAACATATGAGCCAAGCATTATCCAGTGGCGAGAGGATCGAAATTAGGGGTTTTGGCAGTTTTTCATTGCATTATCATCCTCCAAGGATTGGTCGTAATCCAAAAACCGGCGATACGGTATCGCTGGCGTCCAAGCATGTGCCGCATTTCAAACCGGGCAAGGAACTGCGAAATCGGGCCGACGAATCACGAAAGAGATACGAAATCGTGTCATGATCGGTTGGCCGTTGTAAGTAGGTATTTGAAATTCCTTCCCCGATTGACAATACTTTCTGGCAACTAAGGGTCATTGATTATAATGACGGGCCGTTAAATACAGATGGCTTTTTAAGTCAGGGGGAACCGGGATCCGGTTATCGGGAAGACCAAAAGAACCCCAATGGCATCACGCACAGAACTGTCCGGTAGATCGAAGGGGAGGTCATTAGCCGTGAAACAGATTCTATTTTTACCTTAGTCGCTCTGGTCTTTTGTACAGTTCTTGTGTTTTCCGCTCAGAGTCTGGATCCGGTACAGAGTTATTTTTATCGGAATTCGGGGGGGATGCCTTTGGCTCTCTCTTTCAGTCGAACTTCTGGCTACTATAGTCGCTGCTTATTCGGCGCGGTTTCTTCAGGCTTTGAGGTTCAAGGGTAAGAATAAGCGCCTGAAGGAACAACTTCAGTAGAATGCCAGGATGCGATATTCCGTTTCAGTTATTACTTTCTTCATTCTTTCGATGTATTCCGTTGCTTGAGTTGATAGCGTTTCTACTCCCTGTCGCAGCGGCTTCCGGTTGGTTGGCAGGTTCTCGTTATTATCGGAAAATCCCCATCGTACGGATGCGTTACGCTCTGATAGGGCCCGCGCCAAAGGCCTGAATTACAGTCTGAATGAGAAGGTTCAATCTACGCTCGAACTGGCAACCGAGACCAATGATACTGGCAAAAAGTCTACAGAATCCCGGATAGCCCTGGGCAACCTTTTTAGATGTTCTGGTGAAGTCGGCCGGGCGATTGATCTTCATCAGTCACTGCTCGGCGATCCTTCGCTGAGCGAAGAACAGCACGGGAAAGCGGTGTTTGAACTCGGTATGGATTTTATGCGTGCAGGATTATTTGACCGAGCCGAAGCTATCTTCATGGATTTAAAGAATGATCCTTCATGTCGTGACTCGGCACTTCAGCAATTGCTCCAGATCTACCAGCATGAAAAGGATTGGCTCAATGCAATTGATTGCACTGAAGCACTGAAACCCAGCGGAAAAATCAGGCGTGGTGAAACCATTTCCCAGTTTTATTGTGAAATGCTTCAGGAGGCGCTTACCGCTAATAATCCGGTGCTTGCGAACCGCTTGCTGGTTAAGGCTCTTGGCGAAGGGCCTTGTCCACGTGCGGCCCTACTTTCAGCTCAATTGGCCATATCCGAGCAGCGTTACCAGGATGCCCTGAACATCCTCAGGCCGATTCCAACCGAAGATTCGAGGTACAACACGCAGGTGGTGGAGCTGATGATAGAATGCTTCGAGGATAATGAAAACATCTTGGAATTGATTGATGCGGTCGGACAAATGCACGCTGACCATCCAAGCGGCGAGATCATACCCCCTGGTATCGGGAATGGTCAGAAAAAACAGGGGATTGTGGCGGCATCGAGATTCGTTCTGGGATCACTTCGCGTTCGGCCTTCCTTGCGGGGTCTTTATGAACTCCTGGTGTTAATTGCCGATTTGCCCGAAAAGGAAGCCAAGCCGTATCTGCACGACTTGTCGGGTATTTCTTCTCAACTGGTGTTTTGTCATCCAAGCTACAAGTGTGTCCAGTGTGGATTTACAGGTAGCGAACTGCATTGGCGATGCCCGGGTTGCCATCATTGGGAGGCATTGTCCGCTTGCGAACTTCCTGTCGTCCACTCGAAACAGACCACCCACTAGGATCATTCTGCGGCATGTAATCCGCCCGTTGTGGTCCTTTGGTGTCCTCTAGAGCAATGGCATTCATGGTTTGATGCTACAGATCGTTGTGAATTTGCCAGTAGATAAGCTCAGACATCTTTCCAGGAAGTTCCGAGGTTTAATCGCTAAGCTGAGCGGGCATCAGGTTGGCTCGAGATGGTGAGCTTGTTTCGGCCTAGAGATCGTCATAGTTTCGGTTGAACATCCAAAGGCCTTGAAGCTTGAATTGTTCCAGGCTGGTCAAAGTTTTGTTGCCATCAACAAACTGCGCCCTGGTCCTGGCCTCCGCCTGCCAGATCTCATGCAGCATCTGCTTGGCTTTGGGCTGAGAAGATTGTGGTAGGTAGTTGAGGTATTGACCGTCTTGTGAACTCAGCAGCGTTGATGAGACGTGTCCTGAGGTAAACCTCTTCCCTCGACTGCTGAGCTCCATTTCTCAACATCTTAGTCAGTGGGTCCTGGATTGTTTCTCGATCTTTCAGTGCAACAACAGTATTCTTGCTCATGGTGGCGTGCTTCCTTGGTCGTTTTAATGCCTAGTAACATCAAATCAACCAGGTTCGAACATAACTGTATCGTATCCTGGTCGATGCTGACGGACGAATTGAGTTTTGAGGAGGTGAGGGGGTTGATCGGGTGATCTGGAGAAAGCGTTAGGGGGTGAGAGTCTTTTGGTCCGAGCTGTTGGTATGCTTCCTCGATCAATTCCAAGCAGGCAAAAAGAGCTAAGAAGCCGAGGTTAATTCATAGACATAAGAGTGCTATTTTAAAAATACAAGTTGAATCAGTAGCTCATTGGTTCTGGTTGGCGAATTCTAAGCCCCAAGCCCGGTAATGGGTCACCATCAACAAAGCTATTTCATTCGGATTTATCCATGCACAAAAAGGTAACGAAAGCGGTATTCCCGGTCGCCGGTCTGGGTACGAGATTCCTGCCAGCGACAAAATCGATTCCCAAGGAGATGCTGCCGATCGTCGATAAACCACTGATTCAATACGCTGTCGAAGAAGCGATTGCTGCGGGCATTGAAACCCTGATTTTTATCACGGGTCGCACCAAGGGAGCCATCGCCGACCATTTTGACAAATCGTACGAACTGGAAAAGGAGCTCGAACAACGTCAGAAGACGGAAGCACTTGATTGTTTGAACAAGATCGTCCCGGCCAGCGTATCCTGTGTTTACCTGAGACAGGCAGAAGCGCTGGGTCTTGGCCATGCAGTCCTTTGCGCGAAACCCGTCATTGAAGACGAGCCGTTTGCCGTGGTACTGCCGGATGATCTGGTTCATAACGAAGGAGTCGGTTGCCTGGGTCAGATGACAGAATTGTTTGATGAGACGCAGTCAACCATACTGGGTGTGGAACGAGTGCCGCCGGAATCAACGGCAAGTTACGGAATCGTAAAGACAGCCAGTGATTCTGGTCGGTTGAATCGCATCGATCAGATCGTGGAGAAGCCACAGCCGAAAGACGCCTCATCGAATCTGGGTGTGGTGGGGCGATACATTCTGGCGCCTACGATCTTCGGGGAGCTTCAGTCGACTGACAAAGGCGCTGGGGGGGAAATTCAGCTAACGGACGCAATTGCCGGGCTGATGAGCCGGGAAGCCGTTTATGCCTATGAATTCCATGGGACGCGTTACGATTGCGGGACAAAACTTGGCTTCTTGACCGCTAACGTGGAGTATGCTTTAAGGGACGCGGAACTGAAGCAAGGGTTCAGAGGTTTCCTGTCTGCCCTCGATATCCATGAATGATCATGGTTGGGCCAGGGCCTTCGGTTGATTTACCTGGGTAACGCACGACCAGGGTCGGGACCGGCCTGGTCGGTTAGATTTGTGCTGAAAATCCCTTGCGTCGATGAAACGCGAGGGATCTCGACAGACTGTTTATTTTAGTGCGTTATTGATCCGTTCCATGGCGGCTTTCAGCATATCCAGCCCAATGGCGATTGAGATGCGGATATGCCCCGGGCATCCAAAGGCTGAGCCCGGGACGGCGGCGACATCGGCGTTTTCAATTAAGTGTTCGGAAAATTCGAGATCGCTTTCGAGCCCCAGTTTCTCGATTGCATCGCTGAAATCCGGAAAAACATAAAAAGTGCCGTCCGTTGCCAGACACGAAACTCCCGCCATCTGGTTCAATGAATCCACGACAAAGTCGTGCCTCTCCTTGAATGCTGCCCTCATTGTTGCAATACACGATTGATTACCACTGATTGCCGCTTCCGCGGCCGCCTGGGAAATCGATGTCGGATTCGAGGTGCTCTGCGATTGGATCTTTTTCATCGCCTTGATGATGTGTGCCGGGCCGGCCGCATAGCCAATTCGCCAACCGGTCATCGAGTAGGCCTTAGATACTCCATTCAGCACCATTGTCTGATCGTACAGGCTCGGGCAGGCGTTGAGGATGTTACAGAAAGATCCTTCTTTCCATAGGATATGTTCATACATGTCATCCGTTGCAACCAGGACGTCGGGATAATCAAGCAACACCTTTCCAATATCTGCCAGTTCTTTGAAGGTGTATGCAATACCGCTCGGGTTGGATGGGCTGTTGATCACGAACAGACGCGTTCTGTCGGTTAGTGCATTGCGGAGCTGGTCAGGAGAAATCTTGAAACTCTGTGCGTGGGTAGTTTCAATAAACACCGGTTTGCCACCAGCGAGAATGGACATGTCTGGATAGGAAACCCAGTAAGGTGCCGGGATAACGACTTCGTCTCCGGGGTTTAGGATCGCCTGAGCCAGATTGTAAAAGCTATGTTTGCCGCCGCAGGAAACAATCACCTGCTCTAGCGTGTAGGTGAAGCCGTTTTCATTCTGAAACTTGTCGATGATGACCTGTTTCAGTTCTGGAGTTCCGTCTACCGCGGTGTATTTCGTTTTTCCGTCCTGAAGGGCCTTGATTGCAGCCTGCTTGATGTGTTCCGGCGTGTCAAAATCGGGTTCTCCTGCCCCTAGCCCAATAATATCCCGGCCAGCCGCGCGCATTTGTGCGGCTCGGTTTGAGATGGCTAGTGTTGGTGAAGGTTTGACGGCTTGTACGCGCTCGGAAAGTCTTAAGGTCATAGCTTTCGGTATTACCACTGTAATGTATGATTATTGAATTTACTTGTCATCAGGACCTGTCGCCGGGTAGATGACAGCGGGTGAAATGACAGATGTGTGACTGTGTAATTAAGGTATCCTGTTTAGGGTCAAAGATGACCCCGGAAAATTCTGGAAACAGGCAATGATACGCGAACCGGGTATCTATCAACAATAGTATGAAGAAAAAGTTTCGACTCCACAGCCCTTTCGATCCCGCAGGAGATCAGCCGGCAGCCATCGAACAGTTGGTAGATGGCCTAAACGACGGAGAGTTGCATCAGACTCTTTTGGGGGTCACGGGTTCAGGAAAGACCTTCACGATAGCAAACGTTATCAGCACCCTGCAGCGGCCAACAATGATCCTGGCGCCGAACAAGACCCTCGCGGCTCAGCTCTATGGGGAGATGAAGGAATTCTTCCCCGAAAACTCCGTGGAATACTTTGTCTCCTACTACGATTATTACCAGCCGGAGGCTTATGTTCCTGCCTCCGACACCTATATCGAGAAGGATGCTTCACGGAATGAACACATCGAGCAGATGCGTCTTTCCGCGACCAAAGCTCTTCTGGAGCGCAAGGACACGGTGGTGGTGGTCACGGTTTCCGCAATTTACGGTCTTGGGGAACCGGAATCATATTTTGCGATGGTGCTGCATCTTGTACGAGGCGACATCATTGACCAGCGAAAGATTCTGAGGCGATTTGCCGAGATGCAGTACACTCGGAACGATACCGAACTGCGACGGGCCACTTACCGGGTGCGAGGTGGGGTTATCGATGTCTACCCGGCGGAATCCGAGAAGGAGGCGTTGCGGATCGAGTTGTTCGATGACGAAATTGAGCGGTTGTCGCTGTTCGATCCGTTGACCGGGGAAATCATGAGCAGGGTGGCTCGGTATACGGTTTATCCGAAATCCCATTACGTTACCCCGCGCGAAACCCTACTGGCTGCGATCGACAAGATCAAGCTAGAGCTTCGGGAAAGGCTCGAACAATTGCGCTCTGTCAACAAGCTGGTCGAGGCTCAGCGACTGGAGCAGCGCACGATGTTCGATTTGGAGATGATCCTCGAAGTGGGCTACTGCTCTGGGATCGAAAATTATTCTCGTTACCTGTCAGGCAGAGAGTCCGGCGAGCCACCACCAACAATGTTTGACTACTTGCCGGACGATGGTCTGCTGATTATCGATGAAAGCCATGTTTCCGTTCCTCAGTTGGGCGCCATGTACCGTGGAGATCGATCGCGCAAGGAAACCCTGGTGGAATACGGTTTCCGGCTGCCTTCGGCATTGGACAACCGGCCTCTGCGTTTCGACGAGTTTGAAATCAGGGCCCCGCAGAGGGTTTATGTATCGGCAACACCGGGAAAATATGAGACAGAGCAATCGGGCTCTGTTATCGAGCAGGTGGTGCGGCCTACCGGATTGATCGATCCGGAAATCGAGGTTCGTCCAGCCCTGAGTCAGATTGACGACCTGCTTTCCGAGATCAACCTGCGGGCTAAGGCAGGCGAAAGGGTTCTTGTGACCACGCTGACAAAACGAATGTCGGAAGACCTGACCGATTATTTTCAAGAGCACGGCGTCCTGGTCAGGTACCTTCATTCGGACATTGATACCGTGGAACGGGTTGAGATTATTCGGGATTTGAGGCTAGGAGAGTTTGATGTGCTCGTGGGGATTAACCTTTTACGCGAGGGGTTGGATATTCCGGAGGTATCACTGGTGGCCGTGCTGGATGCTGACAAGGAAGGTTTTCTTCGGTCCGCGGTGTCCCTGATTCAGACCGTGGGACGCGCTTCAAGACACATCCGGGGCAAGGCCATCCTTTACGGTGATCGGATCACCCGTTCAATGCGGATAGCCATCGAAGAAACCGAACGGCGTCGGGCCAAGCAGATGGAATACAACCAGCAACACGGCATCGAGCCAAAGTCGATCAAGAAATCGATCACGGATATCCTCGAGGTTACCATTCCCGGCGCGGGTCTTGCCTCGGGAATGCGTAGTGCTACTGAAGTTGCCGAGACCAGCATCGATTACGTAGCCGCATCCCCCAGGGAAACAGCCAAACTGATTTGCAAGCTCGAAGATGAGATGTATCAGCACGCGAAAGAACTCGAGTTCGAAGAGGCGACTCGAGTCAGGGACGAAATCCAGAAGATTCGTCGAGCGTTAATCGCCTGACCACGGTGACCAAGGGCGGGGTAAACCAGCAACGAGTCGACCCACTATTAGCGAGATAAATCCAGCTGCCTACTTTCGCTTAGGATCTAACTAGAGTAAAATGGCTGGATTAATTTTGATCAACAGGCGCGTAGCTCAGCTGGTTAGAGCACCACCTTGACATGGTGGGGGTCGTTGGTTCAACTCCAATCGCGCCTACCAAACAATTAAAGCATCGCATCGCGGTGCTTTAATTTTTTTAAGGGTAATCTGCTTTCTCTTATTGAGTTGAGCGATTCACAAGTTCCGAACATGCTTACAATTTCTCTGCCCGACGGTTCGAAGCGCCAGTTTGATGGTCCCGTTACCGTCATGGATGTCGCACAGGCGATTGGACTCGGACTGGGTAAAGCTGCGCTGGCCGGTCGTGTCGATGATCGGATTGTCGATTGCGGTTACGAGATTGCTGATGATGCGAGTGTATCCATTATCACCGGCCGCGACGAAGAAGGACTGGAGATTATCCGGCATTCGACAGCCCACCTGCTTGCGCAAGCCGTCAAGCGCATTTTCCCGGACGTCCAGGTCACCATAGGCCCGGTAATCGAAGACGGATTTTACTACGATTTTTCTTACGAACGGCCATTTACACCTGAAGATCTTGAGCGGATTGAAAAAGAAATGCATGAGATTGTCGGTGAGGGAATCGACGTAAACAGAAATGTCATGGATCGGCAGCCAGCAGTCGAATATTTCAGCCAGAGGGGAGAGGCGTACAAGGCCCAGATTATCCACGACCTGCCGGAAGATGAGATTATCTCGGTGTACCAACAGGGGGGATTCACCGATCTTTGCCGTGGCCCACACGTCCCGAATACTTCCCGACTAGGTGTATTCAAGTTGATGAAAATTGCTGGGGCTTACTGGCGCGGCGATTCGAACAACGAAATGTTGCAGCGGATCTACGGGACTGCCTGGTCTGACAAGAAAGCACTGAAAGCCTATCTGCACCGCCTCAAGGAAGCAGAAAAACGCGATCATCGAAAAATCGGTAAGGCCCTGAGCCTATTCCATATCCAGGAAGAAGCTCCTGGCATGGTGTTCTGGCATGACAAGGGTTGGACCATTTACCGACTGATTGAGGATTACATCCGCGTAAAACTGAGGGATCACGGATACACGGAGGTCAAGACTCCGCAGGTAGTCGATCGGACTCTTTGGGAAAAATCAGGGCACTGGGACAAGTTTGGCGACATGATCTTCTCGACCCAGTCGGAGAATCGGGATTATGCGATCAAGCCGATGAACTGTCCGTGCCATGTGCAGATCTTTAACCAGGGTCTTAAAAGTTACCGTGAGTTGCCGATCAGGATGGCCGAATTTGGATCTTGTCACCGAAATGAGCCTTCCGGGACGCTCCACGGCCTGATGCGGCTACGAAACTTCGTTCAGGATGATGCCCATATCTTCTGCATGGAAGACCAGATTCAGGAAGAGGTCTCTGCATTCATTGATCTGCTCTTCGAGGTGTACCGTGATTTTGGTTTTCAGGACATACTGGTGAAATTGTCCACTCGGCCAGAAAACCGGGTCGGGGATGACGCTGTTTGGGACAAGGCCGAAGAAGCGCTCGAAAGGGCGCTCAACCACAAGGGCCTAGAATGGGAACTACAGCCGGGGGAAGGTGCCTTTTACGGCCCCAAGATCGATTTTTCACTGAAAGACTGCCTGAACCGGGTCTGGCAGTGTGGAACCATCCAGGTCGACTTCTCCATGCCGGGCCGATTGGGTGCGCACTATGTCGCCGAAGACAGTTCGAAACAGGTACCGGTGATGTTACATCGTGCCGTCCTCGGATCGGTGGAGCGGTTTATCGGAATCCTGATAGAACATCACGCTGGAAATTTCCCGCTATGGTTAGCGCCGGTCCAGGCGGTGGTGATGACGATCGCGGACCGTCATGCAGAATATGCCGAGAATATTTGCCGAAACCTTAAAAAACAAGGATATCGGGTCAATTTAGACTTGAGAAATGAAAAGATCGGATTTAAAATCCGCGAGCACTCGATTCAGCGCATTCCCTACCTTCTGATTGTCGGAGACAAGGAATTGGAGAGTGCTACGGTATCCGTGCGCAGTCAGAAAGGCGAAGACCTGGGCTCGTTGAGCCTGGATGAGTGTCTGAATCAGTTTGATTTAAGCGGAAACTATTAACCAAATTAACGAACTAGGGGGAACAGGGTATCGCTGCAAATAAAGAAACCCGATTGAACGATGCGATCACTGGAACGGTGATCCGGCTGATTGATGCAGAGGGAGAACAGGCGGGAGTTGTTCGCCTGGATGAGGCTAAACAGATTGCCTACGATGCGGATCTTGACCTTGTCGAAATTTCGCCCAACGCCGATCCACCTGTATGCCGGATAATGAACTACGGCAAGTTCCGGTTCGAGCAGAACAAGAAACAGCAAGCGGCCAAGAAAAAGCAAAAACAGATCCAGGTAAAGGAAGTCAAGTTCCGACCTGGTACAGACGAAGGAGATTACAAGGTCAAGGTGCGTAACCTGACCCGTTTTCTTAACGATGGGGACAAAACCAAGATTACCGTCCGCTTTCGTGGACGTGAAATGGTTCACAGGGAACTGGGCATGGATTTGCTGAAGAGACTCGAGAAGGAATTGGAGGAGCTTGGAACGATAGAACAGTTCCCCAAGATGGAAGGCAGGCAGATGGTGATGGTGCTTGCCCCGAAAAAAAAGAAATAGTTGTTTTAAGGAGTTTTACAATGCCTAAGATGAAAACCAATCGTGGAGCCGCAAAAAGATTTTCGCGACGAGCTTCCGGTTCTTTCAAGTGCGGCCAGTCACATCGGCGGCATATCCTGACCAAGAAGAGTACCAAGCGGAAAAGACATCTGCGTCAGAGTACGGAATTGCATGCATCGGACGTTCGTAGCGCTGCTCGCATGCTGCCTTACGCCTGATCCCGAATCTGAATATCAGAGAGAGTTTTTATGCCAAGAGTAAAGCGTGGTGTTACGGCAAAGGCCAGACACAAGAAGGTCCTGAAACAGGCCAAGGGTTATTA
>DBZZ01000001.1:0-4891 GCA_002311315.1 Methylococcaceae bacterium UBA1147 | reverse complement strand
CGTCGTCAGCGGAAACGCCAATTTCGTCAGCTTTGGATCGTGCGAATCAATGCGGCAGCCCGGGAATGCGGTATGTCCTACAGCCGTTTGATGAACGGACTCAAGAAAGCCTCCATCGATATCGACCGCAAGGTGCTGGCGGATCTTGCCGTTAACGATAAGGAAGCATTTTCGCAACTTGCCCAGATGGCGCAAGGCTGATCAGGCGATTCCATCCAGAGTCGTTCCTGACAGCGACCCTGTTTAAGTTTTCCGGGAGCAGAGAATCTAGTGATTGCCAGTCTGGATGAAATTCTTGTGTCTGCTGCCCAGAAATTGGCTGAAGCAGCTAACCTCAAGGAACTCGACAATGTCAGGGTCCAATATCTCGGAAAAAAGGGTGTTTTCACTGACCGAATGAAGGGGCTGGGAAGCCTCGCCCCGGAGCAACGTCCTGTCGCCGGTCAGCAGATCAACAACGCTAAGAACCGGTTCCAGAGCCTCCTGAATGATCGTCGGGAGGGGTTTCAGAATGCTGAACTAGCAGCGCGTCTGACTGCAGAAACCATTGACGTCACGTTGCCAGGACGGGGTCAGAACAATGGAAGCTTGCATCCGGTTACCCTGACGCTAGCCCGAATCCGGTACATCTTCGCAAGCGCCGGCTTTGAAGCGGTTGAAGGACCCGAAATCGAAGACGACTATCACAATTTCGAAGCATTGAACATACCGGAGAAGCATCCGGCGCGTGCAATGCATGATACCTTCTATTTCGATGCCCACACCCTTTTGCGCACTCATACCTCCCCGGTACAGATCCGGGTGATGGAAAGTTCGACACCCCCGCTGAGAATAATTGCTCCGGGACGGGTTTACCGCTGTGATTCGGATTTGACCCATACACCTATGTTTCACCAGGTGGAAGGGTTTCTGGTCGACCAGAATGTCAGCTTTGCAGACCTTAAGGGAGTCCTGTTCCAGTTTCTGACCTCTTTTTTCGAAAAGGAGATGGCCGTTCGCTTCCGGCCATCCTACTTTCCGTTTACAGAGCCGTCTGCGGAAGTGGATATTGAGTGTGTTATGTGCAGTGGAGCAGGTTGTCGGGTCTGTAGCCACACGGGTTGGCTGGAGGTGCTTGGCTGCGGGATGATTCACCCCGAAGTGTTCCGGTCGGTCAACATTGATGAGGATCGATATTCCGGTTTCGCATTCGGCATGGGAGTTGAACGCCTGGCCATGTTGCGTTATGAAATCAATGATCTGCGGCTCTTTTTTGAAAACGACCTGAAGTTCCTGCAGCAATTCGGTTAAACTCGTGCTCGCGGGTTTGCGTGCTGGTAGTAGCGGTTGGTTGCCAACTAGAACAAATCACTAGACCCAATAACTGAAAACCGATGTTTGTTAGTGAATCCTGGCTAAGGGAATTCGTAAAACTGGATATTGATCGAGAAACGCTCCTTCACCAGTTGACCATGGCGGGCCTCGAAGTCGACGGGACCGAACCGGCTGCAGCCGACTTCAGCAACGTGGTTGTTGGCGAAGTCGTGGGATTAAGTCAGCACCCAGATGCCGATCGACTCAGGGTCTGCGAAGTTTCGGTCGGCGAACCGGATCTGCTTCAGATTGTTTGCGGCGCCCCTAATGTTGAACCCGGTATGAAGGTGCCCACTGCATGTGTTGGTGCGGTGTTGCCGGGGAATTTCAAGATCAAGTCGGCCAAACTGCGTGGCGTACAATCCTCGGGGATGCTGTGTTCTCAGAAGGAACTGGGTCTTGCCGAGTCATCGGAAGGCCTGATGAGCCTTCCGGCGAGTGCCGTAGCGGGTACGAATATCCGAGAATATCTGGAACTGGATGATGAAATCATCGAAGTTGATCTGACCCCAAACCGCGCCGACTGTTTGAGCATGGAAGGGGTTGCGCGGGAAGTAGCGGTCATCAATCAGATTGAGTGGCAACCAGCTGAAACGAAAGCCAACGCTGTCGAACACGACCGGCAACTGCCTCTGTACATTCGTTCGCCCGAAGCTTGCCCCAGGTATCTTGGGCGTTTGATTACGGGTATTGATCCGGCAGCCGAAACCCCGATCTGGATGCAGGAACGTTTGCGTCGGAGCGGTTTTCGAAGTCTGGGCCCTCTGGTCGACGTAACCAACTACGTCTTGATGGAAATGGGACAGCCGCTACATGCTTTTGACGCTGACAAGATAGACCACGGTATTGTCGTGCGTTTCGCCAAGCAGGGGGAGAAAATCCTTTTGCTGAATGATGAAGAGGTCGAGCTGGTCGCGGATACGTTGGTGATCGCAGACAAGTCACGAGCCCTTGCACTGGCAGGCATCATGGGCGGCCGAGAATCTGCAGTGTGTGACCAGACCAGGAATATTTTCCTCGAGTGTGCCTTTTTCTCACCGGCCATCATCATGGGGAAAGCCCGCCAGTACGGTTTGCACACTAATTCATCCCACCGTTTCGAGCGTGGAGTAGACCCCGAACTACAGATGCGGGCCATAGAACGTGCAAGCGAACTAATCGTTTCCATTGCCGGAGGTCAGTGCGGGCCCGTTTCCGAGTCCAGCAACTATGCCTATGTTCCAAATCGGCCAGTGATCCGGTTACGGCCTTCCAGGGTTGAAAAGATTCTCGGGGTTTCGGTCGACAGGAGAGAGATGAGCAGCATCCTGGAGCGCCTGGGTATGTCCGTCAGCGTCCTGGACGAAGAAACTTGGGAAGTACAGGCACCCAGCTTCCGGTTCGATATTGCCATCGAGGCCGACCTGATTGAAGAGATTGGCCGTGTTATCGGTTATGACAATATTCCTCTGAACGACATTTCCATGCATTCGGTTCTCGCCAAATCATCCGAGGCCAGGGTGGCGTCCGATTTGCTCAAGGAGACCCTGGTCGGAAGGGGATATCGTGAGGTCATTACATATAGTTTTGTGGATCCGGATCGTCTGAAACAGGTCGATCCAGGGAACGAACCCATTGTCCTGAAGAATCCGATTTCCTCGGATCTGGCGGTGATGAGAACGTCATTGTGGTGCGGATTACTTGAAACGGCGGAGCGAAATCTCAATCGTCAGCAAAGCCGGATTCGTATTTTCGAAAGCGGATTGAAATTCCTGAAAACTGCCGATGGAATCGAACAGAAAAAATACCTTGCGGGTCTGGTTCTGGGAACCGTTTCGGACGATCAATGGGGAGAAAAAGCGCGGTCGGTTGATTTTTTTGATGCCAAAGGCGACGTTGAGGCTCTTTTGCAGTTTACGGGTCGCCCTTTTCAGTTTGTTGCAAAACAGCATCCTGCGCTGCATCCGGGGCAGGCGGCCGAGGTCCTCGAGAGCAATGGAGAGCATGTTGGCTGGATTGGCGTTCTTCATCCCGAACTCGAACGAAAACTCGGGTTCAATTCTCACGTGGTTCTTTATGAACTGGATGAAGAAATCCTGTGCAAAGGATCCATTTCCAAGTTTAATCCGATCTCAAAGTTTCCTCATGTCCGACGGGATCTGGCTGTAAGTATCGGTGAAGAAATCCCTTCAGCCTCGATCGTTGAGTCCATTCGACGGGAGGACAAGGGTCTTGTTACGGACGTCAAAATCTTTGACGTTTATCGAGGTCCTGGAGTAGAATCAGGCAGGAAAAGTATTGCTATGAGCTTGGTTTTTCAGGATTCTTCTCGAACCCTGCAGGATTTTGAAATCGATTCGCTGGTTTCGAGGATCCTGACAAAACTTGAAACTAAATTTGATGCAAAGTTGAGGGATTAACAAATGGCGGTAACCAAGGCAACATTGGCGGAAAGACTTTATAACGAACTTGGTCTGAACAAACGGGAAGCCAAGGAAATGGTCAATCTGTTTTTCGAAGAAATCAAGTGTTCGCTCGAGACTGGTCGGCACGTGAAACTGTCGAGCTTTGGTAACTTTGATTTACGCGATAAGAGCAATCGTCCGGGTAGAAATCCAAAAACCGGCGAAGATATCCCGATTTTGGCCCGTCGGGTGGTGACTTTTCGTCCCGGCCAGAAGCTCAAGAACCGCGTAGAAGGTTATGCTGGAACCGAGTAACAATGCCGAGTTACCAGAAATACCCACGAAACGATATTTCACGATTGGAGAGGTCAGCGAACTTTGCGCCGTAAAAGCCCATGTACTGAGGTACTGGGAACAGGAGTTCCGTCAGCTCAAACCGATCAAACGGAGAGGGAACCGGCGCTATTACCAGCGGCATGACGTAATCAGGATTCGCCAGATCCGTGCCTTATTGTACGAACAGGGCTACACCATCGGCGGTGCTAGGGCGCACCTTTCCAGCGATCAGGCCAAAGAGGATGCCAGCGAGTCCAGGCAGTTGGTGCGGCAGTTGTGTAGTGAACTCGAAGAAATCCTGCTCGTGCTCAAATAATCGACCTACCGTTCTTTCGCCGCAGGCGGTATCGGCATTCTAACAATCGGGGCGTAGCGCAGCTTGGTAGCGCACCTGCATGGGGTGCAGGTGGTCGGAGGTTCAAATCCTCTCGCCCCGACCAATAAAAACAACAGCTTATCTCTGATAGAGGTAGGCTGTTTTTAGTTGGATTTCTTTCGTGTCTACGCTGGTGTCTACGTTGGTTCGGGGCATGTATTCGAGTTTGTAGACTGGATGACGTTTTCGGCGATCCAGGCGCCGTGCCTTTGCTTACCGCGACCCTACATCTGAGGACTTTCCCATCGGCTCCGGAGTATCAACGATACGGATGACGATCTCTGAAAAAAGATCCTCTTGTTTATTCCGTGCTGGTTTATCCAGCCCATGCAGTTTAGCCAACGCCCAGGTGGCTCCAACTGCCGCTGCGGCATGACCTGTCTGCATGGCCAGACCATAGGCGTCCTGTAGCTGCTCTGTCAGCGAAGCGACAGTAATGTCG
>DBZZ01000016.1:1715-3968 GCA_002311315.1 Methylococcaceae bacterium UBA1147 | reverse complement strand
GTACCCCACCCCCATCGACATTTAGATCTTTATGTATATCCCGCCCACACAGTGGTGGGAATTTTAGGGTTTTACCGCAGGCTCTGAATTTCTGTTGTTATTTTGCAAGTGCCGCAGCTGCGCGCGCCGCCGTATCTGGGTCCAGCATGCCTTCAGTTGTCACCGATGTTTCAAGGTCCATAGCCTCGCCCAGAGGCAGAGAGGCAGACAAGTTGAGGGTTTTCTTTGCGAGGCCGCGAGCGGTATGAGGCATGGCCATCAATCTTTTTGCAAGGTCGTAAGCCTCATCCAGAAGACTTTCGTCCGGGACGACTTTCCAAGCGATACCCAGATCGAGGGCAGTTTTCGCGTCTACCTTCTCCCCTAAAATAATCAGTTCCTTGGCTTTTTGCAAACCAACAAGGTTAGGCAAAATGGACGAAATGCCGCCGGTCACAAAGATACCCAGCCCGACTTCGGGGAAGAAACAACGTGCGCTTTCTGCCATGATGGTGAAGTCGCAGTTCAGGGCCCACTCGAACCCGCCACCGGCCGCCCAGCCGTGAATGGCTCCGATGACAACTTTCTCGTTTAGCATCATCAATCTGGTTATTTCCTGGATATCTTCCAGGTACCGACGAATTTCAACCTCAGGCATGTCTCGTCTGTTAGCAGCATCCTTCAAGTCATCACCTGCACAAAAAGCTTTGCCGGCCCCCCGCAGAATCACGACTCCTACATCACTATCCTCATTAACGGACTTGAGTGCAGCGTTGAGCTCTATCAATAGATCATCGTTGATGGCATTCAGGCGTTCAGGACGTGACAAGATGATTTGAGCGATTCCATCTTTTTGAGTCATCAAAACGGATTTGTTCATAGTTATATGCTTCAGTAGTCCCGGATCAGGCGCTGGGATTTTTTCTCTGTTGATATTGAGCCTTCTTCTACAAGTTCGACGGCTGTGGAAAAATTCAGGTCGTTTGCAATAGCTGCCATGGTCTCTGAAATGAGGACGTCGTATTGTTCTTTCGGAACGTCCCGTGCGACCTCAGCAATAATTCGGGGTGCATAGTCGATCGGTGGTGGACGATCAAGAATGATCTGAAATTCACCATTTAGTTTAGGTCGCATGCTGGATAAAGTGGCCTGAACCCCAAGCGGGAACACATTGACACCTTTGACGATGAACATGTCGTCGGATCGTCCAAGTGTCTTGAAGCGGAAATCCGTGCGCCCACAGGGGCAAGGTTCGACGAACACCTGCATTAGATCACGTGATCGCATGCGTAGATGAGGGCAGGCTTCACGCCGCAGTGATGTGTATACAAACTCACCAATCACGCCTTCCTCAAAGGGAATAGGTTTCGTCGTTTCAGGATCAATCAGCTCGGTTAGGACAACACCGGTGCCGCCGTAGTGTAGATTGTTTCGATGCGCGCATTCGCCACTGTGCATGCCAAGCTCACCAGTGCCATACATATCGAAAGACACAAGTCCCAAGCTGTCTTCAATTTTCTCTCTATACCCTGGGACCTGCATTCCTGGCTCACCCGAAAAAAACCCCTTCCGCACACCAATATTCTGAGGTTCAATTCCATTTTCCCGGGCCAGAGTTGCTAGACGGATAGCATAGGAAGGTGTTGCCCATATTGAGATGTCCTGTTGGATTTCGTTCATCATTTCCAGGAGGCGCAGAGAGTTACCTACGCCAAAAGGGATAGTGGTGGCACCAAGGGTCTCGAAGCACAAATGGTCGGAAACGCCGCCGGCGTAGAGGTTGTAATTCATGCATTCAAAGACCACGTCAGTGGGTCTGCAACCATTTGCCCAAAGGGCTCGTGATCCCACTTCACAGTAGTCCGCAATGTCCCGCCTTGTCCAACCGACTCGCATGGGTCGGCCTGTGGTGCCTCCGGTCGCATGAATACGGATGATATCTTCCTGAGAGGCGCATTGGTTGATACCGAGAAGATGGCCTTCCAACTGTGAATTAGCGATCTCGTACTTTTCCATAAAAGGCAATTCTTCCAAGTCGTTACGATGCTTGAAAGATTCTGGTTTTACGTTGGCTTTATCGAACTGAGCGCGGAAATACGCACTTTTTGCATATACATATTCCATCTGGGTCTGTAGTCGTTCAGATTCCAGGCGCTCCACAGCCTTGGCGGACATCGTTTCAATTTCTTCGTTCCAGTACGAATCAGACATTGATATGCATTTGCTCCACACTCGCGTTTTTTGAGACATGACAAACGTGAATTATTGATGAGA
>DBZZ01000016.1:563-1602 GCA_002311315.1 Methylococcaceae bacterium UBA1147 | reverse complement strand
GCACGAACAGGGTGCGTAGGCACCAGACTTGGGAGACCGGGTAGTCTTGCGTCAACCATTTTGTGACTGCATCGTTTGTAGTTAGCAGGGCACTTCCCAGAATCATGCAGCCAATGCCACGGGCCGTATCAGAGAGCCTTTTATTCAATCGTGTTACTGTCCGATCAGGGTGGGGCCAATCCAATCAAGGGGTAGATTTGATGAACAGCCAGACATCGTTAATCGCTGAGTATCGCATGCTGTCGACGGCCAATGTTTCTGATGGGCTAGACCGGATCAGAGTCGATGGAACGCCACATGGTATTGGACCGTTGTGGGATTCCTGCGGGAAGATCGTGGGTCCAGCCTGTACACTCAAGCTGGTTGGGATCGAAGAAGCCGACGAATCTCCCGTGTTGGGAACTTTAAGCGCCATCAAGCGCGGACATGCCGGCGATGTTCTAGTGATCGATCATGGTGGACGAATGGACATCAACTCCTATGGTGGGGTGGCAGGTTTTACCACTCGCCACCACGGCCTGGTTGGCTGTGTGATTGATGGTGTGACTCGTGACATTGACGAATACAAGGACCTCAATCTTCCGGTTTACGGTCGTGGCTTCATACAGCAGTCGATTCGCAACCGCTGCGCCTGTGCGGGTTACCAGATCGAAGTGGAGTTAGGTGGTGTACCCGTGCGCCCTGGAGATTTGGTCATCGCTGATGAGAATGGAATCTGCGTTGTTCCGAGGAATAGGATGGAAGAAGTACTTGGCTTTGCCCAACTATTCAAATCAATCGAGGACAGGATCATCGAAGAGGTGCAAGACGGTGCCGATCCCGTTACAGCGCATGAGAAGGTGCGCTACGACCTAATGACCAAGGCCGGTTACGAGCCGACCTAAAGGAAACGATCGTGGAATCCAACAAATGCTATGACGCGATCATTGTTGGCGCTGGATTTGCCGGAATGTTTATGCTTCACCGACTTCGGGAGCTCGGGTTTTCCGCCCGTGTATACGAGGCAGGCGGTGGCGTTGGCGGAACATGGTACTGGAAC
>DBZZ01000016.1:0-517 GCA_002311315.1 Methylococcaceae bacterium UBA1147 | reverse complement strand
TGATGTCGAGAGCATGCAGTACTCTTATTCTTTTTCGAAAGAACTGGAGCAGGAATGGGAATGGACTGAAAAATACTCCCCACAACCCGAAATCCTTGGTTATGCAAACCATGTTGCCGATCGTTTCGACCTGCGCCGTGATATTCAATTTGATACTCGCGTAACGTCGATAACCTTCGACGAGAACGTAAATCTTTGGAATGTCAAGACCGATCATGGCGACCAGGTGAATGCGCAATTCTGTGTCATGGCAGTGGGTTGCCTGTCGTCTGCGAACCAGCCTAATTTCGAAGGACTTGATGATTTTGAAGGTCCGATCTATCACACAGGTGAGTGGCCTCATGATTGCGTGGATTTTTCGGGGCTTCGTGTTGGTGTAATTGGCACAGGATCATCGGCAATCCAGATTATGCCAACTATCGCGGATCAGGCTTCGTCGTTGACCGTGTTCCAACGGACGCCAAACTACTCGGTACCAGCACATAACCAAAATCTGGATTCGGAATATGTGAAATCG
>DBZZ01000026.1:41465-42418 GCA_002311315.1 Methylococcaceae bacterium UBA1147 | reverse complement strand
CCAGATTCAAGTACTGGAGAAAGCATGATTTAACCAAAGTGATCTCGCAGCGGTAGTGGATGCCCGAAAGTCCATGATCGGGCGATAAGTCAGGAAAAACCGCGGTCTAAATAGCCACAGGCCAAAACAGCCCCACCGATTTTGGATGGGTTGGCAACAGAGAAAGATAAAGCAACAAATAGGGAATACGAACTGAACGTTGATCGAAATTTAACTAGGTGGCTGCTGGAAGCCCGAACAAATCACGACCTCACTGAGCAAAGAAAACACCGTTTCGGGTGGTCATGCCCTTATCCATATCTTCTTCTAGATCAGTTATCCTTCGGTGATCTGGTAAGCTTCCCGTCAAGCGCAGCCGACTGTTAGAGAAACATGACCCAGTCCATTGGCCACGAGATCGACTAAGCGACGTCCCAGCATCGATCGAAACGCGATATCCAGATTGCCAAAATTCACAAACAGGCGGTCGTCTTCCGAACCGGATACAACCCTCGCCTGACCCTGAGCCGGCGTGTGGAACACCAGTGCGCAGGCAAACCCTCTAAAAGGCATCGCCCATCTACTCACGCAGCTTACCTCTAAGTTCTTTCATTGACCAGACAAGACCGAGGAATTCGGCTGACATGAAACCAATACAGACAAGCTCAAAACCAGGATCTATTTTCCATCCCGATGCTTACTGAAAAAGAAGACAGCATGAGAATGCAAACAGAAATATCCGCCAGATTTTTTCTAAACCCGACCATATAGATCACATTACTCAAAAATCATTTGTTCGTTCAATGGATCAACCAAATCACCGACCAAGACAATACTTGGTCATCAAAACACCGAATCCTCTACCCCGTGGGATCACCCTACCTGTTATACTCAAAAATCGAATCTACGGGTTAATATTTCAAGCTCTATTTATATTAAAATGCCGCCTGAAGTCTATCGGCATAAAACGAGTG
>DBZZ01000026.1:40225-41374 GCA_002311315.1 Methylococcaceae bacterium UBA1147 | reverse complement strand
TTCTGTTGGTTTTCTTACAGAAATGATTGATCTTATTAATAAATATGCACCCTTCCTGGTGGAACAAAAATAAACATGTTTAACCATTACCCAGTTTTTTACATAGAGTCTCCTTTTCAGTTATTGCAAGTACATGAGGTGATTCAACTAAAAGAAATTAATCAATACAAAATTTTGATAAAACTGAATGAAAACTCAGTAAATAACAACCAAATGAAAGCTCTGGTTATTTTTTTTAACCTTGACAATGTAACTTATTATAGATTTTCATCTCTATTGACAATTGTATTCGACATTTATTCTATAACGAATAAATGCCTATTTGCTGCCTCATTGTATGTAGGCGATCATAATTCGCCTGTTTTCTGGTTACTTAAACCAATATTTTCAAAAAGTAGAACAACACTAATGGACGATGGGGTTGGAACCATTATAGATGGCCGTCAGCTAGGCTATTCCCGATTTTCCATATTTAATGGGTTAAATGACCCTACTATTGTAAATAATTTCGATGCACTATCAAAAAAGATGACGGCCAACCAGTATAAAGTTGTTGATATTATATTAGGAGGTAAACTGGTTGAAACAGGGATAAGCACCCTCAATGACTATTTGGACATGATTGAGAGTATGCTAATTTTTATTAAACTCCGCTCATCCAGAGATATTCTTTATATTGCTCACCGAGGAGAGGAAATAATTAATTTAAACATTATAGAAAAAAAGTTTGGTCTTGAGGTAATCAGACCCACTTTTCCGGCAGAATTAATAGCCGAAGAATTAAAGGTTCGGCCCAACCTAATTGGAACGGTACTATCAACTGCGGTATTTAGCATGTCCAAAATATATAACAAATCCCGGTTTTTTATTTTAAAACCAAAAGAGGGTTGCGTGAAACAGAGAAAAAAATATATCGATGCTTTATTTGATTATATCGATAAATATACGGAACACCAGGTTATTGAAATGGACAGACTAGAGCATTAAAATGCTATTTCTGCCTCAACGTGAAATACAGGATTAAACCATGTCGATGGTAATCGCTTTTATTAAAGATATATTAGAGTCATTGCTAAGGAATACAAGAATTGCAATAGCTGGAAAAAAATTTATTGTTAATGACACTTTGTCAGGTCTAAAAAAAGACGG
>DBZZ01000026.1:39554-40064 GCA_002311315.1 Methylococcaceae bacterium UBA1147 | reverse complement strand
AGCAGACCACAGAATATACTTCATTAATGAAATTAATGAAGATATGAACGCATTTTATAAAAACCAATACATCAGAAACCTGTTAACCTTATATACAGGAATTATCAACCCCAAAGGGATGCTTCTTGCGGCAAAAATAGAATATAAGAAAAATAACAAAGGCTCAGGAGGTGGCTGGCATAGGGACTCCCCTTTTAATCATCAGTTTAAAGGGATCTGTTACTTGAACGACGTTCATGAAGGTAACGGACCTTTTCAATATATAAAGCGATCTCATCAAAAATTGTATGTACTAAGCAGTTACCTTCGTGGATTTTTTTCACCTGGACAATCTCGATTCACAACCAATGAAGTGAACGCCTATTGCCAATCAACCCGACTAGAAGTGTTTAATATACTTGGAGGAAGTGGAACTCTCGTTTTATCGGATACCAAAGGAATTCATCGAGGAAAGCCCCTAGATAGCGGTGTAAGGTATGTTCTTTTTTGCTATTTCTGGGATTGGAAAAT
>DBZZ01000026.1:37420-39363 GCA_002311315.1 Methylococcaceae bacterium UBA1147 | reverse complement strand
ATGTTGGTTGGAAACCCCTTACGCGAAACAACAATGGAGTTCTTTCCTTCCGACCGCGTAGCGAAGACCCGATTCTCCAATCAGGCTTGACGGTCTTGTCTTTACAACGACACTATCCCTCCATTCGCACGCTCGAAGTGAAATCCGTCCAAGGTAGGACCGGTTTCTTGTTTCAGCCCAAGCCGAAATAAGGATAACGGACTGCATTAAACAAAGTTCGGGCCATTGGCTTCTTCTTCCCCAGCCCCCCGGGCGTAATACCCAGAAAAAGATCCGCGAATATTTCGCAGAGTTTTTTATCCCGGGTTCCGTAATAGACCATCCTTTCCGGCATTTTCAGCACCATACGCGAGAAAAACGCCAAGTCGCTGAGTTCATTACCAAAAACCATGCTCCAGTCGCGATGATAAGCATCCAGGTAAGCCTGAGTAAAATTACCCGTTTTCAGGGCGTTCTTGATGGTCTTGATGGCAATCTTCCCGGCATGCATTCCGTAGTAGATCCCCTCGCCGGACAGCGGTGAAACCATTCCCGCAGCATCACCGACAATCAAGGTATGGTCCATGGTCGTTGCCTTCATCGGACCAACGAGGGGAATCGGTGCTCCCTTTACCGGAGGAACCGGATGCTCTTGCGGGAAATACCCGTCCTTCTTGAGTAGCGAAATGTATTCTTTCCAGATTTCCCGCAACTTGACCAACTTCATCGAATGCTTGTACCCACCAAAACCGATATTCAGTCTCCCTTCCTTAGGGAAGACCCAGCCAAAACCTTCGATTCCGCCGGGCTTGAAGTGCACCAGCAAAGACCGGTTGTCACCAAATGCACTGTCTATGAATTCCTTGCCAACGACCGGCTCCCACATCAGAGCAATGGCCATCTCCCGGTCGTTCCACGGATTCAGGTTTCTTCTTTGACGCACCTGGCCGGCCAGCATGTCATTGGGCCCGGTTGCTCCTATTACCATTTTTGAGCGAAAATCGCCACGTGACGTTGTAACCTTGACCCCTCCGTTGAACTGGTAGCCCGTCACCCGGGTTTCTGTCAGGACATCGGCTCCGGCATCCCGTGCAGCCTCCAGTAGCGCATGGTCGAAAACCTCGCGCCGTACATTCCACGGCGTGCCAAGTGGAAACACGTAGTCTATACGGTGCTTGAGAGAGGGAGAATACAAATTGACGTCACGCGAAGGACATTCGATGACGGGTTCGATATAAGGCCGCAGTTCCGGCAATTCATCTAGAAGTCTTGCGGTCAGCAGGCCGCCGCATGCCTTGTCACGCGGGAAACAGGATCGGTCGATTATTGCAACATTCAACCCGGCTTTCGCGGCATAAAAAGCTGTAGTGGCCCCGCTGGGCCCTCCCCCAGCTACAATGACATCGTACGGTGCCATATTAAAGCCTCACAATCTGTAGGCTTCCCGAGTGGATCCACCCATGTCTTTACTCAAGAAACCCGGCCTCTTTGATCCAACTTGTCCCTGTTCTCAAAACAAATGTGGAAAACCCGAACACCACTCTGTCGGGTGCGGCTACCTAAGCAAATGTAGATCGTCAATTAGACGCCAGTTGATGGTGGTTTGCAAAGGATACAGGTTCAAGTTTAGTTTCTGTTCCTCGGGTCAAGCGAGCCGCATCTACCCTTGTCAAAACCAGTCCACCGGCGAAACCGAAGTTTCGATCTTTCGAGTCAATCGCCGGGATTGCTCCAGCCATGCACCATCGAATCAATACATCTCTGGATGCCGTTTTCATCTTGGCTTTACCGGCATCGACTATTTTGTTACAAATTCATGGGGCCTAAATTAAGAGATGATTGACGACCTTGTACGTAATGGAGAGTGACAAAAAGTGTCTTGCTTGGCTGCTCATTGGTTCCAACCAACAACGTCGATGGTAAGCTTTTTTGTGCTGGCATGATTTGCCAGGGCGTTTGACATC
>DBZZ01000026.1:28383-37345 GCA_002311315.1 Methylococcaceae bacterium UBA1147 | reverse complement strand
ATCTCGGGGTGCATGTTCTTGTCGACAGCGTGATCATCTTCTCCTATGACAAAGTAGGCCTTTCTGGATAAGCACCCATTCTGCATCCATTAAAAAGCTTTCTTACACTGCAGGCACCGGCTGATCAGGCTGACACCAGCCTCCTCCTCTTGCTCCTGTCGACCATCATTCGTGTAGCGGTATCCTATCTCTCGGATTCATAAATGCCTTCGAGGCAATTGTAAACGGTGTCTACTTTGACTGGGGCAATGTCCCCAGCGGCCGTTACACGGAAAAATTCGACCAGCGGCCAGGCAGACGCGACTGGAAAGCTGGGAGAGAAAGGAAGCTCTACCGAGACGGCCGGAACCATTGCACCGGGCCTCAGACTGTATCAACTGACTGAGAATGGTCTGGCTTTACAAATAACCATTCAGGGAACCAAGTATTGGAAGGATAGAGACCTGAACTAGAGGCTCTTGCATCAGGTCGTTGCTTGCGGAAAGCCAGGTCGGGGTGTTTAGCGCGACCTGTGAATCAGGGCAAAAGCCGAATGCGCCTGTTCAACAAAGCGCTTGACCTTATCCCTGTCCTTTTTGCCGAAAGTATCTTCAACGCCCGTATGAGTATCGACCCCGGCGGGCTTGACGGCAAGAATCGCTTGCCGAACGTTTTCCGGTGTCAAACCGCCAGCGAGGATCACGGGACGAGCCGAAAAGGCCACCAGTTCCCGGCTAATCTCCCAATCATGCGTCTTGCCTGTCGCGCCACTGGCCCCGTTTACAGCATCGTAGGTATCGGTGATGAAAGCATCAACAAAAGGCTCCATCGCCCGCACCATGTCACGAAGTTGACCTGGATTGTACAACCCGACAATCAGGCTCTTGACAACCTGTAAGTCGGGCCGGATCAACTTCAGCCGGGAAAGCTGCCCGACCGCGATGTCGCCGTGAAGCTGAACCATGCCAACATCAAGAAACCGGGAAAGTTCAGCAATTTCTGAAGCCTCGTCCTGGTAGGTAATCGCAACAGTCTGACACGGGTCAACCAGGGATCTTAAGATCCTAACAACCTCTTCCTCCGACAGATCTTCCTGGTGCACAGGCAAACGCAGGGGGAACCCCAGGTACTTCACACCGCATTCAACCAGCATGCGAGCCTCTTCAAGGCTGGCGATACCCGCAACCTGGATCAGGTGCCTGAACGAATCAGCGGACATGGCTACCGGAAAAAAGGATGATGCCCCCTAAGGGGAAAGGCTCGCGCGGATCAGAACCAGCGGAGTCAGAAAAAACGCCAAGTCACGAACCCGACTGCGAACAGAGAAAGCGAGAATAGACCAACCCACGACATGATTCTCAACCAGAGCGGGGGCCGGTAAGCCTCGGGCACGTGCGGCGCCATAATGACCCGGTAATTGATGTAAGCATAAAGCGGAGCCGACAGGAATGACAGGGTCGTCGCGAAATCGATCAGAACTTTCAGCTGTCCAGTGAAGCGAAAGATAATCATCAACGCCACACAGCAGGTCACTGCCAGGATCATCCAGTACAACCCACCGTGCATGCGTTTTGATTCGGGCCGCAGACACTCGATTGAACGGCGCCAAACCCGGGGGAACGCATCCGTCACGGCGAGCGTCGTCGAGAACATGGTGGTGAAGGTAGCCACAGCAATCAGCGTCCAGCTCCAACCTCCCAGCGCCGAGGTATAAAGATTGATGAAGGACGCGGTAAATGCGACCGAGCTTTCCGGCAGCTGCTCGCCCGTACCAAACAGGACCAGGGCACCCAGCGAAAGAAAAACCAGTGCATAGAGAACCGTAAACATGTAACCGAAATTGAAATCGAATAACGACTCCCGAAGGGTCGGTCGGTGTCCTGTTTGCTTTTCCCGTTCAACCGACCACAGGGAATGCCATACGGATATTTCGATGGCCGATGGCATCCATCCGGCCAGGGCGACCACGAACACAATACTGGTTCCGTCCAGTAAATCCGGCCTTTGGAAAGCAGGATCGCCCATACCCCCATGTTGAACCGCTGCCACGAATGCAACAAGAGTCGATACCCCCAGAATAACCACCATGCCCTTCATCAATTTATCGAGCCACGGATAGCGGCCGATGATCAGAAGGGCCGCAATGACGGCAAGGATGATGACACTCCAGACCGGAACCGAGAGATCCGCTAGATCCCTGAAAAGATTGGCTGCCAGTCCGGCAGCCACGATGGTCACTCCAGCCTGAATCGTAAACATGGTCAGAAAGGTCAAAACCATGAAAACAGGAAGTATCCACCTGCCAATGCGCTGGTAACCCTCGATCAGGGTTTCTCCGGTTGCCGCCGCATAACGGGGACCGAATTCAAAAAAAGGATACTTAATGACGTTCACCAGCAGGATGACGCCAACCAGCCCAAACCCAAATACAGCCCCGGCCCGGGTAGATTGCACCACATGGGATACACCGATCGAGGTTCCTGCCAGGATCAGGCCAGGCCCCAAGCTTTGCAGGTAGCCCTGGAATCTGTTGTCGGTCACCTTCTCTATCCTCCTTTTTTATTCTCCGGGCTCCCCCCTCAGCGGGCTGGGATCACAAAGCGTGTTACAACTATTCGTCTCGGCAGGAACAACCAGCCAGTCCAACACGCCCGCTGGTCGGCACGGAATAGTTATTCTTGTCCATTTTCGCGGCAAAGATTTGGTCCGCTGACTCAGACATCAGGAAAGGCGGCACTTTCGGAATCGGGCAGATTCTACATCAAACCAGAAGGGCTCAAAACCAACAAATTGGACACGCCAAAACCTCAATCCACTGTTGATTAGGGATACGCTTCCAACACGGGTGAAGCCGTGACCGCTTGTTCAAAGACTTCTGTAGCCTGATTCGTAGCATCGATGCTGAACCACTGGCGGACTATCACTGTGGATAGAGTGAAGGTGTTCACCCCGTAACCGGCTAAAGCGGTGACGTCTTTGACCTCCCGGATGCTCGCCGCCAGTACCCGCAACGAACTGCCGACTTTGCTGACACTGGCCTGCATCTGCGCAACAGCCTGTATTCCGTCCTGCCCCTGGTCGGTCATGCGCCCAAGGTAAGGGGCGACGTAATCGGCCCGAGGGCTACCGCAGTCAAGGCCTGGTGCACCGCAAACGCGCAGGTCATGGTGATGCGAACGCCGTGCGCCAGTAGCCTGGATGCTGCTGCCGTACCGTTGCGCGTAGCCGGAACCTTGACCACGACGCAGGAATCCATATCGGCCAGCAATCTACCCGTCCGAACCATGGCATCGACAGATACACCCCAGGTCTGCATCTGAACTTCCCGGACATTCAGATCCACCGCACGGCGAACCAGAAGCTCGAGATTATCGCAACTACAGGATTGTCCTGCATCTCTAAGCAAAACCGGATTGGTGGTCACGCCAAAAAACAGTCCAGCCGGCAACCAGGTTTCCCATCGGCGCAGGTCAGCACTGTCAAGAAAGAAACGCGGCTCTGGAAAAGCCGAATTCGCCGCGGGTGGTGCCTGCGCTTGATTTTCCATCGTATTAAAGTGCGTGTGTCGTTAGAAAAACACCGTCATCCAGACCGCACCAACCCGTTGCAGCAGTGTTACCCAACCCCCTGCCGGACTTTCCTAGGTATCCCTGACCCTGCTCGGATTTCAGCCGTGTTCCGCAGCCAACACCCCAAGCGCCTTCGTTTCCTGAAACAAACATCAGGAAGTCGGTCGAATGACCACTGCCACTCCCCGAATAAGGCTACATTGGTCCGTTCGCCGAAAGTTTTCCGAGCTAGACATTGGCTGGTTGGGCGATATCAAAGAGTATACACTAGCGCCTTTTACAACAAATTTGAGGAGGGAAGTCATGCGACACGTTGCATTCTGGCTGGCCGTAACCGCTGTGCTGGTACTGGCATTCATCTGGCAGGAAAACGAATTTTACCTTGAGAAACCAGCGGAGTGGCCAACATCGGGTGGAACCATCGTGTCCAATAAAGTAGTAGCCTATGAAAACGACGAAATGCAGAGTTTCCAAGTCGAACTCGTCTACCGCTATGAAAATGAGGGGAACACCGTGGAAGGAAGCCGAATCCGGCCGTCTGAACCCGTCTTCTCATCCAGGGAAAAGGCGGAGCAGGCTGCCAAGGCCTTTCCGGTCGGAAAGAACGTTGTTGTCTATTTCAATCCCGTTGAAAAATCCGAACCCAGTTCGCTTCTACTCTGGGAATTTCCAGACGTTCTTAGTCCGGTCGTGTTCATTATCATTATCATGCTCGGCACGGCTGTCGTTCTCTACCTGATTTCGGAATACAGGGATTTCAGGGGCTAACAAAGCAGATGCGTTTTCAACAACGCAGAAGCAGATGGAAGACACGACTCGTTAGCCGCAAATTCCCAGCAATACGGACCGAGAGCAATGCAGCAAACGGATCGCGTGTTTCAGGTTCATATGAACACTTGAGTACACAGTTCAATTGACCGATCGAATGATTTACCGAATCCGTAGCTGACCCGCCGATGCTGTGCCGAACCGTTTTTGGTTCGGCCGGGACACCCAGACTTCACAACCATCCAACATCAAAAGGTCACCTGGGTAGCCCGAATTGGCTTGACACCCAACGCTGTATTGCAATCACCGCCAGGATCATCAAGCGCTGCAAAAAGACCAAGTAGATGCAGTCTCGATGAACGAATGCGATAAAATCACGGTCAGACCCCCACAAGCAGAAGAACATGAACGCACTGATAGCCATCGTCGAAGACGACCCCGATCAAGCCAGGAATTATTCTGATGCTCTTGAGCTTCGGGGATTCCGAGTATCCAGCTACAGTTCCCGTATCCAGGCAATTGAAGGTTTCCGGAAAGATCCTCCTGACGTCGCAATTCTCGATGTGGTCCTCGGTTCGGAGTTCGATGGTGGGTTCGACCTGTTTAAGACCATCCAGGAGTTCATTCCGCGTCTCCCGGTCATCTTCCTGAGCAGTCGTGCCGACGAAATTGACCAGGTATTCGGTCTCAGACTCGGCGCATGGGATTACCAAACCAAACCGGTGTCGCTGACCCTTTTAGCTGAACGGGTCAGCGTCCTACTGAAGATCAAAGAAGCGCGGACAATTGACCAGCTCCCCTCCCGCGACCAGCAAATCCAACACGGGAATCTGCGAATTGACACGAAAAGAATGCTGGTCAGCTGGAAAGAGGAGGCGCTAGTGTTCACGGTGACGGAATGCTCGCTACTCACGGCCATTGTCAAAGCCAACGGCGGAGCCGTCCGCTACGATGAACTGGCGGCAATCACGAAACAAACAATTGTCACCAACAATACGATCAACACCCATATCCGCCATATTCGCCAGAAGTTCAGACTGATCGACCCGCATTTCGATTCCATCACCAACGTCTACGGCGCAGGCTACCGCTGGACGGCTGACTAGATATCCATCTTGAATCTTGGAAAACAGCTCTTCCTGTCCGGAATCGGAATCCTGGCCCTTCCCTGGATTGGCTACCAGTACTTGTCGGACGTCGGCAACTTCCTGATCGAGGGACAGGAACGGACTCAATTACTGGCAGCACAAGCCGTTGCCTCATCCCTGCAGAACAGGAACGATCTTTTTGAAGCCCAGTTTGAAACTGAAAACACGACTGGTATTAGTACTCTCTTTGCCTACCCCACTGATTATCTCATCAAGATCGATGGTTACCGGCTCGACTGGGAAGAACTCGCTATTAATTCTACCCATTATGCGTCGGAAAACATCATCCGCTCCGGCCTAAATTACGACCCCAAGGCATTTTCCTTCCAAATGGCTCTTGGCCAACGTGACAAGTACCTCTATGCGCTAATCCAGGTTACCGATTCCTCCCCAATCTACCGAAACGCCGCTTACCGTCGTCTGGACAACAACGACCATGTACAGATTGTCACCCTGAATCAGCAGGGGGAAATGCAGCGCTTCATCCTGACTACCCAAGAACCCGGACCCCTTACGGCCTATCTGGTGGGCCCCGACTGGAAGTATCCTGTCAGCGGAAAACCGGTTACCGAGATTCTAGGATTCTGGAGGCAGTCCCGAAAAGGCTACAACATAGAATTCAGATTACCCTTGTCACTTATAGGAGACCAAAAACGATTTGCAGTCGCGGTTGCAGACGTAGTAGATGACACGAAACGTGAGGTGCAAACTCTGATCGGAACCGTACCAACCACTTGGTCCACACAATTAAACCGTATCGAACTTCGGTCGCCCGAGCTTATCCATATAATCGAGGGACTGAAACGCCCAGGCGCAAACATTCTTGTCGTTGACCAATTTCGTCGCGTCAGAGCACACATAACTGACAATATGTATTCATCGGTAGCCGCCCGCAATCGAAACGAAGAAGCGATCAGGGAAGCCCTGAACGGTCACCCCGCAACGCAGCGTTTTCGTCCGGATGACGATGCCAACAGTGAGGTTATCATGGCAGCGTTTCCGATCCGGTCGGAGACGGGCATCCTGGGCGCCGTAATCGTTGAACTAGCCACCGATGAAATTCTGTCCTTACAGAAGGAAACCCTCGAAAATTCGGCCACTCAAACTGCACTGGTGATCACCGCAATCCTAGCGGGGCTACTTATTTTCTCATCTCGATTAACATATAGGATCAAGCGACTCGAAAATGAAATATCCGAGTTGATTGATAACGTGGGGCGACTCCAACCACTACAGGAAATCAGCTATCTCCAGTCCCGCGATGAAATCGGCGGCCTGTCCCGGACCATCTCCTCCATGCTCGTACAACTGAAGAAATACACCGACTTTCTCGAACACATGCCGAGAACCCTGAAGCACGAGATCAACAACCCCCTCAATACCATCAGCACCTCATTCCAAAACCTGGCTGCATGTCAGCTAACCGAACGCCAGAAAACCTACATAGAAAGTGCCCGGCGCGGAATCAATCGGCTGCACAGCATCACAAACAGTATCGCCGATGCTGCAAACCTCGAGGCAGCGTTAAAGAACGAGGAATTTGGTCCGATCAACCTCTCCGAACTCGTCAGGGTATACGTCGATAGCTGTCAGCATGCCAACCCTAGCCGACACTTTGAGTTCATCTGTACCGAGCCCGCAATACACATTCAAGGGAACAGCTTCAGAATCGAACAGTTGCTCGACAAACTAGTCGATAACGCGATCGAGTACAGCCCTCTGGATAGCTCAACTCACCTGAGTCTCGAATCGAGCGGGCAAAGCATTCTTCTTGCGGTTGCCAACCAAGGCCCGCCAATTTCCGACAGGATCCGGCGAAAACCGAGCGAGCAGGGGCCCCGCATACAACACTCGGCATCAGGCGATCACGGAATACACCTTGGACTGGGACTGTTTGTTGTCCGAACAATCGCTGAACATCATGGTGGCCAGGTCAATATCGGTAACAAGGAAGGTCACCAGGAGTTCCTTGTCAGCGTACGCTTTCCCTTGTACTCTCGGTAACAGGTCTAAGCCTAATGGGCCAAACGGACCATCGAGAACCGGGGTTTCGCTGGCCAGTCGAACCGGAATCATTCCATGGTCTGTTGCCACTGAGTGGCAACAGACCAATAGTTCTCGACCTAGCCGAATCTTGATTCATCAGTTTTGGTACCAAGACTGGCCATCCATGACGAACCAGCGCTTGCAATAGCACCGGACCGAAAAGCGCCTGCTCTTGATCGGAAAGCACCATTAACCGCCCGGGGCGGCGCATCTACTCGCCACAACTGATCGATTGTCTTACCGGCCCTTTTTCACGTGACGCATCATGCGTTTCCGTTTGCGGACCTGCCGGTCGGTCAAGGTATTGCGCCGCCCGCGAAAGGGGTTTTCCGGTGATCTGAATTCAAGTCGAACAGGCACTCCGGCCAGACCGAGTTTCTCCCTGAATGTATTAGCAAGGTAGCGTCGATAGGATACCGGAAGCGACCGCGTCTGGTTTCCATGAATAATAATCGTTGGGGGATTGTGCCCACCCTGATGCGCATATTTCAGCTTGATGCGGCGTCCCCGCACCATCGGTGGCTGGTGCGCCTCCAGTGCACTCGACAGGATTGATGACAGACGCGAGGTCGAAAGATCCCGCATGGAAGCCTCGTGCAGTTCGGGAACGCGGTCGAACAACCCGCCGACGCCGGTGCCATGCAGTGCCGACATGAAATACTTTTCTGCGTAACCCAGAAAAGGCAATTTCACATCCATCTGACGCTTAACCAGTTCCCGCTGCACTGCGGACAGCCCATCCCACTTGTTCAGACCGATCACCAGGGCCCGTCCGGCCTCCAGAACCATACCGAGCAGTCCGGCATCCTGATCGGTCACGCCTTCACTGGCATCAATCAGGTAGATCACCACGCTGGCCCGGTTAATCGCCTGCATTGTCTTGACCACACTGAACTTTTCAATCGCTTCCGACACCTTGGAACGTCGTCTCATCCCCGCAGTATCGGTCAGGATGTATGCAACCCCGTCCCGGTCAAACGGAATATAGACGCTGTCACGGGTTGTACCCGGCTGGTCGAAAACCACGACCCGATCTTCACCCAGCAACCGGTTCACTAGGGTCGACTTTCCAACGTTGGGACGACCCACGACGGCTATCACGATTCTGCCCTCGTCCAGCGGCTGAATTTCCACAGCTTCCGGCAGTCGTTTATCCAGCTGACCTAGCAAGTTCACAACACCGCTTCCATGGGTCGCGGCAATTAGCACTGGCGCGCCCAGCCCCAACGCATGGAAATCTGTTCCGGCCAGCGAGGAATCCATTCCATCGACCTTGTTCGCCACCAGCACTACCGGCTTGTCAGATTTGCGCAGTTCCTCCGCGATCGTTTCATCCGATACATTCAGCCCGGCTTTGGCATCCACGATGAAAAAAATCAGATCCGCTTCCTCGATCGCGTAACTCACCTGGCGGCGTGCAAGACCCGTAATGCCGCCTTTCTCTTCGGAAAG
>DBZZ01000026.1:0-28238 GCA_002311315.1 Methylococcaceae bacterium UBA1147 | reverse complement strand
TTGGGGCGGCCTACCAGGGCAATGACGGGTAGCATATCGTCCAGCAATCAGTCCGAAACCACTGCAGCAAGGATGCCGTCCTGGCTGTATGCATACAGAACGTCGTCCACCACAAGAGGTTGAACCAGAATCGAACTGTCACTGATCCGGATTCGGCCCATTTGCCGACCATCGTACTGGGACAGCCAGTGCAGATACCCTTCAAAGTCACCAACGACAATCGAGCTCTTGTAGATTGCAGGAGAACTCAGCTGGCGGCGATGCAGATCAGCCTGTTTCCAGAGCGAAGCCCCGTTTCGCTGTTCAAGAGCCCAGACATCACTGGATTCATCGCTCAAGTACAAGTAACTCCAGTCAGCGATCAGATTGGAATAAACCGACATTTCTCGACGCCGCCAGATCATCTGGCCATCCAGCAGGGAAAGGGCAAAAACCCCACCCTGAAAACTGGCCAAATAGATGGATTCATCGATAATCAGAGGATCGGAGTCCAAATCGACAAGGCGCTCGAGTTCCGAGCGTCCCTCTGCTATCACCACTCTGTTTTCCCATTCGACCCTGCCATCGGTCAGGCGCAACGCAACCAGCTTTCCGCTGGCATAGCCTTCAATCACCTGGTTTCCTTCGATGACCGGGTTAGCCGTCCCGCGCAGGCTCAAGGGAGGCACGCCTCGCTCGTAGGTCCATATCAGCGTACCGGTCGACTCGTCGAGTCCGATCAAACGGCCGTCTACGGTCCGGATGACGACAATGCCTCCGCGCGCGGTCGGGGCTGCCAATACCTCACTGGAAACGCTTTGCTCCCAGAGTAACGATCCGTTGTCAACATTCAAGGCCAAAACTTCTGCGTCGCTGGTTCCGAACAGAACCATACGGCTACTGACTCCCGGCCCCGCTGAAATTGGCTTTTCGGTCTCGGTTTCCCAGATGAGTTCACCATCGTTTCTGTTCCTGGCCTGAACCAGCCCGTCGCGATCAGCAACAACAATCATTTCATCGACATTCACCGGGACCAGCCTCGAATACATGCCATCGCTGCCAGCACCAATGCGAACCTGCCAGAGGATCTCGAGTTCGAGTTCGGCCTCGTAATCGGTCAGTTCGCTAGGCGGTTCCGAATTGTCGATTTCTATGAACGGATCAAGAATACCGCCAGTAGAATCCGAAATGCTCTGCATGACCTCGCAGCCTGACACTAGAATCACCAAAAGAAAACCGAAAAGCCGTAATGCCATTATTGGTTGATTTGCGGTAAATCAGGAACAGGCAGATCTTCTATCTTCAAATTAAGAAACCTGGATTTCCTGCCAAGCTCAATGACTCTTTTATACGCTGTGCGTGCTTCTCTTTCCTGGCCAAGAGCAACATAGGCATCGCCTTTCAGTTCATGGAATGCTGCTTCGAACCTAGTCCTGGCCGAACCGTCAAGACCGTTGATCAATTCAAGCGCTTCGCTGGCCTTGCCTTCCGCCAGCAAGACCTTGAGCAACCGAACCCGGGCCAGATTTTTCATTGCCGATTCGGAGGATTCCACCAGAATACTTTCCAGTTCCTTGCGTGCCGCTTCCAGGTCTCCTGTCTCAACGCTCTGCTTGGCCAGAAAGAAACTGGCATATACCGCATACGGCGAATCGCCGTAATTTTCCTTGATACGCTCAGCCGTTTTCGAGACGGACTCCTCGTTGGCGTTCTGATTTGCTTCCAGCATCCCCTGAAACAAATCCGAAGCCTCGCGAAACTGTGCTGTCTGATAATTCTGCCAGCCATTCCATCCGAATACGCAACCGATTCCAACTGCGATACCAACAACAATTGACCGGCCGTTCTCGTTCAGCCATTTCTTGATAGCCTCGACCTGTTGCTCCTCAGTATCATAAAGTTCCACCGCCATCTCCTGTCTTTATATTCCCAACTTGTCTTTCAAAATTTGCGCAACGCCTTCGCTGGACACGTTAAACTGCTCTTCATTGCTCTGTAAAGATTTGACCGAGACGGTCTTACTCGCGATCTCGTCGTCTCCAAGAACCAGGACATAAGCTGCACCGCAACGGTCAGCCTTCTTGAACTGGCTCTTGAATCCCCCCGACCCGCAATGCACAACCAGCTTCAACTCCGGCAAGACGTCTCGCAACTGCTCTCCGAGGGCTAATGCTTTGCGACTGGCCTCACCTCCCGAATGCACCAGATAAACATCCACCCGAGCCTGGGGGACTGCGTATCCCCCCAACGCTAGTAATTCGATCAGTCTCTCCATTCCCATGGCGAAACCGACGGCAGAATTCGCTTTTCCACCCAGTTGTTGCACCAGCAGGTCATAGCGCCCCCCGGCACAGACCGTACCCTGCGCTCCAAGTTCATCAGTGACCCACTCGAACACCGTTCCGCCGTAATAATCGAGCCCCCTGACCAGTCTTGGGTTTAGCCTGTAGCGAACACCCAGACCGTCCAGCAGACTGCAAAGCCTTGCAAAATGATCCCGTGACTTATCGCCCAGGTAATCCGGCAGTTCCGGCGCCCCCTCGATCAAGCTCCGCATGTCAGGATTCTTGCTGTCAAGAATCCTCAGTGGATTGCTGTCCAGTCGACGCAAGCTGTCGCGATCGAGCTCGGAATTCCGATCGTTGAAATACGCTACCAGTTCAGTCCGATAAAGAGCCCGGTCTTCCACTGTTCCGAGTGAATTAAGCTGAAGCTCAAGTTTGGATTCAATGCCAAAGACCTTCCAGAAGCGGGCTGTAAGAGAAATGATCTCGGCATCAATATCCGGCCCCGGCATCCCGTAGGTTTCAACGCCCAACTGGTAGAACTGTCGGTAGCGGCCTTTCTGGGGTCTTTCATGACGGAACATCGCCCCGAGATACCAAAGCCGATGAATCTGGTTGTGCAGCAACCCATGTTCCATGCATGCCCTCAGGCAGCCCGCTGTGCCTTCGGGCCGAAGCGTCAGAGAATCACCATTGCGGTCATCAAAGGTATACATTTCCTTCTCGACAATATCAGTGACTTCCCCAATCGAGCGCCGAAACAGTTCGGTCTTCTCTACGATCGGCAGGCGAATCTCTAGATATCCGTAGGCAGCCAGTACCTCACGTAAACGATTCTCGGCGCCTTGCCACAAGACAGTCTGATCTGGCAGGAGGTCATGCATGCCGCGGATCGCCTGAATGTTTTTTGTCATTTTAGTGAAATTGGAGTCACAAACCGGGGCACAGTATACAGGCTCTTGATCCGGACGGACCGTATTACAGGAAAAAGCGATATAAGATCGGGCACTTGGACTCGACCCGCGGGAGGTAGTGACGAGGTTATTTTCCCAAGAACTGGGCCTCATCGGAAAAAGGAAACAGGTCTTTAAGCCTGGATCTGTATGCCGCTGCGGCGGCATCATCACCAAGCATGTGTTCTACATTTACTCCGAGAAGCAAAGCGTCTTCGGTGAGCTCGGCAGCAATGAAATAGCTTCAAGAAAGGCCTTGTCGGAAAGTTGTTTTTCGATTTGCCAGGCTCAGCTTGGTAACGCCCGGCCAGGTGGGCACAGATACCCGCATTCGTCATGGCCACCCAGGGACGCTTGTAAAAGGGGTATCAATGAGGCTGTTCTGAAATGATCGTCGGCCTCTGCATACAAGCCCTGTGCACAAAGAAAACTTCCATAGTCGGTCTGGGCACTGGCGTTCGAAGAGCGCATTGCGACCGATCTTTTCAGGTGCGCAGCGGCCAGATCCTTCTGCCCCAGACGTTCGTACGGTACACCTATCGCATGATGGGCTTCACTGTTCCGGGCATCGGTATCAAGAGCAAATTTAAAGTTCTTCGACGCCACGTCATCCCGCCCCCTGGCAAGGTATTGTTTTCCGAGGTTGGTATAAACGTTGGCTGAACTCGATAGGGCAACATCCAGCATCTATTCCACATTCCTGGCGCTGCTGCATGCCCATGCCCCCACGAAGAGCAAAAGCCACACAGGACCCTAGAACTTCATGTCCTCCCCAAGGCCTGCCTTTGTCGTTCTCCGGGTGCGATCCTGGACCTTTCCGACCAACTGGCCACAGGCAGCATCAATGTCCTCTCCCCGAGTCTTGCGCACGGTTGCGACATAACCCTGTTGCATGAGGATTTCTTGGAACCTTTGGATCACCTGCGGCCGGGAGCAACGGTAATCGCTGCCAGGAAAAGGATTGAAGGGAATCAGGTTGATCTTACAGGGCACATGACTCAATAGCCTGGACAATCTCCTGGCCTGATGCGGTCCATCGTTGACCTCATCGAGCATGACATATTCGAAAGTTATCTTGCGCCGATTTCCGGCAGCGGCGAAGTCCTTGCACGCCTTCAGCAGTTCCTTGAGTGGGTATCTCCTGTTAATGGGGACCAGCTGATTTCTCAGGTCGTCATCGGGAGCATGCAAAGAAACCGCTAGCGCCACATCGATAGAATCGCGCAACCGGTACATGTAAGGAACAACGCCCGAGGTACTCAACGTCACCCGGCGCTTTGACAAACCGTAGGCCGAATCATCCATCATCAGCCTCATGGCACCTACAACATTGTTGAAATTCAGGAGAGGCTCCCCCATCCCCATCATGACGACGTTGGTAACACGCTGGCCCGCCTCAAGAACAGACGAGGCAAGGACCAGCTGACCGATGATTTCACCCACCCCAAGGTTCCGGTTAAAGCCCTGTTTCGCGGTTGAACAGAAGGAACAATCGAGGGCACAACCAATCTGCGACGAAACGCACAAGGTCCCGCGGCTTTCCTCGGGGATAAACACCGTCTCTATACGGTTGCCGCACTCGGTCTGCAACAGCCACTTACGGGTTCCATCGCTGGCGGTCTGATCAAAGACAATACTCGGGGTTCTTATGTGACAAACGGAGGCCAGGCGTTGCCGAAGGTCCTTGCTGATGTTCGACATCTGGTCGAAATCGACCACTCCCTCCTGGTGAATCCATTTCAGCAACTGGGATGCACGAAAACGCTTCTCTCCCATTCCTGCAAGAAATTGTTCCAGCGAGCCCGGATCAAAATCTAGGAGATTTTTCGGTCCCGTATCAGACGGTGCGAACGCAGATTTCATCTTCAGAGAAAAAAAAGGCTATTTCCACCTTTGCCGTATCGGGGCTATCTGAACCATGTACCGCATTAAGCGTAACATTGGTCGCATAATCCGCCCGGATCGTACCGAGTTCAGCATCTGAAGGATTAGTTGCGCCCATCAGCTTCCGGTTCAGCGCAATTGCATTGCCACCTTCAAGGACCTGTACCATGATCGGACCGGAGGTCATGAAATTGATCAGATTGTTGAAGAAAGATCGGTCCTTGTGAACAGCATAAAATGCTTCAGCCTGTCGCCGTGTCAAGCGTACCATTTTCGCCGCGACGATCTGCAAGCCAGCCTTCTCGAAGCGTCTGTATACTTCGCCAATCAAGGACTTTGAAACCGCGTCCGGTTTGATAATTGAAAATGTGCGTTCAATTGCCACCCAGGAGACTCCAAATAAGGTAAGTAGTTCCGATGCGAACTTGAGAAGGCTGTGATCATTGACTCGACAAGGCGTAAACTACGCTATTCAGCCACATTCCAGAACCATCGGACACTAGTCAAAAACAAAAATTCGCGCGTAGTGTAACGGTTGGCGATTGCCCAGGCAATCGCGTTGTTGTTCCAAACAGTCCGGTTTCCGGGTAGAAGCCAATTCAAACTGAAAAACTCTCACCACACCCACAGCTATCCTGCACATTCGGATTGTCGAAACTGAACGTCGCATTCAGGCCTTCCGTTTTGTAATCAATCCGTATTCCGTCGAGCATGGCAAGGGAATCATGATGAACCACCACCTTGACCCCAAAGTCCTCGAAAACGCTGTCTGCATTTTCGATTTCATCGGCAAAATCGATCACGTAGGCAAAACCGGAGCATCCGGATTTTCGAACGCCTAGCCGAAGACCCAGTCCGCCGCCGCGTTTTTCCAGTTGCTTTTGGACTTGTCGGGCCGCAGCTTCGGTTAAATGTACTGACATATCGATCTCTCATCCAAATCAAACTGACTCCTAACGGAGCCGAATTACCACCCTAAGGCAGCAGCTTCAACCCTAGTATCCACTAGCTTTCTGGTGCGCACCGGACACTAGGTTCTGCAACACAACCAGGAACTGATCAACTTCGGTTTCCGTGCTGGTTGAACCCAGACTAACCCGGACAGCACTCCTGGCGACCTCCCGATCAACCCTCATGGCCAACAGTACGTGGCTCGGCTCGGTGTCCTGGCTGGAGCACGCCGAACCACTGGAAACGGCTATCCCCTTTCGGTCCAGTTCCATCACCACCATTTCACCGTCCATGCCGCCAACACCAAACATCACCGTATTTGGCAACCGTTTCTCCTGCTTACAGAATATGGTTATCGATGGCAGTTTTTTCAACCCCTGTTCCAGTCTTTGTCGAAGCCGGAAAAGGTGATTGGCGTTTTCCCCCAGGTTACGCTGGGCAATCTCCGCCGCCACGCCAAAACCGACAATCCCGGCTACGTTCTCTGTTCCGCCCCGCAAACCTTTCTCCTGGCCCCCGCCCTTGAGCAAAGGTTCCAGTCGCACCGACTTGTCAAATACCAGTGCACCGACCCCCTTAGGTCCGCCGATTTTGTGCGCAGAAACGGACATGAAGCTGAACCTCGAGGCGGAAAAATCGATCGCAATCTTTCCAAACGCCTGAACCCCGTCGCAGTGAAGCGGAATGCCTAGATCTCTGAACTGCTCGGCAATCCGCTGAATATCCTGAATAACGCCCGTTTCATTGTTCGCAATCATACAGACCGCAAAGCGCGTCTCGGGATCGATCGCCGATTCAAGAAATCTTTCACAAACACGGCCACCGTCTGTCAACTCCATAAATCTAACCGTCCAGCCTGTCTCGGAAAGAGCTTTCAAAGGCTCCAGGACCGAAGAATGCTCAATTGGACTGACCAGGATCTGCCCCGGAGGCAGGACGTCAGCCAGGCCACAAATCGCCAGGCTGTTCGCCTCCGTACCTCCGGAAGTAAAAACAACCTGGGAAGCAGAAGCACCCGCTAGTCCAGCCACCTGTATACGGGCTGCCTCTACAGCATCGCGACTGATCCGGCCAATGCGGTGCAGACTCGAGGGGTTTCCGTAGAAGTTCCTGTAATAAGGAACCATGGCCTCAAGCACCGCTTCATGTAGCGGGCTGGTCGCGTTGAAATCAAAATAAATCATTGCTCGACAACGAATAAGAAAACCGTACCAATGGAAGTCATTAAGCAAGCACCCAATAACACCACATGAAACCGCAGCGAACTAGACTTTGGTCGTAATCCGGTAAGGAAATTCAGAACCGTACCCGGCCTCTATTTCCTCGCGTTCGGGGACAGCCCTGACGCAATCCTGCTCGACCAGACCAGCCAACGAAATGCCCGAAAGGTAACGTAAAGTTACTGGTTAAGATCCATCCACAGGAAATGAGTCAGTCAGGGCTGGTTGTCCTGACAGTTTCCCCTGCCACCGCGGTCGCATCCAGATCCTCGTTGACGGCGGTTATGATGTCAACGATGCTGATGGAATCACTGTCCCGGCCCCACCTGTAACCGCCTCCGGGGCCTCGAACGCCTCTCACGAGGCTGGCTTTCCGCAAGCCCGCAAACAACTGCTCCAGTTAAGACATCGAAATACTTTGCCAACCAGCGATGTCATGCAGCGAGACCGGTTTCTTCCCACCGTGGTAAGCCAGATCCAGCATCGCCGTCACAGCATAGCACCCCTTTGTCGTCAGGCGCACGGGAATCTCTTATCAGATAGTGGTCTCACAAGGTGAATATACCCCAGACTTGTGATTAGTCAATTGGGCAACCGTCCAGAATGAGCCGCATTAGAGATTGTTTGTCAAAACCTTCCACCTCGCTGTAGTAAAGCGGCCTTTTCAATCATCTACCGCCCCATTGACACCCGTTTCAATTTCATAATCGTCGAGCTTGGGTATGGTGATTTCCTGGCACTCGATTCCTCGTTCTTTCAAGACACGGGTTAATTCCTCGATCTGTCTATCCATGAGATGGATATGATCCAGCATATGATTGATGGCATCAGCCACCGGATCAGTCATGTCCTTGGTCGCTCCGTAGGCGTCAAAACCAATTTTGCTGGCGATGGCCTTCCTGTGCGGTAGGATCGGGGCCTTCTTTGCCGAAAGAATGTGTCCAGGGATTCCAACGACTGTCGCCTTGTCCGGAATATTTTTCAACACCACCGAGTTGGAACCCACTCGTGCGCCGCTGCCAACCACGATCGGACCAAGGATCTTGGCACCAGCACCCACCACCACTCCTTCCCTGAGCGTTGGATGCCGTTTCCCCTTCTGCCAACTTGTGCCACCCAGCGTCACCCCATGGTAAAGCGTGCAATCGTTGCCGATGACCGCCGTTTCGCCAATGACGATCCCCATGCCGTGATCGATAAACAGGCGACGTCCAATACGCGCTCCAGGATGAATTTCGATTCCTGTCAACCATCGGGCTACATGAGAAAGCAATCGCCCCAGCCATCTTAGCTTCAACTGCCACAAGGCATGACTCAGCCGGTGAAACAGGATCGCATGCAACCCGGGGTAGGCCACCAGTATTTCGGCAACACTCTGAGCAGCAGGATCACGTTCGAATACACAACGGATATCCTCTTGAATTCGATCAAACATCTAAAATTTCCAAACCAGTAAACACTGAACGAACATCAGGCGGGCCATTTCAGGACTCTTCCCCAGTATACCCTTATACCCGACAATAGGTTGGACACCAGCGACCACAAAAGCAAGAGTTCTTCCCACCGTCCAATGCTGCCGAAACGGCTGCTTCAACCATGACTGCCGCGGCATCTTGTACCACGAACTGTCCCTTCATTACCTTTGCCGAGAATCACCTCGACAGCTTGGCGGCTTTCTGGATCGCACTCAGTATGCCGCGCAACAGATCCAGTTCCTGGATTTCGAGGTGTGCGCGGTTGAACAACCGCCGGATTCGCCTCATCACTGAGCGCGATTTGTCCGGATGAATGAAACCCACCGCAGCGATGACTTCGTTGAGATGTCCATAAAACGACTCGATCTGGGCTGACGATGCGAGAGGGGTAAGGTCGGTGGGGTGCCGATCGCTCCGATCAGTCAGCGTAACCAACAGTTCGTAGCCGACCACCTGTACGGCTGCCGCTAGATTCAGCGAGCTGAAATCAGGATTACAAGGAATCGTAAGCCAGTATCCACAGAGATCCAGTTCGGCATTGGTCAGGCCCGAATTCTCTCGACCAAAAACAATGGCTACCTCGGTGCTGTCTGGTTTTCCAGAAATCATCCTGGCACACTCCCGTGGAGCAGTCACCGACCAGGAAATACTGCGACTACGAGCACTGGTCCCGACCACTACGCCACATTCCGCGATGGCTTCCTTTACGGAATCGCAAAGAACCGCACTGCACAGGATATCGTCTGCACCTGCAGCCCTCAATGTCGCATCGGCGCAGGGGAAAATCTTTGGTTTGACCAGATACAATCTCGCCAGCCCCATGTTCTTCATCGCCCTGGCAACCCCGCCAATGTTGCCGGGGTGCGTTGTTCCGACCAGAACAATGCGGATATTCGAGAACAAGTCAGGCCCTGCCGGAAAAAGCCCCGATTTTATCAGATTTTTGTTATTCTTAACCGGTTAAAAAACGATCAACTGGCAGGTTAATCCTTTCAGACGACAGATTGCGCTATAAACCAGTAACGGAACAGGGTCTTCCACCGATAAATCCAAAGCTTTGGATGCCAACCCAAGTCCCGATTAGCAAAAAACCTCGGTCCTTGAAGCCCGCCCCCTGAGACTAAGAATACCCGACAGAAAAAACCCACCATGCATCCTGCGCTCAATATTGCCGAACGTGCCGCCCGCGCCGCCGGAACCATTATCGTTCGTTCAATCGATCGGGTCGAATTGCTCCGAATCGACGAGAAAAGCCGAAACGACTTTGTGACCGAGATCGATCATCGCGCTGAAGACGAAATTATCCGGATCATCCGGAATGCCTATCCCGACCACAGCATCATTGCCGAGGAAAGTGGAGTCCACAAGGGTAACGAATTTACCTGGATAATCGATCCGCTTGATGGCACGACGAACTTTCTGCACGGATTTCCACACTTCGCCGTTTCAATCGCGCTGGCACGAAAGGGGAAAATCGAGCAGGCCGTGGTTTACGACCCCATGAAGCAGGAGATGTTCAGCGCTTCGCGCGGCTCAGGGGCCCTGCTGAACAACCGGAGGATCCGTGTCAGCGGGCTGCCAAGCCTGAAGGGCTGCCTACTCGGCACCGGCTTCCCGTTCGCTGAACAAAAACATCTTGAAACCTATCTGCAAATGTTCCGTAGCCTGTCGAAAGACGCTGCGGGAGTCCGTCGCCCGGGTGCAGCTTCGCTGGATCTGGCCTACGTCGCAGCTGGCCGTTTCGACGGATTCTGGGAAATAGGCCTCAAGCAATGGGATATGGCGGCCGGAGTGTTGCTGGTGCAGGAGGCCGGTGGCATCGTCAGTGATTTCACGAATGGACACGCTTACCTGTCTTCGGGCAATCTCATTGCCGCCAATGCCAAACTGCACCCGATCATTGCAGACTCGATTCGCCCCTTTCTGACCGAGACATTGGTCTGACCAAAATGCAGACTGGAATGATTGCTAAACCCGGAAGTCCAGCCCCTGATACGGATGACTGGTCCCACCCCTAGCCAACAACATAAATATACCTGGATTCAAAGAATGCTCCTGCAGAATGGAACGGAACCCTCGCCAACTCACAACCAGACACCGATGGACAAGATACGAACATTGGTGAAGACGCTGATCTTCCTCGGTATCGTTCCAAATATCGGGTTGAACACCGACGTACCGACCGCAACTGCATGAGGCAATGCGGAAAAGTGAGTGATTGACTAATCCAAGCCCTTTCCAATAACTCGACTTTTCCCCGTGTCTGGTGCCAGAATCATGAAGCGTAGATTGCCGGAAACCGACCCTGCATTGGCAGACATCAGATGAAATTCAGCGGCTGGCGTAGAGCCTGGCTATTGACCAGTGTCATCATGCTTTTCTTCCCTTTTTTCTTCCTGCTCATCGAGATGCCTACTGAGGACAAAGTCCTGCGGGCATGGTCTATCCGCATGCTCTGGAAAACCCAGGCTGCAATACCTGAGTACCAGGAAACCGGAGTGTGGCCGCTAGAACACGAGTTGAAAAAATTGCCGGTGAAGGACATCATAACCAGCCTGGAAAATCGATTCGGTCAGGTCGACTATTCGTCAATCAGGCAGGAATACCAGGCGCGATTGCAGAACATCCGAACAGGGCAGATGCTCGTTGCCGCAGAGGCCACGCTCATATACCTCTTTGTGATCGCAGCAATGTACGGGGCAGGAAGATGCCTTGAGCCCCTGTTACACAAACTTGGCAACACTTTGCGTCGCAAGAAAGGGTTGGCCAAATGTGGCTAATCTCCAAACCGCGACCGGGTTCGAATCCAGATGGCTATTGTGACGGACCTTTCAATGCCTTCAACAACTGCGCCAGATCAAGCTCATTTCGGAAGAAACCGTGCAGCACATCGCGTGTTCGCGCTTTCGATGGCAAGGGAACATTTCCGTTGATCTTGCTTTCATAGAGTTTCCGCTGAACATCGGGTTGTTGGCCCAACAATGACCATAACAATGCATACCGTCCTGTCCGGTCGTCCAGGTATTCGTAGTAATAGCCATAATCCCTGACCCGGTAGTCGTCGGCATGATAGGACAAGTGACCGAACTTCCTCGCCGCCATAATCAGCATCCCGGCCACTCGCTGACACCCGGCGAATTCATCTCCCCGATAGAAATTACCGCACTGCAGTCCGAGACCATCAGCAAATTCATCGTCGCAGTCGTCCTTGGTCAGATGGTAGGTGTAGTACCCATGCCGGTAGCATAGATCATGACGCGCACACTGGTCGTGGAAAACATCGGCAAAAGAACCCCGGCTATCGGGAAAAAATGACTGTAACGCAAAATCGGCAAGCGAATTTACGCTGCATCCGATGGGATAGGCGACAATCTCGTTTGTGTCCCTTTGCCACGGCAGGTAGGTTTTCAGGTTGTAAACGCTCCCCGGGCCGTAGGGATGAAATTGCTCTACGGCAATGACTCCAACCGAGAACAGCGACAACAGGAAAAAACAGGCTTTTTTCATTGTGGGCACCCCGAAAACAATTCTGCACATCGCCTGGCGGGAACTCACCCTGGATTCAGATAACCCGATGTTGCGCCGAAACAGCTAATCAAGATATAACAATACCCGCGTTGGATCAATTTACCGAATGCGGAAAAACACGGGTCCGGCACCCTGTATTCACGAGATACAATCAGCATTTCGGCAGCCAAAAGCCGGGTTTATACCCTCGAAAAGCGCCTCGATGCAGAAAAAAAAACGGTATAATTCATCCACCGGGCGAACCATCGTCTAGCGACCATTCGTCGATACGTAGTTCCTGAATACACCCGAACCTTTTAGGACGCTGACTCGAAACGGGATCTGAAACCAGCTACACCCCTTCAAATAACAAACAAGAATCGAGGAACAAAACATGGGATGGCTTATCGTAGGACTTTTTTTTCTGGTGATCGTTTTGATCACTGCGTTCATCTATTCCAGATGGAAAAAGAACGCAAGAGGCCAGACCAAGGATGTCTCCATTTACGACCGGGTGGAGCGTGAATGCCTGCGAAGTCAGGAGAACCGTGGTGAATTCGAAATCACCCTGGACGAAGTTTCCGATATTGAGTGGCTGGAACTGGAAACACATCCATTCGCCCCAGACCAGTTCCATGTGTCCGTCAAATGGCGAAACCAGGGGAGCCAATGCATATACAAGATCGTGGCGACCGCAGGCATCGAAGAAAACAGTGTAACCAAGCAATCGGAACTGCACATCATTCCGCTGGACTCCTGACCAAGCAATCAATCGATAGAGAACCTCGGGGGCGTATCAGCCGGAACTGGCCGTTCAGGCGAACAACCAATCCCCGAGATCATCAATGGATCACAAACCCGTCCTGTCCGAATCAGATCAAAACCGTCGCTCACTGAAACGCCCGGAAACCGCCAAGTACTCAAAGCCGAATTCCTTCTCCCATTCCTGCATTACGCTGGAACCAGTAAAGCCTTCAAGGTATTGATCCACCGTGACTCCACCGGGAAGTCGTTCATCATCGCATGCAATGACTTTTACCGACGTATAAGCCTGTCCGTTGCGCAAGGCCACGGCAAGACCTTCATGGCTTGAGTAAGCATACGGGTTACCCCCTGAAACAACCACCTGAATGGCCAACTCCTCATTGCCTAGCGTACTTTGCCCGGCCAGCAAAGACCGTAGAGGCAAAATGGATCGTGGAGAATACCAGAACCGCTCAACCGCATGTCCCTGCTTCCACTCATCAAACTGGGAAATAATCACCTTGATCGTGTCCTCCGGAACGGAGTACGTCGTGTCGACCACCAGATCGAAGTTGGACAAGCATGAGCAATCCGCATCGTAGAGTTCCAGGTAACGCTTGTTCTCGCTGCGCTTGCGTTCCTGTAACTTGAGCATCGCATCATTCCTGTCCGCATAAACCGGTTCGTTTGACCGTTCCGTATCGGCCATGACCCGCTCCGCTGCACAAACAATATTGGTTGAAAGAAAGACTTTGAATGAATCGGGAAGGAAGTACCACGCCATTCTTGAATCGACGACTCTCTGCCTTTCGTCATGGGCAAGCATTTTGACCCGATTATCAATTTCCTCGTCAATTTCCGGATGAGTCTCGGAAAACTTGTTCAATTCCAGAGTCGTCATGCCGTACTTGGCGGCGATTTCTCTCTGGATCTGACCGGTCGAGAAATAGTCGGCATTGAGCAGACTGCAAATTCTTTTCGCGACCAAGCTCTTTCCACTGGCAAGGTCACCGGTAATGGTAATGATCGGCATGATCAGCCTCTCTCGATAAATGGCTTCGCGGATTGCACCCAGACAGGCGCAACAGCCGATTCAAAGACTGAAAGGGGCGGGCGGGTAACGTGTCTACAGGAATTCATGCTGATCTCTGTGCTCTGGCCTTGTTGATTCGGGTCAAAATGAAAATGATAATCTGTTCGCAGGCGGCGAGAAACAGGGCCCGTCACCGGTATCCGTCCGTCGCTGACAGAGTCGTCCGCTGCCTTGGCCGGCAGATGGCACGGCCGGGCCAGACAATTTTCAGGACCTACCATCAAGGGTCCAGTTAAAGGACAGACCCTGCTCATGAAAGGGCTCACAGACAAACAGCCCTGCCACCGCCACCAGTTCTTCCCTAATGTAAACCAAAGGGATACGATCGCGCTCCCAGGGAGGAACCCCCTGCTCTTGAAAAACTTTTTTCAGGCAGCGTGATCCTTTTCGTCCCGGCAACCGGCACAATTCGCCCCCGGTACGAAAACGAATACACGCCTCACTCCATTCGTGCCCGACACCACTGACAGAGTCGATGCTACACACAAGCGTACCGCCAAGCTCCGCGATCCGGAGCGGTGTTCGAAGCGACCAGGCAATCGTCTTCTTCGGATCAAAGCCATCACTTGGCGCCAGCAGGTAAAGTTCACCGCGGTAACGCCGGACCTCTCCAGCGGACCATCGAATACAGGGCAGGCGGTCACTGGCAGCATTCAGGCTTTCGATGATTATCCGGGTCAAATTGATCTCACTGGGACAACGAAATCCCGAGCAGTCAATCCAGTACCGCAGAATCGATTTTTGCTGCCTTCTGTTGAAATTGGAAAGAGCCTCCAGGCGAATCGTGTTACGCTCCGCAACCACGACGGAATCAAACCAAGAATTGACCTGTTGATTGAGCATCTGCTGGGCATCGGCACAATGTCTACCTGCACGGGCAAGGGTTTTAGCCATCCCGGGCCACCGGCTTTTCAAACGAGGGATGATTTCCCGGCGCAGGTAATTCCGCTGGTAAGAGGTATCCTGATTGCTGGGGTCATCTAGCCAGGTCAAACCGTTCCTTTCCGCATATTGGCGAAGGGAATCCCTGGAAACGCCCAGTAGTGGGCGATGAAGAACCCCTGCCCCGAAACCGGTCGAAGCAGGCATGCCCGAAAGGCCCTTCAAGCCGCTTCCACGGAGCAGTTGCAAGAGAATCGTTTCAGCCTGATCATCCAGGTGCTGGGCCACAAGAACGACCGACCGGTCGGTGACCAGCGACTGCAAAGCCTCGTAGCGTGCCAGCCGGGCTGCTTCCTCGGGGCTTTGTCCCCTTTCTGGATGACCGTCAACCGTAAGAACCCTTGATCGCAATCCGAGGCTTTCACAGGCTTTCAAACAATGCATCGCCCAGGTCGCAGCCTCTGGCTGCAGACCATGGTTCACATGGACAGCCAGTAAGCGATCAAGGTTCTCCGCACCCGCCCCGGCGGCGCACAAATGAAGCAGTACAGTGGAATCGAGCCCGCCGCTGAAGGCAATCAGGAAAGTCGACCGCGGGAACGATCGGTCAAGCTCATTGAAAAAATTTTCCGGGCTCAAGGATAGCGGGCGAATGGATTGCTCGGATTTGTAGAGTGGCCAAAGCTAGTCTTCGAGGTATTCCCCATAACTCATTAGACGCTCGTAACGGTTTTCCAGCAGACTGTCCACCGAGAACGAATCCAGTTCGATCAACTGGTTCACAAGCTCTGCCTTGAGCATTTTTGCGCCGGCCTTCATGTCCCGATGACAACCGCCCAGTGGTTCTGCTACAACTGAATTGATCAGGCCCAGTTCCTTTAAGCGAGAAGAAGTAATCGCCATGGCTTCCGCGGCCAGTTCCGCCTTGTCGGCGCTCTTCCAGAGGATCGAGGCGCAACCTTCCGGGGAAATAACGGAATAGGTGCTGTACTCCAGCATCAACAACCGGTCGCCAACCCCGATCGCCAGTGCCCCGCCAGACCCGCCTTCGCCGATGACTGTGCATATGATCGGCACTCGTAGTTTCGACATCTCAAACAGGTTCCGTGCGATGGCCTCACTCTGTCCTCGTTCTTCTGCGCCAATCCCCGGGTAAGCGCCCGGAGTATCAATGAAGCAGATAAGCGGTAAGCCGAACCGCTCGGCTAGCTTCATCAACCTCAGAGCTTTTCGGTAACCTTCTGGCTTGGGCATTCCGAAGTTACGGTAAAGCTTCTCCTTGGTACCGCGGCCTTTCTGGTGTCCGATCACTACCACGGGTCGGTCATCCAGCCGCGCCAGACCACCAACGATAGCCGGGTCGTCCCGAAAACTGCGATCACCGTGCAGTTGATTGAAGTCGGTAAACAGCAGTTCTATGTAATCTAACGTGTAGGGTCTACGCGGATGCCGGGATAACTGCGAAATCTGCCAGGCCGAGAGCACGGAAAAGATGGACTCCGTTAACTTCCGACTTTTTTCTTCCAAACGGGCAATTTCTTCCGAAATATTGATTTCATGGTCAAAACCAACGTTGCGGAGTTCTTCGATTTTTGCTTCCAGTTCAGAAATAGGCTGTTCAAAATCAAGAAATTTGAGATTCATAATCCAGTCAGTGAATATTGGCGTGCAGGAAAAACCTGCTTTCAGTATTCTTTCATCCCCCCAACTGAAAACCAGAATACCCTGCGTTGTAATCGATTGCTGTCAATCTTACCGGCTTTTACGGTCGTCTAAAAGGGCCGTTGACAGGAATTCAGAATGATTCTTCTGAAAATACATGCCCGAAAACAACTCTGGTTAAACACCCTGCATCAAGGTTTTTGCACCGTCTTGTCGAGTTCACGCAATCGCCTGAGCTTCTCCGCAATCTTGATCTCGAGTCCTCTCTGAACTGGCAGGTAATAACATTTTTTCCCCATCGGTTCAGGAAAGTAGTTTTCTCCTGCGGCATAGCCATCGGGTTCATCGTGTGCGTAACGATACTTTCTACCATAATCAAGATCCCGCATTAATTCGGTCGGCGCGTTCCTGAGATGCAGCGGGACATCGAAACTGCCGCTGTTTCTGACATCCTGCATCGCCGCCTTGAAGGCCTTGTATACGGCATTGCTTTTTGGCGCGCAGGCAAGGTAAACAACGGCCTGAGCAAGCCCGAGCTCACCTTCTGGGCTGCCGAGTCTTTCCAGGCTTTCCCAAGCATTCACGGCCAACTGCAAAGCCCGGGGATCGGCATTACCGATGTCTTCGGAAGCAATCCGGACGAGCCTTCTGGCCAGATAAACCGGATCGCAACCGCCTTCCAGCATCCTGCAAAGCCAGTAAAGAGCCGCATCGGGTGCACTACCCCGAACCGATTTGTGCAAGGCTGAAATCTGGTTGTAAAAATCCTCCCCCTGCTTGTCAAACCGCCGAATGCCACCAGCAATCACCGCCTTTACCGTTTCGGATGAAATCAATCCGGTCGGACCGCCCAATTCGGGCATGTCCGCTGCCAACTCAAGATAATTGAGCAGTTTCCTGGCATCACCATCTGCTGCCTCCACCAGCATTTTTTTTCCGTCGCTACCAAGGCTTTTCCCTTCGCCCCCGATGCCTCGCTCAGGATCCAGCAGCGCCCGATCGACCAGATCGCCCAGCGCAGGCTTATCCAGGGTTTTCAGAACATAGACACGGCTCCGCGAAAGAAGGGCATTGTTAAGGGCAAACGAAGGATTCTCGGTGGTCGCTCCCATGAAGCAGACCGTACCATCCTCGACATGAGGCAGGAAGGCATCCTGCTGGGACTTGTTAAAGCGATGCACCTCGTCGACAAAAAGAATGCTCCTGCGATTTTTACCTACAAGAAGCGCGGACGCTTTTGCAATGGCCTCCCGTATATCCTTGACACCAGATAGAACCGCGGATAGCGCCATGAATTCCGCATCCGCCTGCCGGGCAATCAGACGCGCCAGGGTCGTTTTTCCAGTCCCCGGAGGACCCCAGAACACCATGGAATGCAGATGCCCGTCTGCAACCGCCTGGTAAAGGGGCTTGCCCTTTTCCAGCAAGTGTTTCTGTCCAACGAATTCGGACAGACAGCGAGGCCGCATGCGCTCAGCCAAAGGCTTGTAGACATTCGACGTCAATGGACTTTCCTCACTGTATGTTCAGGTCAGCAGTCTGCTCCAAGTATTCGGGCCAGGCCCGATGACTACAGCCTGCCTCAAAGATTTTCGAAAATATCAGTGCCATCCGGGGCCACGAATTCAAAAATCGAGGCTTCAATCGGGATATTGATGCGTGAATTGTAAAACGTGATTCGGGTCACCTGCCCAAAGTTGTCTGCCAGTTCCATTCCCCGCAGCCGATCATTGTTGAGTTCGAGTTTAATGTACCTGAAACTGCTGTCTTGCAACCTGGGGACCAGGCGAACCCAGCGCACACCGCCATTCCCGCCCTGTGCATCAACCAAGAAATCACGATCCAGATCAACCTGACCGGTTAACAAAAGTGCAGGTGTGGAACCAATCGCGTTACCCAATGGTTTGATCGTTACCTGTTCCAGGTCGGCATCATAGAACCATACTTTTTTACCGTTTGCCACGATCTGTTGCTGATAGGGTTGAAAATAGTCCCAACGAAACTTGCCGGGTTTCGACAGTAGGAATGTTCCACGCATGGGTCGCCCGGACCGGCCGTCTTCACCAAGGGTAACCTGCTCGAATTCAGCAGAAAATGTATGCGTCGCGCAAAGAAACCGGTTCAGTTCAGTCACCACATCCGCAGCCAGTAACTGGCCATAGGCCAAGATCAGAATCGATAGCATGAGCCCACGGTATCGTTGGCAACGGCCAGTGGCGGACCGCACAACCCAGAAGGCGGTAATTTTCTCCATGGAAGATTTCCTGTTAAGACGAACTACCCCGATTGCTAGTCAGGGTAATGGATTCATGGCCGGAAGAACGGATGGGGAAATCAGTCGCGGACAGGCGCGGCTGCCAGAACTTCTCTCGAACCGTTGGATTCAGGCGAGCTGACCACGCCTGCACGTTCCATGTCTTCGACGATTCGGGCGGCCCGATTGTAACCGATCTTGAATTTTCTCTGGACGCTTGAAATGGATGCCCGCCGTGACTCGGTCACGAACCACACAGCCTCGTCGTATAGCGCATCAGACTCGCTATCACCGCCATCACCTGCCCCCGGCAGTCCAGTTTCGTCCGTTTCCCTCGTAATTTCATCCAGATAGAAAGCCTCTCCGGTAGCTTTCAGGAAATCCACAACGCGATGCACTTCATGGTCATCGACAAACGCTCCGTGGGCTCTCGTGAGAAGGTTGCTACCCGATCGCTGGTACAACAGATCACCGTTGCCAAGCAGGCTTTCTGCGCCAGCCTGGTCGATGATGGTGCGCGAATCAATCTTGGAGGAAACCTGGAATGCCACACGGGTAGGGATATTCGCCTTGATCAACCCGGTCAGAACATCCACCGAAGGTCGTTGGGTGGCCAGGATCAAGTGAATTCCCGCCGCTCGCGCCTTCTGGGCCAGGCGTGCAATCAGTTGCTCGACCTTTTTGCCCACGATCATCATCATGTCCGCCAGTTCGTCGATCACGATGACAATATTGGGTAGCGGCTCTAGATTCGGGATCTCCAGCAGATCCTCCGCAAGCGGATCCGGACTGAACAACGGATCCTTGATCGGTGCTCCGTTCTTTTCGGCCTCCGTGATCTTGCGGTTGTGCCTCGCCAGGTTGCGTACACCCAGCATGGACATGAGACGGTACCGGCGTTCCATTTCAGCCACCGACCAGCGCAAGGCATTGGCCGCCTCCTTCATGTCGGTGACCACCGGTGTCAACAGGTGAGGGATACCTTCGTAAACTGACAGTTCCAGCATTTTTGGATCGATCATGATCATTCGGATATCGGCCGGAGTCGACTTGTACAACAAGCTCAGGATCATCGCGTTGATCGCGACTGATTTACCCGAACCCGTGGTCCCGGCAACCAGCAGATGCGGCATCTTGGCCAGGTCGGCAATCACTGGCTTGCCGCCGATATCCTTACCCAGCACCAGCGTCATCGGGGAAACGGCACCCTCGAAGGCCTGAGACGACAGGACTTCCCTGAGCGAGACCGTCTCCCGCTCCTGATTCGGGATTTCAAGGCCGATAACCGACTTGCCAGGAATGACCTCGACAATGCGCACACTGCAAACAGACAAGGCACGCGCCAGATCCTTGGACAGCCCGCTGATACGGCTCACCTTGACCCCGGCAGCCGGCTTGAGCTCGAACCGGGTAATGACCGGTCCGGGATGAACCCCCACCACTTCGACATCAACACCAAAGTCGCGAAGAATTACTTCCACCTTTCGCGAAAGTGAATCAAGAATACCCTTCGAGTAACCCTTTACAAACGAGGGGTATTCATCCAGCAACGACAATTTAGGTAGACTTCCACCCATTGCGCCGAACAGGTCCCTCTGCCTCTCCTTTTCGTCCCGTCCGCTTGTTTCAATCGGTGCCAGTACAGGGTCTATTTTCGGCCGCCTGGAGGATTTTGCCTTCTTTGCTCTGCGCACCGGAGAAAGGTCGGCGGAAAGATCCCGCGACCTCGTTGTACTGGCCAGCAGAATCCGGGATACAGCCGCTGCCGTCCTGCCGAACCAGTCCAGAAGGATCAGCGTATATTTGCCGACCCAGTCGACCAGAGCAATCCAGGAAAACCCAGTACACAGTGTAACCCCGGCTAGGAAGCCGGCGACCAGCAACAAGGTCGCTCCGGTGAGTCCGAAGGAATTGATCAGGGCCTGGCCAAACTGTTCTCCCACCAGGCCGCCGGTTGTTTCAGGCAAGGGAAACCGGATCCGTAAGAAATGGGCATAGACAAGAGACGCGCCGCCAAGAATGGTCATTACGAACCCGAGCCAGCGCAACCCAACCTTCCAGCCAATCGTTTGAGACTTGCGGCCCCTGTAGGACACCACGCCCCTGTACCCGATCATGACCGGGAACAAGAACGCCATGACCCCGAACACGGTCAGAAAAAAATCCGAAACCCAAGCGCCCACCGCGCCTCCGGCATTCTTGATCTCTGCTCCAGTACCGCTGCTGCTCCAACCCGGATCGTCCAAACTGAACGTTGCCAGTGAAATCAGGAAAAACAAGGCAAGCGCTGTCAGAACCAGCAGCGCAACCTCACGCATTCCCCGTACCAGTTCATCACCGTAGGGCTCGGACATAGTCTGATTCTTTTGCACCGTCAATTTCTTAACCAGATTCTAGCTAATGAGTATATCCCATTATATTTAATGAATTTTTAATTTCAATCGAAGCAAGCCTTTACGAATCAAAATGTCGTTGCCATACTAGCCGCCATTCTGGAAATGTTGTCGGAACAAAAAAGTAGAAAGGATCCTTGATGAATGAAAACAAACACTGCCGGCTCCTGATTCTGGGCTCGGGCCCGGCTGGCTATACTGCGGCGGTATACGGAGCCCGCGCCAACCTGAACCCGGTCCTGATTACCGGACTGGAACAGGGAGGGCAATTAACGACAACCACCGATGTCGACAACTGGCCGGGTGACTCGGACGGAGTGATGGGCCCCGAGTTGATGGAACGGATGCGCAAACATGCCGAACGGTTCAATACAGAGATCATTTTCGACCACATTCACACCGCCGACCTGTCAGTCCGGCCATACAAGCTGACCGGTGATTCTGGAACATACACCTGCGATGCATTGATTATCGCTACCGGAGCATCGGCAAGATACCTCGGCCTCGACTCGGAGCAGGCGTACCGGGGAAAGGGCGTTTCCGCATGTGCAACCTGCGACGGTTTCTTTTTCAAGGGCCGCAATGTCGCCGTGGTCGGAGGCGGCAGCACAGCCGTCGAAGAAGCCTTATACCTGAGCAACATCGCCGCGCATGTAACGATGGTTCATCGAAGAGACAGGTTCCGTGCAGAAAAAATTCTCTGCGACCGACTTCTCGAAAAATCCCGCAACGGCAACGTTTCAATCGAATGGAATCACGTACTAGACCAAGTCGTCGGCGATGACATGGGCGTAACCGGGACAGTTCTGAAGAACGTACAGAGCGGAGAGACGAAACAACTCGAGGTACACGGCGTATTCATCGCCATCGGCCATATTCCGAACACCGGAATTTTCGATGGTCAACTCGAGATGGAGAATGGCTACATCCAGGTGAAGGGTGGCGGTTCTGGGAATGCCACCGAAACCAGCGTACCCGGCATTTATGCAGCGGGCGACGTTGCCGATTCAATCTACCGGCAAGCAGTCACTTCAGCGGGTGCTGGCTGCATGGCAGCACTGGACGCGGAAAGGTTCCTCGACGAACTGGCTAACCAGTAAACCTGCCGGTCAAGAGCAAATTGCCTCGGACAATGCCTGATCGGCAAACCGCGACAGGCTCCGGTCAACTCGGATATTGATAATCAGGACCCCGACACAGCCATCACCGTTGATTTTGCACAAATAGTGGCCCTGCCACACTAGCCAGTATTTTTGCGGGTAGAGCAATGCACCGAATTTGCTGTCCTTTTCGTACGACTGCGAGCTCGACAGGAAACATTCTCCCGACCCAGAAATCATGCCCGACACCATCAGATCCCGTACCCTGAACAGCCTTGATGCAATCGACCGGGATGCCTGGAATGCACTCACGGGGGCGCAATACCCGTTCCTGAGACACGAATTCCTGAGCAACCTCGAGCAACACGATTGCCTTGGCCAGAAAACTGGATGGGTACCCGCACATAAGGTCTTCGAAACCGCTGACGGACAGCTCGTTGCCGGCGTGCCAATGTATGAAAAATCCAATTCCTTCGGTGAATTCATTTTCGATTGGGCCTGGGCAAACGCCTACCACCACCATGGCATCGAATACTACCCGAAGCTGGTCATTGCCTCCCCGTTTACACCGGCAACCGGCCCACGAATTCTGATCGCCGAACCGTACCGTTCGGAACAGATGCAGAAAAAGGTCATCCGGGCAGTAATAGAAGAAGCAGCCCGTCTCAATTTTTCAGGCCTGCATATCCTGTTCGTGAAGGATCGTTGTGAAATCGAACAGCCTGAGTTGCTGAAGCGGACCGGTTTCCAGTTCCACTGGCACAACCACGGCTATACCCGGTTCAATGACTTCACCGATCTACTGACCTCTAAAAAAAGAAAACAGATCAACAGGGAAAGACGCCGGGTAGCCGAATCTGGAATCCGCATGGAACGCATACTGGGTCGTGACGTTTCCGAGGCTCAGTGGCTGAAATTCTACGAACATTACCGCTCGACCTTCCTGAATTACGGAAATTATCCAGCCCTGACGTTGCCGTTTTTTCTCGAAACGGCACGGATGATGGGAGAACAACTGCTGCTGGTGACCGCAAACCGCAACCAGCAGATGATCGCTTCATCTTTTTTCCTGGTCGGCGATTCAACACTGTACGGTCGCTACTGGGGTTGCACCGAAGAAGTCCCAGGACTGCACTTTGAAACCTGTTATTATCAGGGCATCGAATTCTGCATAGAAAAAGGGCTTTCCCGTTTCGAACCCGGAGCCCAGGGCGAACACAAGATTAGCCGGGGGTTCCTGCCGGTCCCCACATGGTCTGGACACTGGATCAGAGACAGTCGGTTCAGGAATCCGATCTCGGCATTTGTTGAGGAAGAAAGCCGCCAGGTTTGTCAGCGTATAAAAGATCTGGCTCAGCATTCACCTTACAGGGTATCTTCTAAAGCTCGGCCCGAAAGGCAGACCTGAACAGTCCCCCCGCCAAAAGGCAGCACCCTCACCACCCACCAGCATCTGCGCTATACACAGTCTCATGCTGACCTTGCTCAATGCCACCGACCCGGACGAGGACTTCCCTGATCCGGAAACCGCGTTGACCGAACCAAATGGTCTACTCGCGATCGGTGGATGCCTGTCACCCCGGCGTCTGATCAGTGCCTATCAACAGGGTATCTTTCCATGGTTCAATGCCGGCGACCCAATCTTCTGGTGGTCTCCAGACCCACGTCTGGTACTGAGTCCAGCCGAAATACACCTCTCCAGAAACCTTCGAAAAATCCTTCGCAAGCAGGAATACAAGACTAGCTTTGACCAGGCATTCGAGGAAGTCATTTGCGCCTGCGCCGCCCCCCGCAGGGAGAGTCCAGCGACCTGGATCACCGAATCCATGATCGAGGGCTACCTGGCACTGCACGCACTCGGCCACGCTCATTCGGTCGAGGTCTGGTACGAGGGTCACCTAGCCGGAGGACTATACGGCGTGAGCATCGGACGGGTTTTCTTTGGCGAATCGATGTTCTATCGACGTAGCAACGCGTCAAAGGTTGCATTCACCGTCCTGGCCCAACACCTGAAGCGGTGGAACTTCGCACTCATCGACTGCCAGATCCAAACCGAACATCTTCTTTCGCTGGGTGCAAGAGAGATTCCGCGCAAAGAATTCATCGATCAGATCGGGCGACATTGTCACAAGAACCCGGGACCTTTTGCCTGGAAAAATGAACCCCGGGAAACCGGGGCTCCCTAACGTGATCCCGCGAGCAATTCGGGGGCACTCCCACCCTGGCTAACGCTCCATTGAGTTGCTTGGCTGACCGCTCAACGAAGCATTTCCCGACAACGTCCATGTCTCACAAAAGCCAAAGGAAAGCCTCATCAATTGATGATAGTCAGCGCTAATATGTTATCATCTGATCGTTTAAAATCTGGCTCCCTAGCATTCAAGAACAAAAAAATGGCGAAAGAAGACCAAATCGAAATGGAAGGCAAGGTGATCGAGACTCTTCCCAACACCCTGTTTCGAGTCGAACTGGACAACGGGCATGTCGTGACCGCGCACATCTCCGGGAAAATGCGAAAGCATTACATCCGCATCCTGACCGGGGACCGAGTCAAGGTGGAAATGACGCCTTACGACCTGGATAAGGGTCGAATCACTTTCCGCATGCGCTAACCAACCCGGCAACAGACCGGTCAGGAATACCCCTCCCAGTCTTAACCGGATAACGCAAGTTCCTTGCTCTCTATGGCAAAAGTCAGTTTGCCGTTTTTGACAGAAATCCGGATCGTTCCGCCGCTCGAAAGTTTGCCGAACAAAAGCTCCTCCGCCAGCGGACGCTTGATCTGCTCCTGGATGACCCGCTTCATTGGCCGCGCACCCATTAACGGATCACAACCATGTTCCGCCAGCCAGGCTCTGGCCTCGGGTGCAAGCACCAGCGACACATTCTTGTCAGCAAGCTGAGACTCTAGTTCGAACACAAACTTGTCGACCACGTTGCCGATAATGTCGAAATCCAGCGGCTTGAACTGGATGATCGCATCGAGTCGATTGCGGAATTCCGGGGAAAAGATCTTGTCGATCACCTGCAAACTGTCGCTCGAGTGATCCTGTAGTGTAAAGCCAATCGAGGCCCGCGCACCTTCGCTTGCCCCTGCGTTGGTCGTCATCACCAGGATGATGTTCCTGAAATCGGCCTTCCTGCCATTGTTATCCGTCAGGGTTCCATGGTCCATGACCTGCAGAAGCAGGTTAAAGACGTCCGGATGAGCCTTTTCAATCTCATCCAGCAGCAGAACCGCATACGGGTGCTTGTTGACTTCCTCGGTCATTAACCCGCCCTGGTCGAAACCAACGTAACCCGGTGGAGCACCAATCAGACGCGACACCGTATGCCGCTCCATGTACTCGGACATGTCGAACCGGATCAGGTCGATTCCCAGCACCTTAGCAAGCTGTCGGGTCACCTCCGTCTTGCCGACCCCGGTGGGGCCAGCCAACAGGAAAGCACCGATCGTACGGGCTTCGTCACCCAGTCCCGCACGCGAAAGCTTGATGGCCGATGCCAACGCGGTAATGGCTTGGTCCTGTCCAAAAACCAGCATCTTCAGGTTCTTTTCCAGATCCTTGAGTTTCCCCTTGTCATCCGATGACACAGACTGCACAGGTACCCGTGCAATCTTCGACACGATGTACTCGATCTCGGATACATCGATCAGCGTTTCCCGGTCCGCTTCCGGAAGCATCCGCTGCCGGGCACCAGCTTCGTCAATCACGTCAATCGCCTTGTCAGGAAGGTAGCGGTCATTGATGTAGCGGTCCGAGAGTTCCGCCGCACTGCGCAGCCCGCTGACCGAAAACTTGATCTCGTGATATTCCTCGAAGCGCGATTTCAATCCCTTCAGGATTTCGAAGGTCTCTTCGACCGACGGTTCGGGTATATCAATCTTCTGGAACCTGCGCGCCAGAGCATGGTCCTTCTGGAAGATTCCGCGATATTCGCTGTAGGTCGTCGAACCGATGCAGCGCATGTCGCCCGATGCCAGTACCGGCTTGATCAGGTTCGAGGCGTCCATGACGCCGCCCGATGCCGACCCTGCACCGATGATGGTATGAATCTCGTCGATAAAGAGGATCGCATCTGGAAGCTTCTTCAGTTCACCGATCAGGGCCTTGAGGCGCTTCTCGAAATCGCCACGGTATTTAGTGCCGGCAACCAGTGCACCCAGATCCAGTGCGTAGATCACGCTGTTTTCAAGGACCTGGGGAATCTCCTCCTCAACGATCTTCTTGGCCAGGCCTTCTGCGATGGCGGTCTTACCGACACCGGCCTCGCCAACCAGCAACGGGTTGTTCTTTCGTCTCCTGCACAGGATTTGGATCGCCCGTTCGATCTCGTCGTAGCGACCGATCAGGGGATCCACCAACCCTTGACGAGCCTGCTCGTTCAGATTGGTCGTGTACTTCTCCAGCGCAGTCGCGGATTGCTTGGTTTTCGGTTCGTCCTCGGCCAGCCGCTTAACATCATCCGTGCTGCCTTCCTCAACATTGGAAATGCCGTGAGAAATGTAATTAACCGCGTCCAGCCGGGTCATGTTCTGCTTGTTCAGCAAATATACCGCGTGCGAATCCTGTTCACTGAAAATTGCCACCACGACGTTTGCTCCGGTAACCTCTTTTTTGCCGGATGACTGAACATGGAAAACCGCGCGCTGGAGGACTCGCTGGAAACCGAGCGTTGGCTGCGTTTCCCGATCTCCTCCTGCACAAATCAGGGGCGTTGTTTGCTCCAGGAACTCGGCAAGTTCCTTTCGCAGGGCATCGATGTCGCCGCCACAAGCTTTGACTACATCAATCGCATCAAGGTTTTCAAGCATCGCCAGCAAAAGGTGCTCAACCGTGATGAATTCATGTTTTTTTGCATGAGCGTGCTTGAACGCAACATTCAGTGATTTTTCCAATTCTTTGCTTAACATAACTAGGCCTATACTTCTTCAAACGAACATAAAAGAGGGTGCTGATGCGTTTTCGAATAATCGTTCACCAGTTCCACCTTGGTTTCGGCAACATCCCTCGTAAAAACACCGCAGACCCCTACCCCCCGAGTATGGACATGCAGCATCACCTGGGTCGCTTTTTCATCGCTCATAGAGAAAAATCCCTTCAGGATCTCGACAACGAATTCCATCGGAGTGAAATCATCGTTCAGCAATACCACCTTGAAAAGCGGCGGTCGGTCTAGTCGCGGCTTGCTCTCCTGAACGGCTATTTCGTCATCCCGTAACGGGTTGTCGTCGTGTTGGGCCATCGGGCTGGCTGGTGTAGTATCCGGCTTCTGCTTGAGAACTATCTGAGTAAGATAGCTTCTATCTTGTCCAAACTCAATCCTTGACTGGGCCAAATTTGGCTGCGCCATCTCGACAAAAATCAAGTAAAATTGTTCTTTTATCTGAAGAACTACATGATCTGGGCACCACATGTGACCGTTGCGGCAATCGCCGAACGGGATAAGCGCTTTCTGATGGTTGAAGAAATGGTCGATGGATCGGTCGTGATCAACCAGCCAGCCGGCCATCTCGAGCCAGGGGAAAGCCTGATCGAAGCCGTGCGAAGAGAATCCCTGGAAGAAACCGGCTGGATCTTTGAGCCCAGCGCCCTGGTGGGCATTCACCTCTGGAAGCATTCGGAAACATCGGAAACCTTTCTTCGTGTCAGCTTCACCGGACATTGCACGGATCACGACCCGGACCGAGAACTGGACACCGGGATCATGAACGCCGCATGGTTCTCCCGCGACGAACTGGTTTGGCGCAGTGCGGCGCTCAGAAGCCCGCTGGTGTTAGAGGGGATCGACGACTACCTGGCCGGAATCCGGTATCCGCTGACACTTCTGAAATCCATGCTGCCTTCCCAGCAA
>DBZZ01000065.1:12739-13206 GCA_002311315.1 Methylococcaceae bacterium UBA1147 | reverse complement strand
AGAACATCCTTTCGCAGCACACGCATAGCTTCTCACAGCGCTAGAAAATGCCCCGGCGGCGTCCTTGCCGGGGCATTTTTGGTTGGGCTTGGACGTGAGCCATTGATTCCCTCTTGTTCAGCCGCCATTCCTCATTGATTTCGGCCAGTATGGCGCCGATCAGGTGTTTTCGATGACACTGTGCCTTCTGATTGAGTAGCTCCGGCATGTTGATCGATTTGATCCGGTTATGATATTCCTGGGTAGTGCCATCAAGCTCGGGGATGGTAACGGCTGTACCAGGCCGCTTGTTCTTTTTGACTGGCTTCTGCGGTTGTTCGATAGTTTGGGGGGCGGAACAATTAATGAGTACGTGCCTGCCAGCTTCTGTGGTTCCAGACTGACATCGCCTGGTCAGTTGATCGATAGATCGGATGATCACTGCAAGTTGTTCTCACAAAGGTCTTCCGGCCGGACCGAATACCTTG
>DBZZ01000065.1:7546-12664 GCA_002311315.1 Methylococcaceae bacterium UBA1147 | reverse complement strand
GGCCAAGGAGACTCGGGAGTACAGATCTCTAGTTGCCGGGGATAAAGAGTATCCTGCCGTCTGGCTCTACGAGAGGCACATTGTGTTGCTTCAGTATTTGCCGGATTTGATCGGAGTTTTCCGAGATCAGTTCGTTGAGTAAGGCTTTTCTTTCCTTGTCGCCGTAGCGCACACCCATCGACATTGGGAAATCAAATTTCATGCCCGCAACAGAATGCATCGGCAGGAAGGCGTAAGTTCCGGGTGCGCTGTTTGAAATCACGTAGCCAGCCATGGGGCCCCAGAGAATCGCGAGATCGATCACACCGGCCTTGAAATCACGATCCATGGTGGTTGCCGTCGTATTGTCGATATCACCGGTCATTGACTGGTATGGAACTCCTTGTTCCACGAGGCCGTTTTTCACAATCCACGCGGTACCGGGGCCACGATCGAACATTGCTATCTTGAGCTTTTGCTTTCGATCTGGTGGCAGCAATGCCAGGTCAGATGGACTTTTGATGTCATCCAGACCGCGGTCTTTGGGGTAGATCATCCCGTAAACCGAGTGGTAGTAGGAATCCGTGGTTAGGGTCAGGTTATAGCCCGTTGGCACACCAAGAACCACGTCACACTTGTATTGATTCTTGTTTGGTAGCTTGGCTTTCAGGGTATTACGAATGAAGCCGAGCCGTTGAGGGAACCAGGTGTAGTCAGTCGGTTGCTCAAGTTTTCGGGCAAACAGTGATGCGATCTGGTTTTCGAATCCTGTCTCGCTTCGGGTTGAGAAGGGAGGGTTCTTTGGGTCTGCACAGATTCGAAATGCTTCACCGGCCTGGGCTGGCAGGCTCCCGAACAGGAGAATAGAGAATCCCATGAACAGGATCTGGCAGTAGCGTGTGTTCAGATATGCGGGCATCTTCGGTTCCTATAAATGGGTAGTCCGGTTCTGATTTGAATTGGTTTGATGACTGTTTAGCTGGATCAACAACGGGCGGTAAAAAGAACGCCCCGCCCGGTCTCCCGGGCGGGGCGCTGTTTTAAAGCAGCTTCCTGTTGGAGACGGCTTTAGTTTGGCAGAGCGAATACAGAGAATACACCGCCTAACTGGGTGTAGTTCTCTAGAGACCTGTAAGCGCCTACAGCACCCAAACCTTCGGTGTCGCCTTCTAGCCCCGCTGCCATGCCGATACCGGCCCAGCCGCCAAGTCCTGAAAGGACGCCAATGTACTGTTTGCCATCGGTTTTCCAAGTATTGACGTTCCCGATGATTCCAGACGGGGTCTTGAACTTGTACAGTTCCTCACCGGTCGTGGCATCAACTGCCTTCAGGTAGCCTTCCAGCGTTCCGTAGAAGACCACATTACCCGCGGTAGCCAGTATACCGGACCAGACCGAGAAGGGTTCTGACTTGGACCACTTGATGCTGCCGGTGGTGGCATCCCATGCGGTGAACTGACCGAGGTTGGTCGTACCATCTTTCTCGCCTGTTATCACATCGCGGCCGGCCGGGAACATACTCAGCGTTGCACCGACGTACGGTTGCCCTGCGGTATATTCCACTTCGAACGGCTCGTAGTCCATGCAAACGTGATTGCCAGGAATGTAGAACAACTTGGTTCTCGGTGAGTAAGCAACCGGGGCTTGGTTCTTGCTGCCCAAGGCCGCCGGGCAAATGTCTTCACTGTTCACGTCTTCGCCGTTTTGCTCGGTGCTGTACGCCGAAACAACCTGTGGACGGCCGGTCGTCATGTCGACGTGTGTCGCCCAGTTAACGGACTTGTCGAATTTTTCAGCGACAAGCAACTCACCGCTAACACGGTCCAGAGTGTAGCCGAATCCATTGCGGTCGAAGTGAACGATGGTTTTACGATCCTTGCCGTCCATCTTCTGGTCGACCAGTACAACTTCATTAATGCCGTCGTAATCCCATTCGTCGTGAGGAGTCATCTGGTAAACCCATTTTACCGCGCCGGTATCGACGTTACGTGCCCAAAGGCTCATGGACCACTTGTTGTCGCCAGGACGTTGTGACGGGTTCCAAGTACTCGGGTTGCCGGATCCATAGTACACAAGGCCCAGTGCGGAGTCGTATGCATACCAGCCCCAGGTCGTACCGCCACCGATTTTCCACTGGTCGCCTTTCCAGGTCTTGAGACTGGAATCTTCACCCACTGGCTGGCCCATGGAAGTGGTTTCCTTTGGATCGATCAGGGTGTCCGCGTCCGGTCCCATGCTGTAGCCTTTCCAAGCCAATGTCCCGTCCTTAGCGTTGTAGGCAGCAAGGAATCCGCGAACTCCGAATTCACCACCGGAAATCCCCACGATGACCTTGTCCTTGACCACGAAAGGTGCGCTGGTGTTGGTCATACCCAGTTTCGGGTCACCATTTTTGACACTCCAGACTCTCGTCCCGGTTTTTGCGTCCAGTGCGACCAGGGTCGTGTCAGCTTGCAGAAGGTAAATTTTTCCATCTCCATAGGCCAAGCCACGGTTGACCGTGTCACAGCACATGACCGGAATCGTTTCGTCTGCGTTCTGGGTTGGTTGGTAGATCCATTTGATGGTCTGATCCGCTTGGTTCAGCGCGAAGACTTTGTTTGGAAAGGGTGAGTGAATGTAGATCACGTCATCAACGACCAGGGGGCCGCCTTCGTGACCACGCAAGACCCCGGTGGAGAATGTCCATGCGACCTGCAGGTTTTTGACGTTCTTGGTGTTGATTTGGCTCAGTTTGCTGTAGCGGGTCGCCGCGTAATCACCGCTCGAGATCGCCCAGTTTGCGGAATCTTGTATCAGTTTTTCTAAATCGGCATTGGCTTGGGCAATTCCCGGTGCAGCCAGCATAGACGCCACAGTTGACGCGATCAGCCAACTCTTGAAAGGCTTCTTCATAGTTCTCCTCCTCAGTCTTCTGTCCAAAGAAACAGAATCCGAATATTGTTTTATGATTGTAGGTGCTGCGAGGTTTGACCTTCTCAACAGAAAAGTCGCCCCGAAGTGGGGCGCTCTTTTCAGCAAACCTTGCATAGGGACAAGGTGAAGGATTTCGTCCAAAAAGTCAACAAGCAAGCCCTCTTTCAAGCGAAAATGCTCAGGCGCGGTCGCGAACCGCCGGGCTTTGTTTTTCAAGACGAATGTCGCCGAGGGGAAGTCCGTCCTTTGAGGGGTGGAATCCTTAGCGACGAGGCGCTAAACCATGTATTCGGGAGTCGGGTTCATCTGGCCGGGCCATATGCCGGGTAGCTGACTCACTGGATAGTTGGGAATCACCCGGGAAAAGGGAATCCGGGGAGATTTGGATAACAACCGATGCTGGCCAGCTACCTGGGAGGCAGGCTATTGGCTTAATTGATTCGTTTGTCGATGCTCGAACCTGGTCGGGCGCGGATAGCACAGAACTTGAACTCGGGGATTTTCCCGTACGGATCGAGTGCTTCGTTGGTGAGCAGGTTTGCACTGGCCTCGTTGTAGCAGAAGGCCATGAAGATATTGCCTCGAGGGATGCCGATGTCCGCCCGTGCATAGGCCGTGATGTTCCCGCGCCGTGATTCGAGGCTGATCAGGCCACCCGGTTCGATTCCCAGTGCCTCAAGGTCCAGGGGATGAATGTCTGCGACTGGATCGGGTTCGATGGCGTTGAGCCGGCTGGCATGGCGGGTCATGCTTCCGGTATGCCAGTGTTCGAGCTGTCGGCCGGTAATGAATACTAGAGGGTAATCGGAATCGGGTAGCTCGTCCGCATGGGTGAAGGTTGCAGGAACAAACAACCCGGTTCCGTTCGGAGTCGGAAACCCGTTGGTAAAGATGACCGGGGTGCCCGGGTCGCCTTCTTTCTCCAGAGGATAAGTCAGCGAATTCTCTTTTTCCAGCCGATCCCAGGTCATGCCTGCGATGGACTGCATGGCTTGACGCATTTCCTCGAAAACCTGCTCGGGGCCCTGGTAATTCCAGTCCAGGCCCATTCGGCGAGCAATCTCCTGGATAATCCACAGGTCCTGTTTCGCCTCGCCGGGAGGAGTGACGACCTGGCGACCCATCTGCACCCGTCGGTCGGTATTGGAGAAAGTCCCGGTTTTTTCGGAAAATGCCGAGGCGGGGAGGATCACATCGGCGAAACCGGCTGTTTCGGTAAGAAAGATATCCTGCACCACCAGATGCTCTAGTCTGGCGAATGCTTCCCGGGCGTGGTTTTGATTGGGATCCGACATCGCCGGGTTTTCGCCCTCGATATACATCCCCTTGACCTTGCCATCGTACGCCGCATGGACCATTTCCACCGTGGTCAGTCCTGGAGTAGGATCCAGTTCGGTTTGCCAGAGCTTTTCGAATTTGTCTTTTGCTGCCCGGCTGTTTACGGGTTGGTAATCGGGGTAAACCATTGGGATAAGACCGACGTCCGAGGCCCCTTGAACGTTGTTCTGGCCGCGAAGAGGGTGAAGGCCGGTGCCGGGGCGTCCGATCTGGCCGGTCATCAGGGCCATGGAGATCAGACAGCGCGCGTTATCGGTGCCGTGGATGTGTTGCGAAATGCCCATGCCCCAGAAGATCATTGAGGCCTTTGATTTGGCGTAAAGGCGTGCTACAGCCTTGATGGTGTCTGCATCGATTCCGCAGATCGGAGCCACCGTTTCGGGGCTATAGTCCTGCAAATGCTCCGGCATGTGGTCGAAGCCTTCGGTGTGTTGTTCGATATATCGTTGATTAATCAGTCCTTCTTCGACAATCGTGTGCATGATGCCGTTGAGCAAGGCGACATCGGTGTCGGGTCGGAACTGAAGCGAATATTCGGCATGGCGGGCAATCTCGGAACGCCTGGGATCGATGACGATGAGTTTGGTGCCGCGTTTTACCGCGTTCTTGATATAGGTCGCCCCGACCGGATGATTCACGGTTGGATTGGCACCGATCAGAATTACTACCTCGGCGACGGCCACATCTTCTACCGGGTTTGATACTGCCCCAGAGCCCAGGCATTCAAGTAGCGCTGCGACTGACGATGCGTGGCACAGCCGCGTGCAGTGGTCGACGTTATTGCTTCGGAATCCGGTGCGCACCAGTTTCTGGAAAAGGTAGGCTTCTTCGTTGGAGCCCTTTGCCGACCCCAACCCTGCCAGGGAACCGGGTCCGTGTTCATCG